>JAJRVM010000217.1 GCA_024277285.1 Planctomycetota bacterium
ATCTGTGGTGGTTCTGTTTGTCCCGTTTTTGTTCCGCGAGCGAGTGGTCGAAGTGCCCCGCATGGAGTGAGCTGGCAAGAGGACGGGACTGTGAGACGGGATTGCCGCCGGGCGAGATCCCGAACGGGCCGAGGCGAGATCGCATGTTTGGACGACCAAGAAGTTGAAAGCGCGAATAACATGAATTCCCAGAATTTGAATTCCGAAAAGACTGAATCTCAAGAAGCCGCTTCACAGAGCCCCGACTCGCAGAGTGAACCACCAGGCTGCGATGCTCCGGCCCCGTTCAACATCCGCATGGCGTCGCGCGTGGACCGCTTGCCACCCTACATGTTTGGTCGCATCAACAATCTACTCTATGAAAAGCGGCGGCAGGGCAATGATGTGATCGACCTGGGCATGGGCAATCCGTCCGACCCACCGGACCCACAAGTGATCAGCAAACTGTCCGAGGCGGCCCACGATCCGCGTAACCACGGCTATAGCAAATCGAACGGGATTGCTAACCTGCGTCGCGAAATCACCAGCAAGTACCTGACTCGGTTTGGCGTCCGTTTGGACCCCGAAACGGAAGCGATGGTCTGTCTCGGATCGAAAGAGGGGTTCAGCCACATGTGCCTGGCCCTGATGGGAGCCGGAGACACGGCAATCATCCCGGCTCCGTATTTTCCCGTTCATATGTATGCGGTGGCCCTGGCGGCGGGGAACGTGATCGCGTTGGAAGTGGGCGACTGCGAGAAATTCCTGACGAATATCGCCTATACGTGCCAGCACCTTTATCCACATCCCAAATTGCTCATCCTGAATTATCCACACAACCCGTCGACCGTCACGGTCGAGCCGGAGTTTTACGTGGATGTGGTTCGCTTGGCAAAGAAGTATGGTTTCATGGTCATCAGCGACTTTGCCTATGCGGATGTTGCGTTTGACGGCTATCACCCCCCAAGTTTTCTGGCAGCCCCCGGCGCGATTGAGGTGGGAGTCGAGTTTACGACGATGAGCAAGGGGTACAACATGGCCGGTTGGCGCGTTGGCTATTGTTGTGGCAACGCCGAAATGATTCGTGGTCTAGGTACGATTAAGGGTTATTACGATTACGGTATGTTTCAGGCCATCCAGGTTGCGGCGATCGTGGCGTTGCGGCACACCGAAGCGGCAGTGGAAAAACAGTCGCTGAAATACCAAAGCCGCCGCAACGTGATGGTCGAGGGGTTGCGCCGTATCGGCTGGTCGCTCGAACCGCCAAAAGCGGGGATGTTTATCTGGGCGCGCGTACCGAAACCCTGGTCGACGGCAATGAACACGATGGATTTCGCCATGATGTTACTGGAACATGCCGATGTTGCGGTCAGCCCAGGCAGCGGTTTTGGCCCCTCGGGTGAAGGTTATGTCCGCATGGCGTTGGTGGAAAACGAAAATCGTCTGCGGCAAGCCGTGCGGCAAATCGGCTGGTTTATGCAAAAAGACCCGAGCCACTACGCGTCGCCGCCCAACGGCAACGGGGGCTGACTCGCGAAAGAACGATCGGGGTCCTACCGGGCACATAGCCCTTTCTGTATAATCCGCCAAAAGAAATTGCGTGCGTGTCTCGATGCAGGGCGTCGCAGCGGTGAATCCGGCACCTTTGCCAACGCCATGGCGATTCAGCCTCCGCCGCCAAAACGAGAGAAGCAGCACGAGAGAATCAGTAGTTGGGGAGCGAACCCCGATATGATGGGCGTTTGCTGCGGTAGTTGAGAAAAAAAAAGAGGGCTCTTGTTCGCCGCAACAAGAGCCCTCCAAATTCAGGCTGCCCGGTGATTGAAGCAAGCTGTAAAGCAAGTTTCAATCCCCGGAGACCCACAGCCGTATTGTGGGTATCGGGACAACAGCTAGCGATACTTTAGGCCACTCGTTCGTCTTGGACGAATGGTAGATTCCTATCCGCTTATGTGACAAGGGACGATGACCCAACCAGCAAAGCTTGCCTTAGAGGACGGAACGGTATTCACTGGCACATCTTTCGGTGCCGTTGGTGAAGTGGATGGCGAAGTTGTTTTCAACACATCCATGACCGGTTATCAGGAAATTGTGACCGATCCCAGCTATCGTGGCCAGATCATCACGATGACCTACACGCAAATCGGCAACTATGGCGTGAACGATGAAGACCTTGAGAGCAGCCGCCCTCATTTGGCTGGCTTCATCGTGCGCGAGAATAGTCGCATTGCCAGCAATTTTCGCTCGACTGGCTCGTTACATGATTATTTGGCCCAACACGGAATTGTCGGGTTGGCAGAAATCGACACCCGTGCGCTAGTGCGTCGCATTCGCACCCAAGGTGCCATGAAAGGTGTCCTTTCGTCAGTCGACCTGGACGACGACAGCTTGGTGGCCAAGGCAAAATCAAGCCCCGGACTGGTGGGACGCGACCTGGTGCGCGAGGTACTGCCCGAGGGATCGGCAGACTGGACCGAGAAATTGAGTAATTGGGCACATTATGCCGGACCGACGCAGCGTGAAGACCTGGACAGCGATCTTCACGTGGTGGCGCTCGATTTCGGCATGAAGCGAAATATCGCGCGGCACCTCTACACGCTGGGTTGCCGAGTCACGGTGGTTCCCGGCACGGCCAAGACGGCTGACATTTTGGCTTTGAAGCCGAACGGTCTTTTTCTTTCTAACGGGCCGGGGGATCCCGAGCCGGTGACTTATGCGATCCAGACCATTGCAGAGTTGATCGGAAAAGTGCCCATCTTCGGCATTTGCTTGGGGCATCAACTGATGGCGCTGGCCTGCGGCGCGAAGACATTTAAGCTCAAGTTTGGGCACCGCGGGGCGAATCAACCGATTCTGAACTTGGCGACCGAGCAGGTGGAGATCACGGCTCAAAACCACGGCTTCGCGGTAGAAGACGAAACGCTCCCCAAAGACCTGGAGGTTACGCACCGCAATCTGAACGACCAAACGATTGCCGGTTTGCGCCACCGCAGTGCACCTGCGTTCAGCGTCCAGTATCACCCGGAGGCGTCTGCGGGGCCGCACGACAGCCGCTACCTCTTTACCGAGTTCAGGAAACTGATGCAGGAAGCTGGGTAAGGGGCGCCGGTTCGGCAGCTTTCGCTAAACGTTGCTGCTGTTGTTCGGTCAGCATCTCCAAATCGTGTTCATCACTGTGCGCAGCGTGCTCGATGACGTTCACGAGTGTTTCATACTGCTTGTCTCTGAGCAACTGAAAGACCAGCAGCGGCCAGCCACGGTTCGGCGTGAACCGAGCTGGAAGGTCCTTGGTCAAATCAAGCACATCTAGCCGTGCCGTCCGCGCTGCGCGGCGTTGTTCTTCCGCTTTGGCAGGCAGAACAGCCAGCCGATAGGGGCGGACCGCCGAGACTTTGAGCCCGGTTGTCAACGGGTACTCGGGGCGCAAGAAAGGCGGCAACAGGTCAAGCAACGCGCTACAAAGCCGTTTTCCCGACAGGGGAGACGCGATTCCCAACGCTTCCCCGTGGAGTCCGGCGTTGACCAGTGCGGCGAGTTTTTGTGGACCGAGTATGCGCGCAACATGTTCAATGTTAGCGCCATTAACCAACGCCGCGCGTCCGACGAGATTGATCGGTTCGAGCTCGAGTGGCACGGTTGGAGCCATACTACAGCGGCCACTCACAACGAGCGATTCCATCACCCGAAACGGGCTGTTGGCAAACCGTTGCAGGAGTTCCGGCGGGATCAGAAACGAGTGCGTGTAGAGACGCTGCCCGCCACGCCCACTGTACTCGCGACCAGAAAGACAGGTATGCGAAACACAGAATAGGCCATTTTCCATACGGTGGAAGTTGACGCTCTCAGGACCTGGCAACTCGCTGTACAACGAGTCGTGTCCTGGACCCCATTGTGCCAATTCACGCAGCGCGTCGGCAGAAATCCCCGGACTACTCGCCGCGATCTGGTACCCTTCGTTCCGCCCACTGCGGACGGACGTGAAAATGGCTTGTTGAATAAGCACATTGCCCCCCTTTCCGCCTCTACCTCGTCCGCCACGCACCACGTGACGACCGACCTGTACGTTCGTCCAAGATTCACAATGTTGCTGTTTGCATCAAGCAACCCCGTACCGAAACGGGTTCTCGGGACAATCGCACCCACACAATCGCATTCAACGCCGCGCGAACTCTCACTAGCCAATCTCCTCAACTAACCATGCGAACGGTTCAACCACGCCACGTGGCTCAACTCGCAACGGCACTTGTCGCCCCCCCCCCAATTCCATTTGGAAACCGCACGCGCCGGCAACTCCGGACGCGAAGAATCGTGACCGCTTGAATCGCTGCTGGCAATGCTGCCAGAGGCCTGGCGAGTGCTTGCGTGCGAACTCCGTGGGGTCGTCAAAGCAGGTCTCACATTGATCCGCTTTGGTATAAATCAAGCTAATCGGGCGACTTGGCCAGGCCGTTTTCGGGTCGTTATCCATTTCACTCAGATAACTGAGGATCTTCATGGTGAAGAAGTCCTGATCCTTTTCCCCTTCCATCAACCGAACCGCATCGATCAAGATCATCACGCCCGCACATTTTGCCAAGAACGCTCGAATAACCGGGTAAGTGTGCGGATGATCGACTTCCTCCAAAATCGCTTCGCCCGACAAGTCGGGCATGATCAATTCGGTCGTGCAGCGTTTCTTCGCCGAACGAATTTGACAATGGATCCAATTCCAACGATCTGGTTCATTGGGTGTCTTGTCAGGAAACTCGCAATTCGCCAATGCCGACATGGTCAATTGTTGTAGTGAAACTGAGAACGCCCCGCGTGCCAGCAATTGCAGATCGTCATGGCCGCGCGACAACATATCGGTCAACATGCCGAGGTAGACGGTTTTCCCGGCGTCAGCCGAACCGATCGTCGCCACGAGTTGTGGCGGCGTTTTGTGCAGATTGGCTTGATGGGCCAACGCCATGGGGGCCTGACAATGCCGACACACTTCCGTATCAAAGCTGTTTCCACCTTCGCAAATGAAGCACGGAACCTGGACGGAATACTGCGCCAGGCGGTAAGAGTCCATCGGTACTACGCCTTTACCACTCATACCAGTTCCTCCTCTGTTTCCGCGTCACTGGTCACCAAAGCCTCGGCCTCATCATCGCGATTATCGAGACTGCCGGAAACGACGTCGGACATGGCCAACGCACAGCGAAAGCCGATGTTGTGTTTGCGGCTAATCGGGCTATCCCCGCTCTGGAACTGGCACATCGCCTGAGTGTCGAAGTACGTGTCGAACGCACCGCCACGGATGCTCTTCATCGGCGTCGAAGTTTCTAATTTCCGGCTCGTCGTGTCCCACACTCCGAAGTTGCTGGTCGTCCACTCCCAGACATTGCCGATCAAGTGATAGACACCGCCCACGCTCACGCCACCCGGCAACTCGTAGACCGAGACGGTCCCTTCCACACCGCTGCCCCAGAGATGCGCCAATTCGCGATCGAGCGTGTCTCCCCAGGGATAGCGCCGCTGCATCGGTCGCGTGCCTTGCGTCAGCACCGGCCAGCATCCCGCTTTGACCCATTCCGGGTCCGATGGCAAGCGTTTACCCGCCCAGCGCGCGAAAGCAGCTCCTTCGTACCAACTGACACCGACGACCGGATGGTCCTCCATGCCCTCGGGAAAATGCCCCTCTTGCCAACCGCGCGGGCCAGGATGACCGGTTTGGTCAACGAAGTCGAGCACCGCCGGCCAAATCGTCGAGTCCCAGAACGACATGTTTTCGTAGCCACCGTCGGTGACGAATTCCTGAAATTGCTCGTTGGTGACGGGGTGCCGGTCCAGGTAAATGGCCTCGACATGCACCAGGCGATCGCGTTGGCCATCGTCGCTTTCACCCCCACCGATCGCCCGCCACGATTGCAATAGTACGTCCCCCTCGGGAACAATCCCCATCGCTTCGTCCAAACAACGCAACGCAGCGTGCAATTGTTCGGTCTTCAGATTTGCCGCGATTTGCGAACGCAACAATAGCGAGAAACGGCCCTGTTCGAGCATGCGTTGCGCGAGATACGCGGGATCATCAACATCGTATACGGGCGATTCCAACCGTGCCGGCTTAGGACGCAATTGGCGTTCCGCCTTCGGGGGCGGCGCCGGCTGCGCCACAACAACGCGTTTCCGCCCCTGCTTGATGCCGAACGCGAGCAGGACCACGATCACGGGAATTGCAATGGTCGCAACCCACCAATGGCCGCTGATCTGAGCGCCCAGAAGAGCCGCTGCCGCGAGACCACCAGAGAGCAACAAGGTGCCCACAAGCCAAAAGGTTTTTTTCATTGCACTTCCACTCATCGAAATCGGTCACTCACCATCAGAGTGAATTGCTTGTTTCAATCCCCGCCGCAGGGTGCGCGCCCCACGACCGCCATCACTTTCTTTGCTGACGGCGCTGGGCCACGTCTTTCTGCAATTTCGCAAACTGTGCCATAACCGAATTGACCACAGGATCACTCGCCGGCGTTGAATCTTGCTCACTCAGCGGCACCGGCACTTCAGGGTGGTCAGTCGCTCGATCGGCGAACAACTCCGCCTGTTGTTCCACCAACCGGCGCAGCTGCTGCAGTTCGCCACCAAATTCCGTCTTCTGGCTGTTCATCGCGCGTTGCTGCTCCACAACCGTCTCGTTCAGCTCTGCAGCATGCCCCCGCACCAGCTCCAGTTCCGCTTCCAGGGCCTCGCGTTCCTTTTCGAACGCAGCCATTTGCTCGATATTCATGGTCGCGGCACAATCATCCGCCACACTGTCGGTTTCCGCTGCCACCGCCACATCGGCTGCAGCGATCTGACGTCGCGCATCAGCCAACTCGGACTCCAGTTCGGCCAGACGGACACGATCGGCACGTCCCCCCTCGACGGTGCGGCGCAGCTCGTCGCGTTCCTCACACGCGCCCTCCAGCTCGGCTTGGCTGGTCTTCAAGAGCGCGCGTAACGATTCCAATTCGTCACGCAGTTCCGAATCATCTGCTGCCGCCAATTCGCGCTGTTGCTGCTCAAGCGCTTCCGTCGCTTGCGCTAACTCGTCGCGCACCAGCTCCAAGGCGCCCGTCGCCTCGCTGAGCTGCTGTTCGAGCTCCTCCTTGATGCGCGCTAACTCGTCGCGAGATCGCTCCAAATCGCCGAATGCTCCGTCGCGTTGCTGTTCGAGCTCGTCCCGGACGCGTGCCAGTTCGTCTTGGGCCTGAGTCAATTCGCTCGCTTGACACCGCAGTTCGTCGCGGAGCTGAGCCGATTCTTCCAATTCCTGTCCCATGGCCGCTTCGCGGCTATCGAGACGCTGCCGCGTCTGCTCGACCTCTTGAAGTCGGTCGACGAGCTCCTGCCGCATCTCGTCCACTTCGAAGAAGATCTGCTCTAACGAATTTTCTAGCGCTGCACAGCCCTCACGGAGCTCCGCAGTCGTGTCCTGGATCGGTTGCCAGGTAACCATCGATGAGTTGGATGTTGATATCAAAGACACAATCCCAGCCGCAATCTTGTTGAAGTCGTTTCGTGTGCCTGAAATGCGACCGCACAGCGACCTAGACGAAGGGATAGAAAGCCGCCATGGGAACTCTAGGTCAGATCCAGGGGTGTGGCAAACGGCCTTTGTACGCCAGGCCAAGACGTCCCCCCCATTTTTTGCCGGTCCTGCTCAGCAAATTCGACCTGATCGGAACGGTCACGACACACTCAATCGAGTTTACTGCGGCCCCCACACCAGAGGGTCTGGTGGGAATACGCAGATAAAGTAGACTTTAATCATTGATTAAATGAGTGAATCACGAACATGAGCTCGGCCTTTTGATACGGCGCCTTTTTGATACGGTACCGTGCCGGGCATTACTTTGTTTCGCGTCGAGATGCATATCGGTTACTGGATTTCAAGAGCACCGGAATTAAAGAGCGAAGAAGGGGGATCGGAATCATGAAAAACAACACCAAATGGGTCGCCGCGTTGGCGGTCGTTGCGTTGGCCACAGCCACGCTCAATGGCTTGTATGCCCAGGAGCCAGCCCCAGCAGGCACTCAATCAGTGATCGTTGACACGCCGGCACAGCCGGTCGAAACCCAGCAGGTCGAACCTCAACCCGTGGTGGTGCAAAGCGCTTCCATCGCCGAGCTCGCCGCCACCACAAGCTGTGCACCGAAGTATTGCATCAAGTACCACAAGCATCGCCGACTCCGACGGGTTTGTTGTGACGACTGCCTGCAGCCCTACACGGCAATGCTCAACGTCACCGATCCCTGCACCTGCATCCCGGTGGAAGTACCCGTTTGCGTGCCCGGTTGCTGCACCGACGCTCCCAAGATGAGCTGCCGCCGCGGCTTGTTCGGGCGCACGGTTACTGAGTTCACATGGTGCTGCGGTTACCGCGTTAAGATCGTGCTGTCGTCACGTCGCAACGAAATCACCGTGCACACTTACGGGTCGTAATCGCTCGCGCAACGAGCGGAATCAGGCATTGAATCGAAAAGGCCTCGGCAGCAGCTGCTCCCGAGGCCTTTTTCGTTGCTGAGTACACGTTCGTGAGTGGGTAGTCGTTCCCGGCCATGGCCGGGAACGGTACCTTTAGAACTCAGCGTTACCGGGTGTGCGCGGAAAGGGAATGACATCGCGAATATTGGCCATTCCGGTAATGAACTGGACGATCCGTTCCAACCCCAAACCGAAACCGGCATGGGGCACGGTTCCAAACCGTCGCAGGTCGAGGTACCACCAGTAGTCGTCCGGAGTCAACCCCTGCTCCTCCATCCGCGCGGTCAACACGTCCAACCGTTCTTCGCGCTGGCTACCTCCAATGATCTCGCCGACCTTCGGCACCAGCACGTCCATCGCGCGCACGGTCCGCTTGTCGTCGTTTACGCGCATGTAGAACGGTTTGATCGAGGCGGGATAGTCGTACAGGATGACCGGGCCATCGAATTTCTTCTCGGTCAAATAACGCTCGTGTTCGGATTGCAGATCGGTTCCCCAAGCGACGGGAAACTCGAAATCGACGCCACTCTGCTGCAATACATCAACCGCATCGCTATAGGTGAGTCGCACGAAATCACTTTCGGCGATTTTCTGCAACGTTTCGATCACGGTCTTGTCGATGCGCAGGTTGAAGAACGTCATGTCTTCCAAACAATGCTCCAACACATCGTGAATGATGCGTTTCAGAAAACGCTCGGCAACGTCCATATTGTCGAACAGGTCGCAAAAAGCCATTTCTGGCTCAACCATCCAAAACTCAGCAAGATGTCGGGAGGTGTTAGAATTCTCGGCGCGGAAAGTTGGCCCAAAGGTGTAAACTTTCCCCAAGGCGGTCGCAAAAATTTCAGCCTCAAGCTGCCCGCTGACGGTCAAGAAGCTGGGCCGGTCGAAGAAATCGCACGTAAAGTCGATCTTGCCGTCCTTGCGCGGTAAGTGGTCCAAATCGAGGGTCGTAACGCGAAACAACTCGCCCGCCCCTTCACAATCGCTGGCCGTGATAACCGGCGTATGGACATACAGAAACCCTTCTTCCTGAAAGAACGAGTGGATCGACATCGAGACCTGGTTCCGCACTCGCATCACCGCACCAAAAGTGTTAGTACGGGGCCGCAAATGGGCCCATTCGCGTAGTTTCTCGAACGAATGCCGTTTCTTTTGCAACGGATAGGTTTGAGGGTCGGCCCAACCATGGACCAGAACCTGTTCGGCATGCAGCTCCGTGGCCTGCCCTTTACCTTGCGATTCCTTCAGTTCGCCTTCGACCGTCACACTGCAGCCGGCCGTCAGACGCTTCACTTCTGAATCGTAGTTAGCAATGCTCTTGTCAACAATGACCTGCAGATTCGCCATGCACGAGCCATCGTTAACTTCCAAAAAGCTGAAGCCCGCTTTGGAATCGCGGCGCGTCCGCACCCAGGCATTGACGCGCACACGTTGGCCAACTTGTTGTTGCTCGCGTGCCTGCAGAACGCTCATATTGTCCATAATCGTCACTCACCCAATTCGGCTAAGAACCGCTCAGCATCCAACGCCGCCATGCAACCGGTGCCGGCGGAAGTAATCGCCTGCCGATAGTTATCGTCCGCAACGTCACCTGCCGCAAAGACACCTTCTACGCTGGTGTTCGTGCGAAAGGCACGCTGCCACTGGATATACCCCTTGTCGTTCATCTCGAGCTTGCCCTTGAGGAACGCCGTATTGGGTGTATGCCCGATGGCAAGGAACATGCCACTCGCCTCCAAATCGCGAAGCGATCCGTCTTTGGTGCTCTTGAGACGCACGCCGGTCACTCCGTCCTCATCGGTGCCGATTACCTCGTCAATCACACTGCTCCAGACAATATCGATTTTTGCGTTATCAAACGCCCGCTGACGCATTATCTGAGACGCACGTAGCTCGTCACGACGGTGAACCAAGTGAACCACTGACGCATATTTGGCCAGGTACGAAGCCTCTTCGATTGCCGAGTCACCACCACCGACCACGACCAACGGTCGGTTGCGAAAACGAGGCAGCGCACCATCGCACACGGCACAGGCACTCACACCACGATTCTTGAACGCATCTTCCGACGGCAAGCCAAGGTAG
Organism: Planctomycetota bacterium; assembly: GCA_024277285.1. Next base: position 10,559 of record JAJRVM010000217.1, read on the forward strand.
TTCGCACGCGCACCGGTCGCAATGATCAATGTCTGTGCCTCGACCACCGCCCCATCACGCGGCGTGACCTTGTACGGCCGGCCCGAAAAGTCCACGTCGACAATATCATCGGTAATGACCCGAGTACCGAAGTTCAGCGCCTGCTGGCGCATCAACTCCATTAACTCCGGCCCCGTTACCGCATGCTTCTCTTCGCCCAACGGCGGCAAACCGAGCAACCGTTTCTCGTCCAACGCACTCTGCAGAAACCCATCGAGACGCCCCGACGGGAACCCGGCATAATTTTCAACCTCGGTGGTCAGCGACAATTGGCCTAGCGGCAGAGTGCCATTGACTCGGTTTTCCTCCGTGATCGCGCCTTCAAACAACAAGGGGCTCAAGTTCGCACGAGATGCATAAATAGCGGCTGACCATCCCGCCGGTCCACTGCCAATAATGACCACTTTTTCTGCCACGTGTCAAAGTCCTTTCAGGTATCAGATAACAGGCTCGCATCCCGGATGCTGGACATTCTCGCGAGAAACCCCGCCTGAGAAACCCCGCCCACACGAGACCAAGGTGATGAATCGATGTGAAGTACGTCCCACGTCGCGTCGCACATAGAGTGCGTAGTTGTGCACATTATAGAGAGTCTCTCGCATGGATAAACCACGCGCCCCAGATTTCACCGCACCGCGTACAGGTGGCGGCTTCTTCGCCTCGAATTCAGTCCGCCGCCGTCGTCGCAGCATTATTGCCGGAATCCCGCCACTGCAAGTCGCTCCGTCAGAATCCCCCTCTTGCCCACGCGCGCCCCAGTCCGACAATTCGCCGGATGCCTCCGGAATACCTTGGCCACGACGTTCAACGGCCTTTTTCCAACACCCAACTATGCGATATCATGGGTGCAACCGCAGTGGTCGAGTTTTTCGATGCGTTTCTGAACGCCATCGTAAACGCCACGGTGGAATGCGAACCAAAGTAAGGCACCGCTTGGCTTTATCGAAAGGACACCATGAGCACACTGCTCATCGCAATCGCGTCATTCTTGGGTTTCTTCATCGCCTACCACACGTATGGCCGTTGGCTGGCACGCAAGATCTTTCGCCTCGATCCCAATGCGCCGGTCCCGAGTTACCAGTTGCGCGATGACGTCGATTTTGTACCGACCAAGAAGGAAGTCATTTTCGGCCACCATTTCACCAGCATCGCCGGGACCGGACCGATCGTGGGCCCCGCGATCGCCGTTTTCTGGGGCTGGCTGCCGGCCTTGATCTGGGTCCTGTTCGGCTGCATTTTCATCGGTGCGGTGCATGATTTTAGCGCGCTGGTCATATCGTTGCGCAATCGCGGGCAAACGGTCGGGGAAATTGCCGGCCGGATTATTGCGCCGCGAGCGCGTGTACTGTTCCTGCTAATCCTGTTCTTCTCGCTCACGGTCGTGCTCGCCATCTTCGGCCTTGTCATCGCGCTGATTTTCCAAAGCTACCCCGAGAGTGTCTTGTCAGTCTGGATCGCCATGCCGCTGGCCGTCCTGGTCGGGTTTTGGGTGAACCGCTGGGGTGGGTCGTTGCTGTACCCATCGCTCCTCGGCATCTCCGTCCTCTACCTGGCGGTCGTGATTGGGGCCTATTGGCTGCCCATTTCACTCCCCCCCGACAAGGCGATCGTGATCTGGACCGTCGTCCTGATGACCTATTGTTTTGTGGCATCCGTGCTGCCCGTCTGGGTGCTCCTGCAACCGCGTGACTTTATTAACAGCCACCAACTTTTGGTTGCGCTGTTGTTATTAGTCGTCGGAATTTTCGTCGCGGCAATCTCGGGCCAAGCCGACATGGTGGCCAGTGCCCCGGCCATTGCCCCGAAAGAGTCGTTGCCGATCGGCGCATTGCCGATACTACCGTTTCTGTTCATTACGATCGCCTGCGGCGCGGTAAGTGGGTTCCACTGTTTAGTCAGCAGTGGCACGAGCAGCAAGCAGGTATCCAAAGAGACGGACGCACAGTACGTTGGCTACGGTGCCATGCTACTCGAAGGCGCTCTGGCCGTCATCGTTATTCTCGCCTGCTGCGCGGGTGTCGGAATGGGGAAGTTTGAAAAAGACGCGCAGAGCAAGTACGTGGCGGTTGAGGCCGAGCCAGGAGTGGAATACGCCGCCTGGCGCCAGCACTACAAGACCGGCATGCGGTGGGATGAATTCAAGCTGCGCGACAAAGTGGGCGCGTTCATCGAAGGGGGGGCCAACTTCCTCTCCGCGATCGGCCTGCCGCTCAAGCTGGGTATCGCGTTGATCGCCGTGCTCGTTGCCAGCTTCGCCGCCACGACACTCGACACGGCAACGCGTTTGCAGCGTTACGTGATCCAGGAGTTGGCAAGCACGCTGCGCATCCGACCTCTGACCAATAAGTATGTAGCCACCGCCTTGGCCGTGACCTTAGGTGGCATGTTAGCGATGGTCCCGGCAAAAGCGGGCGGTGCCATCGGTACGGGGGGGTTGATTCTGTGGCCTCTCTTCGGAGCGACCAACCAGATGCTCGCCGGTTTGGCGTTTCTGGTCACGTTGTTTTATCTCTGGCGGCGCAATAAACCGATCTGGTTCGTTATCGGCCCTACGATTGTCATGCTGATTCTGCCGATCTGGGGACTCTCGTACCAGATGTTTCACCCCGACTTCGGCTGGTGGGCCAAAGGAAATTACTTGCTGCTGGGAATCGGCGCGGTCGTTCTGAGCGTGCAGATGTGGATCGTTGTCGAAGGTTTGATTATCTGGCGTTCCGCACGTGGGGTGCTCGAAGAACCACTGCCGCCGCTGCCCGACAAGTCGGCCATCTCTCAGGCGGTTGCTGGTGGTGGCCGGTCGTGTTGAGACGCCGTCGGCAACGCGCAACGGGAGGCCGACGATCAAGCGTGTTGGAAATGGAACGTGATTGACCGCTGTTTCACGACAGCAAAGGCTCACGACAATCTTGCTCACGGCACGGAGTGCCGTGCCACACTGCGTCAGGGCGTGTCGTCCAGCGGACGGTTGATTTGCACCGCTTTTTGGCCTTTGATCGCACCTGGACTGGCATTGAACTTGGCAATACCTTCCACTGCGACATCAATTGGACTGTGCACGTCTTTTTCGGTGGTGACAATATCCCCAACACGCAGCGATAACAAGTCGGCCGTAGAAATCCGCGTGTTCGCCAACGTCGCGACCAATTCGACCAACGACTGATCCAACCTCCGGCTCACTTTTTCGATCGACTCGTCCGTGGCCCCCGCGCGTGCGTAGCTGACCCAATTGTTCGTCGTCAGCTTATTGCCGATCCGTTCGATCGCATTGAACGGAATACACAAGTTCATCATGCCACGCACATCCCCGAGTGTCAGCTCGAAGCTGATCAGAACGACAACCTCGTTGGGAGGGACAATCTGCACGAGCTGTGGATTGCTTTCGACGCGTTCTACTTCAAAATCCAGAGGCACGATATTGTCCCACGCGCGCTTCAGGTCGTTCAAGAAGAGGTCGGTAATACGTCCTACCAACCGCAACTCGATTTCGGTTAGCGCGCGCCGCGCCAGCGCTCCGGTCTCCTTACCACCACCGAGCAGACGGTTGATGATCGGATAGAGAATCGACGGATTGATATCGAGGATCAAGTTGCCTTCTAAAGGCGTGGCGGTCAATAAATTGAAGCAGGTGGGATTTTCCAAGCTGAACACGAATTCACTGTACGTCAACTGATCCACACTGGTCAGCTTGACTTCGACGATGCTGCGTAACAAGCCCGACAATGCGGCACCGTAATTGCGCCCGAACCCTTCGTGCAAAGATTGCAGAGCTCGCATCTGTTCCTTGCCGACACGTTCTGGCCGCTTGAAATCGTAAGGGGTGATCTTCTCACGCGGGCGTTTCGCGCGCCCCGACAACGGTTGTGTAGCACGTGCCGGTGCTGCTGGCGTCTTCGTCTCCATCTCGTTCAGCAGACTCTCGACTTCGGCTTGGCTGAGTACTTCGTCGGTCATTCGTCACTCCGTCGACCCATTGCCTGAGACCGTGTTTTGAAATTGGTTCCCACCGCAAAATCGGTTCGTTTTCTACCTCTATTGTGGAGCAGCACCAAGCGATCTTCGGCTCCGAGCCGCTCCTCCGCGAGATCCAAAACACGTGCAGAGGCTAGCAGTACCGCGTCCAGCATCCGCGCTGCGCACGCCACACGTTGGTGGCATCGCAACTTCAATGCCTGATTTGGCCATCGCCATACACAACGTACTTATAACTGGTTAGCTCTTTCAAGCCACACGGCCCACGCGCATGAAACTTGTCGGTGCTGATTCCAATTTCCGCTCCCAAACCGAATTGACCACCATCGTTGAATCGGGTGCTTGTGTTGATCATGACCGCCGAACTGTCCACTGCAGAAGCAAACAATCGGGCGGCCGACAGGTCGCGCGTCACAATCGCATCGGTATGATGCGATCCGTATCGATTAATATGTTCGATCGCGGCCGCAACGCCGTCCACGACTTTGACCGAAATCGTGGGGCCGAGATACTCCGCTCGGTAGTCCTCCTCCGTCGCCGTCACGGCGGAAGCGATCAGCTTGCGCGTCGCAGCGTCCCCACGGATCTCCACATCACATGCTTGCAACGCGTCGGCCACGCGAGGCAGGAAACGCTCGGCAATCCCCTCATGAACCAGCAGTGATTCACAAGCGTTGCAAACCCCCATCCTTTGACATTTTGAATTAATCGTGATCGAAACGGCCATTTCCACGTCCGCCGATTGTTCAACGAAGACGTGACAGTTGCCATCAAAATGCTTGATGACCGGCATCCGCGCTTCCTCGGCCACGCGTCGAATCAACCCTTCCCCGCCGCGTGGAATCGCCACATCGATAAACTCGGGCAAACGCAGAAAGTGCCCCACGGCGGAGCGATCGAGTGTCGCTACCAACTGAATCGCATCGGCTGGCACACCCAACTCGCCAGCAACACCACGCAATATGTCGACCATCGCGCGGCTGCTGTGCGCCGCTTCCTTGCCACCACGCAATATCACCGCGTTGCCGCTCTTAATACAGATCGCGGCGGCGTCAGCCGTCACGTTGGGACGCGACTCGTAGATGAAAAAAACTACGCCCAACGGCACCCGCACTTTGGCAATTTCCAACCCGTTGGGACGAATTCGCGATTCGATCGTTTCGCCAAGTGGATCGGGGAATGCCGCGATCTCCGTCAATCCGGCCGCAATCCCTTGGATGCGGTCCGGCGTCAACACCAGGCGGTCCACCTGTGCATCGGTCAGCCCGTACTTAGGCGCCGCGTCAATGTCCTGGGCATTCGCGGCGAGTATCTTGTCGGTCCCTTCGCAGAGCGCGGCGGCAGATTGCAATAGCCACTGGTTCTTGACCTCACCGCTCAGCAAGACAAGCGAACTCGCCGCCACCGCCCCACGGCGAGCAACGTCCGTGCAATAGGCCTGAAGATCGGTTGGTTCGTTCATCGTATCGGTCAGCTTTCCAAACGGGCTATCAAAATCGGTCACAACAGTTCACGCTCACACCCCGAGCGCATCGGTAGATCGGACCAAGCGGAGTATCCTGAAATCCCCCCCTCAAGTCAATGGCGTTCGGCGTTCCAGCCCGCCCGTCAGCGCAAACAAACTCAGCGCCTGCCGCAGCGGCAGCAGGTCGTGGACCCGAAGGATGTCGACCCCCTGCATGGCAAGCGATAGCGCGACGCCAATCGTTCCGGATAAACGATCGACCGGTTGCTCCGAACCTCTTGGCGGCCCCGCAATGCGAGACTTTCGATCGTGCTCCCCCAACTCGGCAAGATTGTCAGCGGGGATGCGCGCAACCGGGTCGGTTTCGATTGAGGCCTCTTGAACGAGGTTCTTAGAGGTTGGGTTCTTCAAGGCCACGTTCTTCAAGAAGTGAGCGATGAAGCCTTTGCGCGAGTGACCGACCAGCAGCGGGCACCCCAGATCGGTGAACCGGTCGCAGTGTGCGAGCAGTTCGATATTGTGCTCGTGCGTCTTGCCAAATCCGATGCCCGGATCGAGACAGATGCGTGGCAATTCGATTCCTGCTTGTAACAACACGTCGCGACGTTTGACAAGGTAGGCCCGGATCTCCTCGACCACGTCTCGATAGCTGGGCTGGTCCTGCATCGTCGCGGGAGAGCCCTGCATGTGCATTGCACAGACTCCCACCGACGCCCCAGCGGCCAGCGACAACATTTCGGGGTCACCCTCAAGACCGGTTACATCATTGATGATCTCGGCGCCGTGTTCCAGCGCGGCACGAGCCACCACAGCTTTCGAGGTGTCGATGGAAACCGGGACGGTCGTTTGGCGGCAAATCTCGCGTACCACCGGTACCACTCGACGCAGCTCTTCCTGTGCTGTCACGGGACTGGCATATGGCCGAGTACTCTCGCCACCAACATCCAAAATATCGGCCCCGGCAGCGACCAGATCTAGTGCATGACGCACGGCGCGATCGGTGGCCAAAAACCGCCCTCCGTCCGAAAAACTGTCGGGAGTGACATTCACAATCCCCATCAACAACGGGGTTCGCGACCGTTCGAGCCACCGGCTGCGCAATTGCCAGCAAGGCGCAGTTTCCAGAGCGTGTTCACTCGTCATGCCTGATTATGATGCAGAAAGAGAGGCGGTTTGAATCGCAATAGTACTAGGCTTTGTCTCAAAACGTCTTTTCGCGCGGCAAAACCATGCTATTTTCAGCAGATTACGCGAAACGCAAGGTGGTAAATACGAGTTTTGAGACGAAGCCTAGGTGAGCCCGCCCAAAACACCCCTGCGGCCTGAAGGGCCTCCGGTGGTGTGCCTTTCCTAAGGTTCCGCGCGGTCCGCCGCATTCGCGGCGACCTTGCTCCATGGGTAAGTTGTTCTAGCGCGCCCCTATCGGGGCTTATCTCGCAGACATCTTCGCGATTCTGGCGAAACAGAGCAAGTGGCAGTAGCACAGACGGGTCGTTACCAGTTTTGAGTTTCCATTTGCGATACGATTTGTTGCGCCAGTTTCTGAATGGCCGTCTGCTCGGCAGTCGCAATCGACTGTCCCGATTCGGGCACGAAGTCAGATCCCAAACTCACGATGCTCTGCACCAGGATCCTGCCCGAGTTATCGATCCAGGTTACATGCACGGCAGCTTGGTAAAGCAGGTTGCGTGGTTCATCATTGACATTTTCCGACAACACGCGTTTCTGGTCGCCCCACAAGATATTACCGGTCAACACGCTGTCCGCCAACGGGCTACTGACGACCTTGTAGGGCGTGCGCAACTCAATCTCCTTCACAACCGCTTCGGTCAGCCATTCGCCCAAGTCCTTCCGCAACGTGCTCGACTTGAACAAAGGCACATTGATCGTTTTGAGATCGGTACGATAGAGCGTTCGATTGCCGAACTGGTAGCCACCACAACCACTGGCCAAGAACGTCATGGCCAACAGCGCCATGACCAAGACCGGCATGCATCGTGCGGCAAGCAGCATCCGCGTTGTGGCCGCAACACGAACAGCAACTCCCGCCATTTGCACGGTGGGAGCCGTATTACTACGATTGCTCTGCAACGCTTCCATGCTCGACCACTTTCAAATTCTCGTCAGGTTGCCTGCCACGACGTGCCGTGCTACTGCCTCAAACGAAACGTGTTCATCATTGCCACACTTCGAGCGTCCGTCAGCCGGTTGCGTAACCGCAACCGAAGCTTGCGAGCAACGACAGCGGCAGACGAATCGACTGCGGTGCACAACCGTCATCGTCGCTTCGTATCGGTGACCGTATCGGTCGTACTCTCCGGAGCGGCCGCCATCCGTGGCTCGGCCGACCTTCCGTCCGGAAACAATTCGACTAACCAGGAGAGCCGTTGTGGCGGCGTCCGAGGTTTATCCGCGATTTCCGGCACTTGCACACGCGCCTTATCGGCAAACGGTGTGTCGTCGAAGTCCGACAAAATCAACTCACAATAGAATCGCGCCGCACCATACTCGTGCCGCTTGTTGTAATACTCCGCCATGGTCCATTCGCGTTCCGCCTTGTGATAGCGGACTTTGCGATATGCCTTTTCCAGTTCCTCGCGATGTTCCCCAGCCTCTTTGGGAAACTGACGCCGCACCTGCTTCACCAGTTTCTCAGCCTCATCCAATACGCCACCGGCAAACTCAGGCCCTCGATAGCCACGCAACTTCGCTTGGATCCCCAGATAGTGAGCCATAAACTGATGTTCGCTGCTGGGGAAGTTGGTGCGCAAGTCCGAGTAATACTGGTCGGCTCCTTCGTAGTCCCCTTTCGCAAACAACGCGTTTCCCGCAGCGATGGTAGCGTCGTCTGCCAGCTTACCGGTGGGGTCGTCAAGTCGCATTCGATCGTAAATGCGAATCGCATGTCCAAAGCTATCTGACCAGGGGCGTTGTTTGTCGGTCAAATTCAATCCAAGAACGACCGAACTCCCCTCCGCTTCCAACTTGAGCCAATACTGGGCGATGACAAACCGGCGCGCGCCGACCAGGTCGAGGTAACGCGAATTGGGATACTTTTTCAGCAACGCCTCAAAATGCTCGTTCGCTTCTACATACCGGTCCGCGAAAAACTGACTCTCTCCGGCGCGAAACAACGCATCTTCTTCGAGTGCAGAGTCGGGCCAACGTTCCGCAGCGCTAAGATATTTGCCGCTCGCCTTGAGAAACATCGCGTGCGACTCGTCACCTTGCTGCGCCGAACGGGCAGCCACCGCTTCTTGGTACAACGACTCCGCCTCGTCATAAAGCTGGCGCGCAAGCTCGCGATCAGGACCCTGCCCTGATATTCTCTTGACGGTCGTGCCGAATTTAGAGGGTGAGAAATCAGCAAGTTGTAACGGCGCATCCGATTTCTGCTCGCCAAGCGACTCGTCATACGAAGCGAGTGCCACTTCGCGCGAATCCTCACTCGTCGAATTGGTCAGCGACGAAACGGACTCGGTCGAGCCACGGTCGTTGAACGTGGCACACCCCGCCAGCACCATGCCGTTGGCAAGTACTAGAAACACCACGAGCTCTCGAATCAGCCTTCGCATATGGGACGTCCTTGTCCGCAATGATTGTCGAACCGATCCTCAGGATAACGAACCAAGATAGCCGTGCATCCGAGGCCGGTGATCCAATAAATTACACATATACTTCCCGATGACGCCACGTATCTCACCGCGAGTACGCACATCGACCGGCATCTGTCGCCATTCGTTCGAATCGGCCGCGGCAAACTGCTGCAACGCTCGAATCGCATCCGCTGTGACGCTCACCACCTGCCGTTGACCGGCGCGACAAGGCTTGCAGAGCAGGCCACCAGCTAACTGCCCAAACAAGACGCGTCCCGAAATATCCAGTTCCTGGCCACACGCCGCACATCCATGCAAGGCCGGCAAATGGCCGAGTATCTGCAGTGCACGCAGTTCAAACCGAAGCACAATACGGGCCACGTCCAGATCACCTTCCAAATCCAACAAGGCGGCGTCAGCCGCATCGTACAGCTCCGGCAGTGGCTCTCCTTCATGTGTCAAGTCGCGTAGCAACTCGGCAACATAGTACCCGGCGTAAAGTCGCGACAACTCACGCGAGGCCGCACGGAAACGGCGTTCCAACTTGGCTTCCGTCAATAAATCAAGCGATTCAGACGATTTGTGCAGGAACACTATGCGACAAACGGCCAGCAGGTCAAGAGCAGACTCAAATGAACTCTTCGGACGTCTCGCCCCTTTCGCCAACGCCCCTATCTTGCCAAACTCGCGAGTAAACAACGTCACGACGCAACTTGTCTCGCTGAACTCCACCACGCGAATGACAATCGCGGTTGATTTCTCACTTGCCATGCACGCTTTACTCCGATTCCATTTCTTCCAGAATCTCCATGCGAATCCGCTCGACGCGCCGCGGTGTGGCTTTGAGAACGGTAAACCGCACCCCATCCTGGTATATTACTTCCCCAACTTTGGGGATTCGGCCAAGCGCATTGACCACAAAACCGGCCACTGTTTCAAATTCCTCGGGGTCCGACAGCATGAGCCCATGCTGTTCGTTCAGCTCGTCAATGTGGACTCGCCCATCCACTTCCAGCGTCCTGTCATCGGTGCGCACCAATTCGACTTCTTCCTCGGTGTCGGCTTCATCCGCGATCTCGCCGACAATCTCCTCCAAGGCATCTTCGATCGTCACGACGCCGGCCACGGCGCGGTATTCGTCAACCACGATAGCCATGTGATTTCGAGTGCGACGAAACTCGCGCAGCAGATCGTCAACCGCTTTCGAATCGGGGACGAACCACGGCTTGCGCAATAGCTCACGGACGTTTCGTCGAGGTATCTCCAGGTCCTTGGACAATTCGGCCAACAAGTCCTTGACGAACAGAACCCCAATCACCTGATCGAGCGTCTCCTCGTAGACCGGCAGTCGCGTGCGTCCGCTCGCGGCAACGTTTTTCAGCATCTCCGACCAACTTGACTCGACATTCAATGCATCGACTTCGCTGCGTGGAGTCATGATCTCGGCCACTTCGACATCCCCCAACTCGATCACGCCTTCAATCATCTCGCGCGCATCGGCTTCTAACAACCCATCGCGCAAACCGGCGGTCACAATCGTGCGGATCTCGTCCTCGAACGCCTCTTCTTCATCCTCATGGGTTTCCTGCTGCCCCGCCAGTCGGTGCATTAGTGCGTCGATCATCTTCACGCCCAACGTCAATGGCCACATGATCCAGGCAACGACCGCCCAAAGCCGCCAGGTATGGAACAGAAACGGTGCGGACCAGACATGCACGACCGCCCATGGGATCCAAATTGTGCAGACCAGTAGAATGACGGCTGACGCACCAGCGACGACCGCCAAATGCTTCCCGTCCGCCAGAATCGCCGCGCCGCTGGGAAAAAACCACTGGCCGACGCACAACACAACGACTACACTGCCCGCGACCTGCAAGGTCTCGGCCGCGACCGCGAACCCCTCGTGGCGATCAAGAATATCGTCGAACAGCTCGCGGCGATTGCGGCGGCGGCAATAGAGCTCCATGTCGTGCCGCGAAAACTCGTAAAGGACTTTGGTGCCGGTCGCCGCTAGAAGCGTGATCAGCACGCCCAAAAACGCAATCCAGAGCAAGAGATCAGACATCACGTCGACTCACCTCCCGGCACCACGTCGCTCACGCCAAATCACCTCCACCTGAGAACGTGCTTTGAAAATGGTTCCCAACGCACAATCGGTTCGATTTCAACCTCGCTTGTGGAGCAGAACCAAGTGATCTTCGGCTCTGAGCCGCTCCTCCGCGAATGCTAAAACACGTTCTGAGAGTCATTGTTTCCAATAGCGCTGCTCGGCAGCGCGCATCGCGTCTCTCGCTGCAGACTCCTTGTCGTCAAATCCAACCAAGTGCAGTACACCGTGGATCACATACAGCAGCAACTCCGATTCCGGCTCGACTCCATATTCCGCAGCTTGAGCAAGTGCCGTCTCCGCGCTGACAATCACCTCCCCATCCAAGTGATCCGCATCCTGTTCAAGTGCGAAACTGAGCACATCGGTGGGGTAGTCGTGACGCAGGAACTACCGGTTCAACGCGTGAATCGTCGGGTCATCCACCACGGCGATGCTAATCTGTGCGGCATCAGGACCATGATCTTCGAGAATCGACCGGGCCACCTGCTCGAATTGTCGAGTGGAGACCGCCAGGAGCGTCTGTTGGTTGGTGATTTCGATGTCGATCATGTCGAGCAAGTTGGTTGACGACGTCATGCGGTCTGTTGGTTCGGATACTTGACGCGAGCATGATATACAGCCGTCAACGACTTGACCAGACTGTCTTCAATACAGCTCAATTCCGCCAGCGTGATCTCACAATCGTCAAACTGGCCGTCCAGAAGCTTCTTCATCGCGATGTCTTCGACCAGGCTCTCGATACGTGCCGGGGTCGGGTCGACCAGCGTCCGGCTGGCACTCTCCACGGCATCGGCCAGCATCAGCACACCCGCCTCCCTCGATTGCGGGCGAGGCCCCGGGTACCGATAGTTAGCTTCCTCGACCTCTTCCTTGTCAGGATCGCTTTCCGACTGCATGGCGGCTTGGCGATAGAAGTACTCTACCAGCGTTGTGCCGTGATGCTGTTCAATAAAATCGATGATTCGTTGCGGCAGGCGATTCTGCCGTGCCAGGTCGGCACCATCTTTGACATGCGCGATAATAACCAACGTGCTCATGGCCGGCAGCAACGACTCGTGACGATTCGCATCACGCCCCTGATTCTCAATGAAGTATCCTGGCTTGAACATCTTGCCGATATCGTGAAAGTACGCTCCCACTCGCACCAACAGACCATTGGCCCCAATCGACTCGGCCGCCGACTCGGCCAGCGACGCGACATTGATCGAGTGGTTGTAGGTTCCCGGAGCGCGCCGCGCCAACTCTTGCAACAGCGGATGGGCCGCATCACCCAGCTCCAGCAAACTGATATCGGTCTGCACGTCAAACAGTCGTTCGATAAACGGCAGCAAGCCGGTCATGATCAATGCAGCCAACAGAGCACAGAATCCGTGCCAGACGGCACCGGCCAGCAAGTGGACCAGCAACACGTTTCCCGGATTCTGCCAATGGTCGACGGAAGGGAAATCGGTACCGCTCCACGACCCGAGCGGCTCGCCCAGCAACGTCCCAATACCGACCGTGGTTACCATGGCCACGATGGCCGCGCCCAAGCCAACGTGGATCAGCTTGGTCCGGCTGCGCACGCGATTCAATAGCAGAATCGCCGTCGCACTCGATGCGACCATCAAGACGAACTCGGCAATACCCATGCCGAGCGAAACACACAACATCAGCGAAACTGCGGCCGAAAGGAGTAACGCAAGCTCACGCGAATAGGCGACGGCGATGGTCATGCCGAACAACACGATCGGAATGATAATCGCCTGCCAGAGTTCACCTGAACAAAGTCGCGCCAAGGCGACCGTCACGACCAAAGCTCCTAACAAGGTCGTCAGTCGGCGGAGGTCGGCGATGATGTGCGGTCGATGAAAGAAGATGAAAACGCCACAAAGAACGTACAGTGCCGTGTACATGCCCCAGCTCGCACAGCTGTAGCCCAGCTTGTCCAGCGCCGACATTTTCCTTGTGAGTACGCGGTATTCGGCTTCCAGCACGGCAAGCTTTTCCGCATCAATCGACGTGCCACCAAATACCAGCGGATTTCCCGCAGCATAGGGCGTCAACGCAATCTCCTTGACGACTTCGCGATCATACTCGAGGTTCGTCGCGGCAAGATCCAATCGCAACGTCGTCGGCAACCCTTGATTGACGCACCAATGGAACGCCAGCGCGGCGAGATCATCGACATGCTCGGCGGCAAACCCGGCTTTACCAAACTCTTCCCGCAGCCGCCTTTGCAAGTCATCCGTCACTTCGGCGATGCGAACGTTCGCGACTTCGACTTGTTTCAGCTGGTCCGGTGCCCCAACCGTGTAGACCTTGATCTGTATCTGACTGCCCGCCTCCGGCAGATGCTCCAACTTCTTGAGCAAACCGTTTTCCTCGAACGGCTGAAACGCTCGTTTCACCGCACGTGCAAATTGCGTCAGATCGTTGTCTTCGGCCAACGCCGCGCGGACGCGAGCAAAAAAGGCCTTGTCATCCGGTTCCGGCGTTTTATCTTCGAGCGACAAGAACGGTTGCCACGTCTTCTTGTCCAAATCGTCATAGGCCGCCGCACCCAACACCGCGAAAAGGGCGCTCTTGAGCCCCGATTGCAGTTCCCGTAGCGGATTCGGGTCGTGCCAGTAAATGCACGTGACCTCGCTCCGCTTCAGTTCGCGCAACCGCTTCGTGCCCTCGGGGTCGGGCACGCTGAAGTCGACGCGTGCATCGATGTTGCGCAACGGTATGTAACCCGCACGGTATCCAAACGGTGGCTTCCAACCAGCCGTCAATAGCCACATCAGCAACGCCGCAATCAGGCACAACCCGATACGTATCAGCACGTCCCTCCGCTGCAGTTTGCCCAACACGCGCGCGACCTGCCCAGGAGGCAACGCGATCGATGCAACGTGGTCTGATCGTGTTATCTTTTGATTGCTCGACATACCCTTGCCTGGATTGGGGACTCCACCCATGTGGACTTAACGATGGCGCTTCGACCCCTTGCCGTGCTGCGCCCCCTTGTGCTGCTCGTACGCCTTGACAATATCTCGCACCAAGCGATGCCGCACAATGTCCGATTTGTCCAACTCTACCATGACGACCCCGCGAATCTTCCGTAACCGTTCCACCGCATCAATCAATCCGCTCCGTGAACTCGCCGGTAGGTCGATCTGCGTCACGTCTCCCGAAACGACCAGCTTTGAACCCTCGCCCATCCGAGTGAGGAACATCTTCATCTGAGAAACGCTGGTGTTCTGCGCCTCATCCAATATCACAAAGGCATCGTTCAACGTGCGGCCCCGCATGTATGCCAACGGTACCACCTCAATGACGTCGCGCTCCATATGGCTCTTGACCAACTCGTAATCCATCATCTCGTGCAACGCATCTAACAACGGCCGCAAATAGGGATTGATCTTCGCTTGCAAGTCGCCCGGCAGAAAACCAAGACTCTCGCCCGCCTCGACCGCCGGGCGCACCAGGACGATGCGCCGTATGTCGCGCCGCTTCAAAGCCTCCACCGCCATCGCCACCGCGAGGTACGTCTTGCCCGTGCCAGCCGGCCCCACCGCGAAGACCAATTCGTTCTTGCGAATCGCGTGGACGTAACGCCGCTGGCCGTCCGTGCGTGGTCGAATCTGGCGCGTCGCGTCCGTCACGTCGATCGCCGGCATCGGGCCACTGGAAGTACCACCCTGCACGTGAGCCAGGACGCGATCCACGTCCTCCGCAGATAACGAGCCCTGGCGCTCGACCAAATGCTTGAGCTCCTCAAACGCATGAGTTGCCTGCGCCACCGCACGATCCTCGCCACTGACGTGGATTTCGCCGTCACGGTGCGTTATCGAAACGCCAAGGACGCTGCGAATCGCGCGGAGATGCTGATCGCGTGCCCCAAACAAAGAGAGTACCAAACGGGGCTCTGCAACCGATAACGTTGCTTCACTCATCCAATAGCTGGCGACTCTTCAGCCTGCCACCAATGTTCTTGCGTTGACGAAATGACTACTCAACTATAGCGAATCGCACCAAGCAATTACCAGATGGTCCCACGCTTGACCCCCATATGCGAGAAAATGTGCAGTTTAGAACGGATATACAGCATCTACTGGAAGGATGTAATACCACCCATCAGGGTCGTTCGCGAGACAACAATCGGTATCGCATAACCGCCTCGCCATCAGCACCTTCAGATAGGGGACCGCCAATTGACAGGGAGAAACGTTGCTGAAAAGACGTTTTCGCCAGGGCAATACCACTTTCTCAACGGGCCAAGGTTTCGTCGCTGGTAAGTAACAGGCAAGCGCGCGAGACAGATCGTTTTCGCCGACCGAGCTTATCCGCCTGGTCCGACTAGACCGACGGCGAAACAGAAATAGGCCGGAGCCGCTGCGAACACAATCGAATCGAGAATATCTAAGACGCCCCCCAATCCCGGTAACCAACGGCTTGAATCTTTGCGTTCCGAATCCCGTTTGAGCAACGATTCAGCCAAGTCACCGACCATGCCGGTCGCCGCCACAATCACTCCGAACAGCAGCCATCCCCACAGCGGCCCGCGCGAGGCATCGCCACCAACGAGGGCGGGCACCACCACCGCATAGCAAAACCACGCTCCTAGCCCAGCGGCAAGCAAAGCGCCCACGGCGCCTTCCACCGTCTTGCCAGGACTCAACACCGGAGCCATCTTGTGTTTACCGAACTGGCGTCCGACAAAAAAGGCCCCCGTATCAGCCAGTTTCACGACAATCACCAGACTCAACAAGGACGCCATGCCCCATTGCGGTCCATTGAGCAAGCGCAAGTTGACCAGAAAACTGACGAGCAAACCGGCATAGGCAATGGCTAGAACGGAAAGTGCGATGCTGCCGGTCGAGCGGCCCGGTTGAGTGTAGCGCATCATCTCGCCAACAAACGCCAACCCCACTCCCAGTACCATCGCCAGCAGCGGCCAACCAAGTACGCCCACCGGACAGTCGGGTGGGTACTCCAAACCGCCCAGCGGCCACAACATCGGTACGCTCGCCGCCAGAACGGTCAGTGGTGCTCCCACATAGACGGGCCACCGACTCGGCAAATCCACCCGCTCGCTCCACATGTCCAACAACTCGTAGACCATCATCACCGACACGACGAGAGCGAGTGGCAGGAGCCAGATCCCGGCAACGCCCAGCACCGGGTGGTGAAAATCAAGATGCAACAAGCCAAGAAGACCGGAGATGATCACCGCCGCTGATAAGAGTCGCCATTTGAGCACCGCAAGAATCTCCTGACCCGTTGTTTCTAACGTCTTCAATTACGCAATAGCACTATCTTTGAGCCAGCGTGTAACCGCCGCGAAAACGCTGTGCAACACCTCAGTTGACACTGCGGCTCATTGACACTGCGGC
>JAJRVM010000218.1 GCA_024277285.1 Planctomycetota bacterium
ACTCTGGACTCTGGACTCTGGACTCTGGACTCTGGACTCTGGACTCTGGACTCTGGACTCTGGACTCTGGACTCTGGACTCTGGACTCTGGACTCTGGCAAACGCGGGAGACAACGACGAGATGTGGTCACAAGTGCGTCTTATTCTGGAGATGATACGCTTCAGTCACACGGTCTTTGCGCTGCCATTTGCGTTGCTCGCGGCGGTGATGGCGTGGCGATTGCCAACCGCCGATGGCGTGACGATTGCGTTTCGTTGGCGCGATCTTCTTGCGATCCTGGTCTGCATGGTCTGTGCGCGCAGCGCGGCCATGGCGTTCAATCGATTGGTCGATCGGGACATTGATGCGCAGAACCCACGCACGGCGCAGCGGCATTTGCCAGCTGGCACGCTGCGTGTTGGCGATGTCGTTCTTTTTGCCGTCGCCATGTCCGCCGGTTTCGTTGCAGCGACACTCTTGTTTCTCCCCAATATCTTGCCGCTGGTTCTTTCGGTCCCGGTGCTCGGCGTCTTGTTTGGCTACAGCTATGCAAAACGATTCACATCCCTAAGCCATTTCTGGCTAGGCGTGGCGCTGATGCTGGCCCCCATATCGGCGTGGATCGCGGCGCGCGGCGACGCCGTCATGGCATCACCGGCCGACATGCTACCGGCCGTGATCCTCGGGCTGGTCGTGCTGCTGTGGGTGGCTGGGTTCGACATCATCTATGCCTGTCAGGATGCCGACTTCGACGCCTCCGTGCGGCTCTACAGCATACCCGCGTGGTTAGGCATTGCCGGAGCATTGCGACTCTCTGGTGTCTGCCATCTGGCGATGCTGTTCGCCTTGTGCTGCTTGCCCTGGGTCGGAGTAGTCGGAGGTCCACCGATGCCGCTGGGATGGATCTACTGGGCCGGCATCAGCTTGATCGCGTTACTGCTACTCTACGAACACACACTAGTACGCCCCAACGACCTATCCCGCGTCAACGCCGCATTCTTCAACGTCAATGCTTGGGTCAGTTTCGGGCTGTTCGCCATCGTCACGATCGACCTCTATTTCTGAGCGAGTTGCTCACTGCCGGCTCAGAATTCCGGGCAATCCGCAGCAGAACATCCTTGCCTGCAGGGCAGTGTGTGGCGTACTCTTTCCTGAGTGCCGTGCACTTTCTTGTGTTCCAGAGATTTGAAGGGAAGGACGCAGAGTGATGATGAGGATTCTAAGCTTCCTGGCGATTGCTTCGATTATGGCCGCCGGCTGTTCTCAACAGCCTGGCCCCTCTGCCGAGCAGCAGGATTCGCAATCGGACTCGCCGCCGGCCAAGCAAGTGGACGGCGTCCAGGATGCCACCAAGTCCGTGACGAGGACACCTGACACCGCGGCTGCCAAACCGTCCGAGACCGATGGCGCCGCGCAAGACGAGCCTAAGACCGCGGCGGTGAAACCCGCTTCCAAACTAGCCGCTTCCAAACCATCCCTGGCGGGCATGGCAGCAGATCCAGAGGCTTACGCAAGCGTGCTCACACTGCTCGACCAGATGGGCAGTGAGGCGACGATGGAACGGCGTGCGGCAAGCGAAGCGTTGGACGCACTGGGAGAAGCTGGCATGCCAGCCATCGTACGAGGCCTGCGCGAAGGCAACCAACAGCAGCGGCGTGGCGCTGCTGTCTACCTCATTGGACGCGTCAGTCCTCGCGATGCCGACAGCCTGCCGGCCCTGACCAAGGCGTTGGCAGACCAAGACACGACGTTGCGACACGCAGCACTGCAAGCCATCGAGAAGACGGCACCCGCGCAACTTGCGCAAGCACTCCCGGCGCTGATCACATTCGCCCGGAACACGACCGAAGCCGAAGCCTATCGAAGTCGGGCGATCCGCGCCATTGGCAAGTTGGGACAGCAAGGTTCTTCGGCGACGGCGGAACTGATCGAGTTAGCGCGCAAGGATCCATCAACCAGCGTCCGCCGAGCGTGCTTCTTCACCATCTACCAAGTCGCACCGCGACAAGAAGCGGAACAGTTCTTCCAGGAGCAGCTAAAAGATGACTCGACCGCCGACCAGCGTCGCCTGGCCGCCAAGTGGCTCGCTCGTGTCACAACGACCGACCGGTCACTTGCTTGCCTGATCGACGCGTTGCACGACGAGGACAAAGCGGTACGGCTGCAAGCAGTGGACTCGCTGGTGGCGATTGGCAAGCCGGCATTGCCAGTACTGGTCAAGGCGCTTGACTCGCCCAACGTCGTCACACGCCGCCATGCAACACTTGCCATTGGCAAACTCGGCGTTCTCGCTGCCACTGCAGTGCCAGCGCTCACGGCACGCCTGAAGGACCCCGACTCGCAAGTGCGTGAACTCGCCAAAGCGGCTCTGAAGGCCAAGTAGCGCGCAGAGCGCAGCCCAACCGTTTCGACATGCCTCAGCCGTTTCGACAGCCAGGGGCCGCGCGGGCGTAGACAGCCTGTTAAGAGCCACTTAGACTTCACGGTTTAGAACGTGTAACAGTTTAGCCGAATAAAGTTGGCCGTGCATTGAGCCGTGCATTGAGGTGGGGTTGGCTATGGAGCGATCGACCCCCACCGCCTTGTGCGGTGGGTGAAGAAGTTAATTGGGCTAGAAACGACGCCTTCCCCCCCTCTCCCCCACCGCCTTCGGCGGTGGGGGAGAGGGGGGAGTTATTGGTATCGACGTCTTAGCTGGCAAGACTCGTTCACCTACGGGGCAAGCCCGTAGGGGTCCCTGATTTAGTCAAACGCCGCGTGTGGGGAATCGCAGAAAAATGCTCGCAGACAACTCATCAAATCCAACACTCGAGAGTATCCGTGCACGCGTGGAGGCAGGCGAGCGACTGTCGTTCGACGACGGGCTGTTCCTGATGCAAGATGACGTGCCGCTTCATGAAGTCGGTGAGTTGGCGAATTGCGTGCGCGAGCGGATCAATGGGAACCGGGCTTATTACAACATCAATACCCACTTGAATCCGACCAATGTCTGCATCTACCGTTGCACATTTTGTGCATTTCGAGCTGACCTGCGCGACCCGAAAGGGTACCTGATGAGCGACCAGCAGATCCTCGATCGTGGCCAGGAAGCGGTTGAAAGCGGCTGTACCGAGCTGCACATTGTCGGCGGATTACATCATCAGAAGGACTACGATTGGTATGTGAACATTGTGCGAATCCTGCACCAGGCCCATCCCCAATTGCACCTGAAAGCGTGGACGTCGGTCGAAATCAACTGGTTTGAACACCTTGCCAAGAAGTCCGTGCGCGCGGTGCTCGAAGATCTGGTCGAGGCGGGGTTGGGGAGCATGCCCGGGGGCGGCGCCGAGATCTTTCATCCCGATGTGCGTGACCGGATTTGCGAGCACAAGTCGGATGCCAACAAATGGCTGGAGATCCATCGCACCGCGCACCAAATGGGCTTGAGCACCAACTGCACGATGCTGTACGGCCATATTGATAACAACTATCATCGCATCGACCATTTGATGCGACTGCGTGAACTTCAGGACGAAACCGGTGGGTTTCAGACGTTTGTGCCGCTGGCGTTCCACCCCGAAAACACGGGGTTGAGTCACATCACGAAACCGTCAGCGCTAACCGACTTGCGTGTGATGGCCGTTGCCCGCCTGATGCTCGACAACATTCCCCACATGAAAGCGTATTGGATCATGCTGGGCATCGGGACCGCACAGGCCGCCCTGGCCTACGGTGCCGACGACCTCGATGGCACGGTGCGACATGAACTCATCTATCACGATGCCGGCGCCACGACGCCGGAAGTCCTGTCGATCGACGCGATCCGCCGGCTGATCACGGACGCTGGCCGTGATCCGATCGAACGCGACACGTTGTACCGCGAAGTGCTGCGTGACGAAGCAACACCGACCGCCTGGAAAGCTGGAAACGTTATCTCAGCTGGAGCTTGAGTAACAGCCTCGATGCGAAGACCGAGAAAGCCAAATTGGTCAGTGTGAACCGACGATCGAGCTTCCCAATGGAAACCGGGCTCACACTTCGCACTGCGTGCCCGGAGCGACGGTGTAATGGATGGATGTTCGGAGGCGCTAGATCGATCGGGATCGCGAGTTCGTTTGGGCATGCAGCGGCACACACGTACGAGGAGTTGAAAGACGAAGTCGACTTCCTGAGGGTCCTTCGCAACACAAGTGACAGCAGCGTTACGAGCCGCGAAGCTCTTGTGGCGCGATGCTCACTCGCACTGATACCGCGTCTCTCCACCCACCAGTACTTGCACCGCCCTGCCCTTGAGTTGCTGGCCGTCATAGGGCGTATTCGAACTCTTTGACTTGAACGCGCTCGCATCGACCGTCCACTCGACTTCGGGATCGATAATTGTCACATCCGCTTCGGCCCCCACCTGGAGCGTCCCTTTGTTCAACCCCAACGCGCGCGCGGGATTGACCGTCAGTTTGGCAATCGCAGCAGACCAATCGAGATGCCCCGGCTCGATCAAATGCTTGATTACCAGAGACAACGTCGTTTCCAAATGGACCATTCCAAAGGGAGCACGATCGAGTTCCTGCAGCTTCTTTTCCGATGCACGTGGTGCGTGGCAACTGGCGATCACGTCAATGGTTCCGTCCGCCAAGCCGGCGATGCACGCGTCGACATGATGGCGTGAACGCAACGGGGGATTGACCTTGTAGTTCGCATCGAACGTTCGCAACAATTCGTCGGTCAAGGTGAAGTGAGCAGGACTGACTTCGGCCGTGACGCTGACATCGCGGGCCTTATAGCGTCGAATCAGGTCGACGCTTCCAGCACTCGATATGTTCATCAAATGGAGCCTGCCACCGGTGTACTCTGTCAGGCGAAGATCGCGTGCGGTCATCACGTCTTCGGCGTCCGCCGGCATGCCTTGCAGCCCCAGCACCATCGATGTGATCCCTTCGTGCATAATGCCATCGTGCGATAAATCGAGCACTTCGGGATGATTCAAGATCGGCACGTCGAACATGAGACAATATTCCAACGCCCGCCGCATCAGTTCCGTGTTGTGAATCGGACGCTCCGCGTCCGTGAACCCCACCGCTCCCGATTCAAACAGACTGCCGATTTCTGCCAGTTCCTTGCCTTCTCGATTCTTACTGACACATGCCAGCACGAAGACGTGACAATGCCGCGCACGCGCCGCTTTCTGACGCACAAACTCGACACCAGCCTGAGTATCTATCGGCGGCTCGGTATTGGGAATGCAGGCGATGCTGGTGTACCCACCCGCCAATGCCGCCGCCGTACCCGATTCAATCGTCTCGTCCTCTTCACGGCCTGGCTCGCGCAACTCCGTGTGCATATCGACCAAACCAGGCGTTACAATCTTTCCAGCAGCGTCCAGTACCTGGTCGTATGCGGCATCGGGCGCGTCGCACGAGGCAATGCGACCATCCTCGATAAGTAGATGAGCCACTCGGTCAATCTGTTGGCTGGGGTCGATAACGCGTCCGTTCTTGATCAGTAGCGATGGCATCGTCTGTCTCTCTTGTTGAAACCCATTACGGCTAATGCTCGTGCGGCAGGACCGCGCGTCTCGTGGGCGCAAAGGCCCGAAACACGTCGATCATCGCCGCCCACTCCTTTTTCCTCGCTCACGCATGCTCCGATTGCCCGGCGCCCGTGACTAACCAAAGCGCCGCCATACGCACCGCTAATCCGTTCGTGACTTGATTCAATATCACGGAATGGGGGCCATCCGCCACATCGGGAGTGATCTCGACGCCTCGATTGATTGGGCCCGGCGCCATGATCAGGATGTCGTCCTTGGCACGAGCCATCCGGTCGCGGTTCATCGCGTAAAGCAGTGCGTACTCACGCACCGATGGAAACGGCCGCGTATATTGCCGCTCGAACTGGATGCGCAAGAGATTCAACACGTCGCAACGAGGCAATATGTCGTCCAAGCTGTAAGCAACTTCCACGCCATATTCTTTCCAACCTTGCGACACCAGAGTGGAGGGGCCACATACGATCACATGCGCGCCAAGTTTCAACAGCCCCCAAATATTGGACCGTGCCGTGCGGCTATGTGCAATGTCGCCCACCAGCGCCACGGTCATACCCCGCAAATCGCCACGCGATTCGCGAATCGTCATGATGTCCAAGAGCCCTTGAGTGGGGTGTTCGTGGCCCCCATCGCCAGCGTTGATGACCGCACAATCAACGTGCTGGGCCAACAGGAGCGGAGTGCCTGGCGTCCGGTGACGCATAACCATGACATCGACGTTCATCGCCTCGATGTTCTTCGCCGTATCAATAAACGTTTCGCCCTTCGATAAACTGCTGCTCGACGCAGTAAAGTCGACTACATCGGCACCCAGTCGGCGCGCGGCCAGTCCGAAACTGGTCCTGGTCCGTGTGGAATTCTCGAAAAACAGGTTGGCCGACGTCTTTCCCGCTAACACCAGTAGCTTGGTCCGACACCCTTCGGTAGCTGCCTTAAAGGCAAACGCGGTATCGAGCAGTGTCGTCAGTTCCTCGACCGTCAAACTCTCCAAATCAAGCAAATGCCGCCGAGTCCACGTATCCGGGTATTTCATCACCGTCTCGGTACCCATGTTCATTAGTCTCTCCCTCCACTCCTTCTTCGCTCAAAAAACGCGAAAAATCCGCCACTTGACGTTGGGTTGCCATTTAACACTGGGGCGCAGCGTCAAGATCTCGCTGATTTTATCACTCCCAAGATCGCCTGCAAGCAGCGGCATGACAGCAATGCCGGCGCATGGTATTTTGAACGCATGGAACACGCACATCAAATCCTCATCCTCGCTGATGATCCGCAACGGCGCGATCAATGGGCTCGCGAACTGAGTGCTCAGGCCACCATATTCACGGACCCGCAAGTATTGCAGGCGGCCGAGGCGAAATTGCCGCAGTTGATCGTAACGGACCAGCTGCTCGTTGCCACATCACTTGGCATGGCCGCGAACCCGGTCGCTCGGGGCGAAATCGTCATCGTGGGGGTCGGCACCGCAAACTCGGGTGATATCGTGTTGCCCGCCGACTGCGACAGCGCGGAGCTTCGACGGACTTGCCGCTTGTCGTGTGAAATGGCCAGCTTGAGGCGTCAGCTGGCGGAGGAACGTCGCAAGAATGCGGCGCTTCACAAAATGGCCTATCGCGATCCGTTGACCGGTTTGGCGAATCGCCGCAAATGGGACCAGGAGCTGGCAACCCGCATGGGGAAGCTGAAGGAGACCGAATCGGCAGCCGTTCTGGGCATCGTTATTGTTGACCTCGACTTCTTCAAACCCCTGAACGATCGACTCGGCCATGTGGCGGGTGATACCGCTCTGCAGCGAGTGGCGTATAAGCTGGCAGCGAACCTGACCGAACAGCACGTCGCAGCGCGGCTTGGGGGCGATGAATTTGGGATATTGCTTTGTAACATCCTGGCCTGCGATATCCCGGAAGTGGCCGAGCTACTGCGTCGCTCACTCGCATACCTCCCCGACGACGTTGAGGCAGATGAGTCCGCTCTAACGGCCAGTGCCGGAGTGGTCATTGTGCGTCCCATCGACACCGTGCGACCGATCAACGCCATGGTAGCAGCCGACCGCGCGTTGCGCGCCGCGAAAACGCAAGGGCGCAACCGAACGGTTACCGGCCCACTGATCGAATCGCCAAGCCGTTAGGCCAATAGACCTCGCAACCATCCTGCTTATTGCATCGTTGTGGGACCAGGATTACCTGGGCTCCCAAAAAGACCGTTTCTATGACCGTTTTTCTAGTGGTCGACGCGATGCTTTTTGTTCCCAATTGACGCGAGCTGTGCGTTAGAGCACGGGCAGACCGTTGCCTTGTCGCAACGTAATCCACCAAGCGCTCTTCTTTGCCCGTAATCTTCTTTGCCCTTGAACAAAGCGCCTACGCAGCGGAAGCAGCGAGTCATTTGTACCGATTTCGTAGCGTGGACCCGTCAAAGGCTGGGCGCTGCTGGCCGTTCTCCATGAAGGGCAAAGAAAATGACGGGCAAAAAGAAGTGTGATGCGGGCGGCATTCGCATCAACCGGCTCTGCGAGCGGACTTCACCGCGGTTTCTTCAGTTTGATTCTGCAGATTTCGGCTTTTTTCCGGGTTGGTCTTAAGTCCTCCGCTAGGCTTGTCGATAACGCTGACTGTGACGGTCAAACAGTCTGGGGGGACTACGTTTGAGATTGTCGATTCCGAACCATGAAATCCGAGCCGCATGCGTGACGAAAGGTCTCCACGGATGGTGACACTGAAACAGCTCCAGACCGCGATTCTCCCGACTTTTGCACTGTTCGTGGTTGCCTCCACCGTCGGCTGCAGCGCGCTTAAGAGCGCGCCGGCCACGCCATTGGCGGCAGATACGGAAACGGCGATGATCGACGACCCGTTGGTGGTCGTTGAATTGCGCGACGGCAACAGCGACCGCGAGTATCTGCGCGCACCATTGAAAGAATCGATGTTGGTCCAAGATGCGCTGAAAGGGTCGGGCGCAGTCCGACGCTTCAAGCGCATGGATGTGGTCTTGGTTCGCCGCGTTTCCAATGGCCAGAAGTTACGGCTCCCGATTCGGTACAACTCCTCACAGCGACGCGTGGCGGACGAAAACAACTATGCCCTGCACCCGGGCGACTGGCTCGAAGTAACCGAGAACACTTCCAACACGTTTGATCGCATGATTGAAACGGCGATGGAGCCGCTCAAGCCGGTCATGCGTACCTACCGCGACTGACCGCGAAACGAGCCCGCACCGGCTCGCCACTCCGGTTGCCCGAGCGCACGCTTGGCACCGGCGACGCCCCTAGGCAGCGACACGCCAGCGCGTGCGGAAGAGCCAAACCATCGTTCCCAGCAATGCGCCGCTCAGCAGCAACGTAAACGTTGCGAACCCGGCCAGTCCCCACCAGTTTGCGGCCAGTTCTTTATCGCCTTCATCGTCCCCGTTGCGCGCTGGCATGCCAGGGTTATTGCGAGACTCATACCAATCGGTATCCGATTCGATATCCAACGGCACGGAAAACGCCGCGACAAAAGGACTCGTGACTCCGACTCTCTCAATAAGATGAGCCATCTGAGGATCACGATAAACGGTACTGGTAAAGAAAACTGCGGCTACCGGTGCGCAAAACAGCAGGATGATCGCCAAGTAGGTTGTCATCAAACTGATCGACGTTTTCTTGAAGACGACCGAACAGAAGAGCGCAACCATCGCAGTGCTCAGACAGGTGAGGGCGACGATCAGAAAGTATGCCAGGACCGCAAGAATATTGCTCCAGTAACTGTTGACCAAAACGCACGCCAGCAGCAACGGCCACATCAGGAACATCGTCAACACACTTGACACGCGCAACCCAGCACGCAGCTTACCCGACAGGATCTGCCAAGGAGTGATCGTGGTCGTCAACAGCAGATCAAGCGTTTGGCGTTCACGCTCGCTGGTAACACTGCCGGCCGAGAATACCGGTCCCACCAGCATGTTGAAAACCACGACGTACGAAATATACCAAGGCGCCCACTGCGGCCAAATATACAAACACAACGCCATGAGTGGGATCGCCAACAGCATGCTGACCTGGATCACCACGCGCAGCATGAGCGTGCCCTGGCTGAAAATCTCGCTCCGAATCTCCTTGTCGTAGACCGGATTGGCGTTGTCATCCAACAGCGCATCACGTTTGGCGGGGGCAAATAATTTATCGGGAAACTGATCTCGCTGGATCACCAAGCCAACGACATGCGCCGCCTCTTGTTCCAGGTCGACGACCTCGTTCCCTTCACTGCCAACATCGGGTGGGTGCAACAAACGTGCACTGGTGTTGACAAACAAGGCAGTACAGAAAACGGCGGCACTGGCCGGCACCACGGTCACGGTCAGAAACAGCCGTAACGTTCCCAAGTCTTTGGCCATGTACCAAAACAGAATACCCGCCATGACCATCGGCAAAATCAGTAGGTACGAAACGACCAGGGACGCGGCAGTACGCTTGAAGTAACTGCTGCATGCCACACCGATGGTCCCAAACGTGATGACCGATGCGATCAGGCCCAGATAGGCGGCAAACACCTCGTACGGCGAGACTCCACCCAGAGGCAAACAGAGCATCACAATAGGAAGTGACGAGAAGATCAACACCGCCAGATAGGCAAGCGAGGCGAGTAGCTTGCCCAATACAATCGCGCCGGGCCGCAAGGGACTGGCCAGCAACATCTCATACGTGTGGCGTTCCTTCTCACCGGTAATCGCACCGGCCGCAAAGCTCGGTGCCATCAACGATGCCAGCACGTATTGTCCCAAGAAGAACATGTCGACCAATTGCTGAGCAACCTCCGGACGGGTCGACAGGTCGAGCCGCTGGTCGGATGGCCAAGCCAAATAGACGAGTCCGGCAAGTAGCCCCTGATAGACCAACATCAAGACGAACCCACGCGACATGCGCAGATTGACCAGTAGCTCGCGTTGCAGTACCGGGTTCTCGATCAGATACATGGCATCCTGATTTGGCACCAGCCGAGGAGAAAACGCCTGTCAAATACACTTGCTTGTTGGCGACCACTCTAAACACGGCAACGCGCCGAGCACCGCGACGCCTCAAAACTCCCTGGGAGTCACTCGTCCTTGAACACGGCTGGGCAACCCTTCGATGCGCAGAAATCCTTCCGCATCGGTCTGATTGTACGACCCGCCACCTTCCATCGTCGCAATGCCCTCGTCATACAGGCTATTCGGGCTCTGCCGACTGTCTACCATAATGTTGCCCTTATACAGGTTCAGTCGCACCTCACCCGTGGTATGCTTCTGAGCGTCACGAATGAACGCCTGCAACGCATCGAATTTGGCGGCGTACCAGAATCCATAATAGACCATTTCCGCCACTTCTGGCGCCAAACGATCGCGCAAGTGCATCAGGTCCCGGTCCATGGTCAATTGCTCAATGTACATGAGCGCATCGTACAGCACGGTCATGCCGGGCGCTTCATAGACGCCGCGGCTCTTCATGCCGACAAACCGGTTCTCGACCATGTCGATGCGTCCCACCCCATTGCGGCCGCCAATCTCGTTCAGCTGCTCCACGATCTCGGCTGCGTCGAGTTTCTTTCCGTTGACACTCACCGGCATGCCACTCTCGAAGCCGATCGTAACCTGTTCGACCGTGTCGGGCGCATCTTGCGGGGAAACCGTCATCCCGAAATCAACCGTTTCAACGCCATTGACCGTCAGTTCTTCAAGCTGGCCCGCCTCATAGCTGATATGCAGACAGTTCTCATCCGAACTGTACGGCTTAGCCACGGAGGCTTTGACTGGAATGTTTTTTTGCTCGCAGTACGCAATCATCTCGGTGCGACCGGGAAACAGTTTGCGAAACTTATCCATTCGCCACGGTGCGATCATCTTGACGTCAGGTGCCAAAGCGTCGGCCGCCAACTGAAAGCGACACTGGTCGTTTCCTTTGCCCGTGGCCCCATGAGCGATCGCGTTCGCGCCGACCTCGCGTGCAACTTCGAGACACTTTTTGGTGATCAACGGCCGCGCGATCGAGGTCCCCAACAAATAAATCGCCTCGTATTTCGCCTGCCACGCTAAGACGGGAAACGCAAAGTCACGGCACAGTTCCTCGCGGACGTCAACCAGTCGAGCGGATGCGGCCCCAATTTTCGTGGCCTTGTCAAGCGCCTCCTGGCGGTTTTCACAGGGTTGGCCAAGATCGACGTAAAGACAATGGACTTCGTAGCCTTCGTCCATCAGCCACCCCAGAATCACGGACGTATCGAGTCCACCGGAATAGGCCAAAACACAACTGGACATGACAGGTTCTTCCTCTTTGCAATCGGTGTGAGATTCGCGGTTCGTTTCGCGACGAGACCAAGCCATCCATTGTCGCCGCGCGACGCCAGCGCGGCAAGATGCGGGTTCCCCATTCTTTTTGAGCCACCTTTCCTCCCATCCAGGCTAAACCGAGCCTGCCTCCACTGGCACGCAGTGCGAACCGATTTGTGACTTTGTGAGGGGATCTGATGTTGGAGGACGTACGGAAGGTTCGTGCCACTGCATGCGCAAACGAATTCCCCATCTCAATCGACTTATCACTACCAACCGCCCCGCCAACACACCGCCGCACACTGCACGCAGTGCGAACCGGCTAGCCGGTTTCCAATGGCAGCTCGATCGCCGCTTCGCACTGCTCAACTTGGCGTTTGCGTGTTCGCGTCGATTTGTGACTTTGTGAGGGGATCTGATGTTGGAGGACGTACGGAATGAGCAGTGGCACGGAAGCGCGCCGCGGCGGGAAAACGACGTGGTCTGGCGGGTCCGGTTTCGGGGCGATTGGCTCTATGTGTACCTGTTGATCGAATTCCAGTCGACCGTCGACCGGTTTATGGCCCTTCGGCTCATGGTCTACGTCG
>JAJRVM010000219.1 GCA_024277285.1 Planctomycetota bacterium
CAAATACGGCTTGGCTGACAGGTGGATAGACCGTCGGTAGTTCGCCAAAGTGGATGCGGTGGAGCGCCTCGGCCAATGCCGGTTGCTGCTGTTGCAATACGACAAGCTGTTGCAGCGCTCGGTCGCTGGTCAGAAAACCGGGGGCCGATTCGCGCGCGTCAGACGCTGCACCTGGATGTGCGGTACCGATTAACGCTGTGTCGATTAACGCTGTGTCGGCAGCTGCGTTGCGAACTTGGTCCGGGCTGTAGCGAAACGGGCTGATGCCGGCCGTTGTGACTGCTCCGTCCCAGAGGTAGCGATAGATGTCGATTTCTTGGATCGGCAGCGAGAAGAGCAAAACGACGCGTGCGACGACCGCGGTGACCATAATCAGGCCAAGCAACCGGCGCGTCTGCGGTGCCCTGGCCGCGTAGTATATGGCCAGCAAGTAGATCACGAACATGGCGGCAAAGAGGGTTAATACCCACAGGATCGGCCGCTCTTTGGTGGGGCTGCCATAGGCGAATTGCTGGCTGAAAATGGCGATCGCGGCGCAGAGGTAAGCCAACACGATCGCCAAAATGGCCAGTCGCCGCATAGACGGTGTTCTTGATGGTTTGGTGTGCGCGTTCGTATCTGTGGAGTACACGCTATCGCGAGTGGTTGCCATAAAATGGTTGTGCTGGTTTCTCGGCTCTCACTTTTCGAGCGAGTTCTTGGGGAAGTTCGCGAAGATATCGGTGTGTGGTCGGAAAGCATACCACGCGAACCAGAACGAGTACATCCAGTTTACTCCCGCGTCAGCCTCAAGCACGCGCAAACTGTTCGAATGGGGACGGCATCGGCAGCCTCGAGAATGTGAAGTGCGATACAATTCAGCGGTCCGCATCTTTTTTTCCCCAGCCGATGGCCGTATCATGAGCATTGGTTGGTGTTGATGAAACGTTAAGACACCTGGTTTGGATTGGCGTTGGAAAGACTCAGAGTTGTTGCATGTCAAGTTCCGCTGGATCGGGGGCAAGTGCGTTGGAGCCGGCGTCGTGGGTGGATAGCCACGGCGATACGTTGTTTCGCTACGCGCTGTCGCGATTACGGGATATTGAGTCGGCGGAAGAAGTCGTACAGGAGACGTTTGTTGCGGCCCTGCGCGCCAGCGGACAATATGCAGGTAAAGGGAGCGAAGGGGCGTGGCTGTTGGGGATTTGTAAACGCAAAGTGATTGATCACGTGCGTCGTCGAAGCCGGCCTGACGCGCCCAAGGGGGGCGATTTGGGGCCTGATCCAAGTGAAGCGTTGTTTGATAACAAGGGTAATTGGCGGCAGGATCCACGTGTTTTCGGCAGCCGGCCCGAGGGAGCGATCGAGCGGGACGAGTTCTGGCAGGCATTTCGCGGTTGTTTGGGCGGATTATCACAGCGCCAGGCCGATGCGTTCACATTGCGGGAACTTGATGAGATGGGGAGTGATGAAATCTGTAAGGAGTTGCAGGTCTCAGCGTCAAATCTCTGGGTGCTGCTTCACCGGGCTCGGTTGCGGCTCACAAAATGTATGAAGTCGCATCTTGAAAAGTGGGGAGACCAATAGCTATGCTCCGCTGCCGGGATATCTCGAAACTGGTCTCCGAATCGATGGAGCATAAGCTGCCACTGCGAGTTCGCATGCAGATGTGGATGCACTTGGCAATGTGCCGTTGGTGTCAGGGGTTTGCGCGTAATGTGCAGGCCATGCGCAATGCTTTGCGCGAGAATCCAGATCGGTTCTTGGCCGATGACCTGGAGGCGAACACTTCGCTTTCGCCGCAAGCTCGCGAGCGCATCAAGGCGTTGCTGAACGACAACAAGCCGTAGCCGCGTGTATCCGCGATCGCTCAATACGGGTAGGAGAAACTGACGATATGACGACGACTGCAAGTAGGAATGACCTGGAAGCGCAGGTTGCGGCGCGTTACTCGGCGGCGGCGCAATCGCGCGAGGAGGCGCTCTGTTGTCCGGTGCGCTATTGCAGCGAGTATCTGGAAGGCGTTCCTCAGGAGATCATTGATCGCGACTATGGCTGCGGCGATCCAACGCCCTATGTCAACCAGGGCGAGACGGTGCTGGATCTTGGGTCGGGAGGAGGGAAGGTCTGCTATATTCTCTCGCAAGTGGTCGGTCCCCAGGGACGTGTGATCGGCGTCGATTGTAATCAGGAGATGCTCGAACTGGCACGTCGCTATCGCGCGGAGGTTGCCGAACGCATTGGTTACAGCAACGTCGATTTTCGCTACGGTTTGATTCAGGACTTAGCGCTCGATCTGGAACAACTTGCTGCGCAGACTCAAGGTAGAAGCTTGGAGCGCCCACAAGACTGGATCAACTTGCGCCAATTGGAGCAGCGGCTGCGGCTTGAGCAGCCGATGATTCCTGACGAGTCTATTGATTGTGTGGTTTCAAATTGCGTGCTCAATCTGCTGCGACAGTCGCCATACGCCGACCACTTTGATTTCCTGGAACCGCTTGATACAGTGCCGATCAAAGACGCGCAAGGATTTGATTGCGGCCGATCGCGGCACCGGCATCCACGCGAGACCAAGGGGTTGGACTATGATGTGACAAGTGAATCGGCCGGTACCTGCACGGAAGGCGGTGATTGTTGTTAGAGGGTGCGTGATACTTCACCGTGATACTTCACAGCGGTCCAAAACGGTTCTTAGAACCTGTCACACAGCTACCGGCAGTGTGGCTCAATACCGCGAAGACTGGGCACTTTAGCCAGATCTTAGGACAGGTTCTTAGGCAATCCGTAACTGTTTAGCCATCTGAAGTGAGACGTGCACTCGAGTTCATTTTCCCTCGGTCGACCCCCACCGCCTTGTGCGGTGGGTGAAGATGATTGGTAGGCTACCCGTGACGGCCCATCCCCCCCACATTCACGGCCCCCTTCCCTCCCCGCCGCCGAAGGCGGCGGGGAGGGAAGGGGGGGGGTAGCTGGCATCGCGGGTAGCTCACCAGCCGTATTCACCCATGGGACAAGCCCATGGGAGTCTCTTGAAAGCGACATTACTTCATTCGGCTAAACTGTTACGGCCATCCTAATCCTGCCGGCGCGTTGACCGATGCGGGGACACCGGTATCATGACCATTTAACAATACGAGAGAGATCCAGGACTTTGGTTATGAACCAGCTTACCTTGCTTCGCGACGGCAGTCCGCTGGCCGATCCGGCCCGGCAACGCGAGATGCTGCAGCGCAGTGTTGTGCAGCGAGACTTTGCTGATCTGCTGGCTCAGTCTGGTTTGCAACCTTTGCGCTGCACGGGAGTCGAGACGTTGCAGGTGAACATCGGCCGGCTTTGTAACATGACGTGTGAGCATTGCCATGTGGATGCGGGGCCTGATCGACGCGAGATCATGACGCGCGAGACGGCCGAGGCGTGTATCGAGGCACTTGCGCGAACCGATATTCCTACGCTCGATCTTACGGGCGGCGCGCCTGAGATGAACCCACATTTTCGCTGGATCGTTGAGGCGGCACGCGATTTGGATCGTCATGTAATTGACCGGTGCAATCTGACGATCCTGCGAGCGCCTGGGTTCACCGATGTGCCGGAGTTTCTGGCTCAGCAACACGTTGAAATTGTTGCCTCACTTCCCTGCTACCTGGCAGAAAATGTGGATGCCCAACGCGGCGACCTGGCCTTTGAGCGATCGATTGAAGTGCTGCGGCAACTCAATTCGCTCGGGTATGGACATGCCGATTCAGAACTGCAATTAACGTTGGTCTACAATCCTGTCGGGCCTAGTCTGCCGCCACCGCAGAAGTCACTCGAACAGGACTACCGACGCGAGTTGGCTGATCGCTACGATGTCCATTTCACACAGCTGATCACGATCACCAACATGCCGATCAGCCGGTTCTTGAATCAATTGCTTCAGTTGGGGAAGTACGAACAGTACATGCAACAGTTGATCGACGCTTACAATCCGGCGGCCGCGGCCGGCGTGATGTGTCGCACGACCTTGTCGGTCGATTGGACCGGACAATTGTACGATTGCGACTTCAATCAGATGCTTGGCCTGACGCTGCGCGACAGTATGCCCCAGAATATTCGCGACTTTGATTTTGAAATGCTCGCGCGGCGCGAAGTGGTCACTGGACAGCACTGCTTCGGTTGCACGGCTGGAGCAGGTTCGGGGTGTCGAGGCGCTATCGCGTAGGGACGCGACAGAGCATCCGGGGAGGGGACCGCTAATCAACTTCTCAAGAAGTGTGGCACGGCACTCCGTGCCGTGAACGGTTACCCTCAATATCCCAATACCTTAATTCAAACTGCGCCAATCGGCTAAATATATCGGCTAAACATATACGGATTCGAGTGTTTTCAGGTGACGCAAACGACGCGGAGCGTCGTTCCACACTGCGTCGCTTGAGACTCGTCGCTGAGTTTGTGCAAAAAAACACGAATTGTCGTCTGATTGCGAGCCAAAGTGTCCAGGACGAAGGGCTCGAAAATAAGTAGCGTAGAAGTGCCGTTCCGCACCTCTCTGGCGTTACTGGACGGTTGTGGCTGGCGGTGGTCGACCGGTTCCCCGGCATGCCTTGAATTGTGGATCTCGCTCCTACAATTGAACTAGTCGCGGGCAGTGCCACGGTCAGAATTGTGAGCACCTTGTTTGTTCACATCGGCCGATTCCTTCTACTGTGTTCACAGGGGGAGAGCTATGGACGGGTCAAGTCTTGCGAAAGATATCATGAACCGAAAGATTGTGACGCTTTCGCCACAAACGCACGTTCTTGACGGTATTCGCTTGCTGCTGAGGAACCGGATTACCGGTGCTCCCGTTGTTGGCGAAGACGACGAGTATCTTGGCGTGTTCTCCGAGAAGTGCTGCATGGGAGTGTTGACTCTGATTGCCCGGCTGGCGGCTGAGAGCGACAGCGTTGCGATCA
Organism: Planctomycetota bacterium; assembly: GCA_024277285.1. The sequence continues at coordinate 4,911 of JAJRVM010000219.1, forward strand.
ACACGCCGTTGGTACGCGACTTTATGGTCACAGATCTCGTAACGGTCGCTCCGCAAACGGACGTGTTTGAAGCGATTGACTATCTGCTCAAGAACCGGATATCAGGCGCGCCGGTGGTCGACGAACACGGGACGTTTCTGGGAGTCTTTTCCGAGAAGACAAGCATGCGCGTTCTGGTGGACGCGGCTTACGAACAGATTCCGTCAACCGAAGTCGCCGCATTCGCGAACACGGACTTCGGCCGAGTGGTTTCGGAGCGGGCTGATCTGCTCGAGTGTGCACAGGTCTTTATCGATACGCCGTATCGCCGTTTGGCAGTGCTGCGTGACGGTAAACTGGTGGGACAGCTGAGTCGCCGTGACGTTCTCGCCAATGTGCAGGTTGTCTCGGCCGCAGTTCAAGAGAGTGAAAGAATTTTGCTGCAGTTTAGCGACGAGATCGACCGTAGCGATGGCGTTCCCGGTGAAGTCGGGCGTCGGCTCGCTACGACCGAGATCCAGAGCTTCATGAGCGTCAACGCGAGGACGATTAGTGAAGACGCGGATTTGTTGTCAATTGCTCAGATCTTCTTGAGTACGCCCTATCGCCGTTTGCCCGTGCTGCGCGATGGGCAACTGGTCGGCCAAATCAGTCGCCGCGATCTCTTGCAGGCCATGCACCGCCTGCTTGAAGTTGCTCCGCCACGCGAAAAAGCGCTACTCTACCTAAGTTCATTACTCGAACGAAGTGACGCACCGATCGAGTAACGTTTGCGCCGCGGACGCACCGTGGTACGGCATTGCGTGCCGTCTCACGCGGGTACAATCTGGCCAGTCCCAAGGAAAAGAGGTGAATTTGTGGTCTTTGTGCTGGCGTAAAGAAGCGAGTTCGAGAATTGCTATCCCGCAACTCCCGACCAATCCGACAACACGAACGCGAGAAATCCCCAGCAAACCATTGGATTGAACAGACTGCACCCTCTTACGATGCACAGCGTCGTGTCATGCTGGTCCCCCTCTCCCCCTCACCCTCACTCTCTCCCCTTCGCCCTCTCACCCCTTCACCCCTTCGCCCCTTCACCCCCTCTCCCTCTCACCTCTTCACCCTCTCTCCCCTTCACTCTCTCCCTCCTTCCCGCCAGCCAATTAGCGCCCAATGCGAGGCAACTCGACGTTCCAGGCACCCCATGCGAAAGACAAATCACTTGCCTACAGTGGTTCACTTTCGCATAATATCGAGTGGCGGGGAAACCACTTCCCAAAGAAAGGCATTCGACGACTGGGCACTTGACGACCGCACTGCCAACGCACTGCGTTAGCGTGCGCGGTTTTGAAATCCGTGTTGTGCGCGCGGAGATCTGCCGGTGCGTGGATGAGTGTCTTCAGGAGCGCCACATTGCGAAAAGGAAGTTGAAGTGATGTCTAACACTGCTATGACCCTCGCCAGCGTCTTGTTTTTTATGAGCAGTATCATGGTGCCAGATGCACTAGGGGATGGGCCACTTCGGAGTGGGCCGAGCCAACAGGGCAGCGGCCAGCACGCGCGACGCGGCCGTTCGCCAATCAACTTGAACGTTCGGCCCGGCTCACCACAACACGGCTCACCACAACACGGCTCATCACAACACGGCTCATCACAACACAGCTCAGCCGGCCATTCTCTAGGACGACATGGGCATGGCGGGCATTTGGGGCATGGTTCATTGAGCCTTTATGTGGGCGCCGCTCCTCTCTACGCGCCGTTGTGGGGTTACGGTGGCTATTACCCGGCGTGGAACTATTCTTCGTGGGGGCCGACCGGCATTTATTACGCTCCATGGAATGGCCAGCTGGAGTATTACTTACCGCCAAGTTACATGCCGGCCGAGCTTAACTATGGCCCTCAGGCGCTGAATCGCTTCTTAGGCGTGCCCCGGCCGCCTCTGGCTGCCGCACCGGTCGTGCGCGGTGTTCCCGGTGCGGGCGGTGTTCCCGGTGCGGGCGGTGTTCCTGTTGCGGGGCCGGCACCGGTTGCCGATGCGTTTGATGCCGATGCGATCAGAGCGGCGCCACTGTCGAGCAAGCTGCGCAAGAGTAATGCTGGGGCGCGGGATCGTGCTCGACGGTTCCTTACGTTTGGTGACGCGCTGTTTCGGAAGCAACGGTTTCACGAGGCTGCGCAACGTTATCGGTCGGCGATCGAAACGGCTCCGGATATGGCTGAGGCCTACTACCGGCAGGGATTTGCGTTGGCAGCTGTCAAGCAGTATCGGCTGGCAACTAAGGCGTTACGGATTGCGGTTGAGTTGGAGCCCGACTTGTTACGAGCCGGCACACTTCTGAGTACGCTGTACGGTGACAACCACATTGCCAAAGACGGGCATTTAGAGCGTTTGGCCGACAAGGCACTGGCCAATCCCCGTAACGGAGATTACTTGTTCCTGGTCGGGGCGTTTCTGTATGCCAATGGGGAAGCGGATCGGGCGCTCAAGTTCTTGCGCCGGGCGTTCGAGTTGGCTAAACCGGAAGGAACGTTCCTGCTGCCACTATTGGCACCACTCACGGCCGACGATGCCGAATTGGATACTTGATCTGTCGCCGCTGGACGGAACAGGAGCGTTCGCGAACCAGTAGTAGGTCGAGAAGAGAGCGCAAGGCCGATCTGTCACTTCACGCGGCTCGCTTGGTGTCGCCAAGATGCTCGGCAAGGACGTCGATCTGATCGCGGAGATCGGCGAGCAGTACATCGGTGCTGGCGCCTTCGGCTAGATGGCGATAGAACGGTTGCTCGTCCGACTCGGATTGTTGCAGCTGTTTCCACTCGTCACGCAATTGTCGCACTTGATCGTCCATTGCATGCAGCGCGACAAACGTTGCACGGTTGCTGTTCCCAACGGCATCAAGTTGGCCAATGACCACGGCCAAGACGGCCATTTGTCCGCCCAGCACCATGGGCAAACCGATTTGCCACAACTGCGGTCGTTGTTGCATCAACGACAGGACAATCAAAGCGGCGCCACATACGAACACTCCCAATCCCAGGGCCAGTACGATCCAAGGCAGCGGTGAATTGGGCTTGTCCGAGTGGTCTTCGGTCGTCGTGCGAGGGGATTTTTTGGGGCGGGTGTGGCCACGCCGTTGCGCCGCGCTCGGACGCGTTTTCCGTTCGTGCAACAGGCGTATCGGTTCGAGATCCGCAGTGACGTTGCGTACCAACCGCTCGGCTTCTTGAATGGTTTCAGCGAACTCCCAGTCTTCCAATTCGATGAAATCGGGCAAGTCCTCGAAAGGAACGCTCGGCGCATCTACGCACGCTGGGCGCGTCAGTCTTTGGCCGCAGCGGGCACAGCATGCCCGCGAATCATTCGCTGAAGCGGCTACTCCTGGAACATCTTGCTGACAAGCTGCACACCACATACGCTCGCGCCAATTCCTTCAAGAATACGATCAGGCCCATTTCTGCACGAAACCTCATCTCTACTATCGGGAATCGCGCGGGGCTGACTGCACCGTTTCCGGCAAACTTAACATGCCGTCGAGGTAAGATGCGAAGCCTGCGCCCTTGTGGCGGTTCGTGGGGAGAGCGTCCCGGAGTGGCACTGGCCAGTTCCTTACGCCGTCGTTTTATATCGGTTTTTCGTTCCAGTCCCGAAGGGACGTTCCTAAACCAGTCCATGGGTGGAGCTGGCGTGAGCGCAGCGATCGCCGCGTAACCCTGGGTCATGAAAAACATCACCGCCAAACCCCGCAGGGGGACCTGGCTGTTCTCCTTGGAGGGCAAAGAAAATGACGGGCAAAAAAAAGTGTGATGCCAGCCATATTTCTGCGTGCTTGCGCGATAAGTGAAACGCTATCGCAGGCGGGCGCGTTGGAGCAGGATGCAGTAGAAGTGGATTGTCAGGACCACCACGGCCATGAGGCCGGCATAGCGGTGGATGTCCAACAGGATGTGCAGCCCATCGGTGCCGAAGATAGGCAGCATGCTCAGTAGTATCGTCAGGATGACGGTCAGGCTGCTGAGCAGAAACAGCCAAAACATCAGTTTGGGGATCCAGAAGAACCGTGTCGCATAGGTCTCTTCATCGTTTGCCGAACCACTTCCAAAACGGCAGGGGCCAGCCCAATTGATAGCCAGCAATGGGAGCAGTGCGACCAAGGCACCGGCGCCAAACATATGCGCGAACAGCCACCAGCCACGCATCGATCCGAACCGCAAGATCGTAAAGAATGCCGTGAATCCCAAAGTGGCAACACTTACCAATGCTCCCAGGTAGACCAGTCGTTCCCACAGATTCAGACGCCGCCGTGGCCTGGTCGCGCGCCCGCCGATCAGCGCCAACACGAGATGCAGAACAATCACGCCGGCAGTAACGGCCAACACAATCGCCACAATGCTCGGAAACGCCTTGCCTGGATGCTGGAGAAGATCCAGGAGTTGGGCGTTCAGATCCAATGGGTTGGAGTTCAGGTCGGCAAACATCGAACGGCTCCGGACGAATCTCAAAAAAACAAATAAGGAGGCACGTCTCAAACGTGGGGAGGGCTAACTGCGTCGGAAGAGTCCGAAGACCCCATTAACTCCCAGGAAAACGAACGACAGCAGAATCACTGCGACGACACCGGCCGACACGAAACCGAACCATTTGAATGCGGTTCGGCCTTTGAACGAGAGGTTCCAGGCGTCGATTTGAGTGCGATCGAATCCGGCCAGTTCCGCCATTTGTTCGGTCGGGGGATCGGGATCAATGGCGGGCCCGAGTGCGGTTACTTTCCCGTCGAAAATCGGCGCGCCGAGCGTGTGGCATTCAAAGCAATTGGTCGCGCCGCTTGACCATCGCGCTGGCCGCACATCGTGGGCAAGCCTCCACGCATAGGGCTCGGTTGCCTTGTTCGCAAACACCTCGACTTTGTCGTCTGCTCCCAGTCGATAGACCCGGCCACCGGCCACATACACAGGCTCGGCTCCTTCGGTCTTGATCAGTTTCTTGAGCTCCTTGAGCGCGGCGCTCAGCTTTTCGCGAAAGCCCTCGACGGCCTTGGTGGCTTTGAGTTCATCCAGCTTGGCTTTTTCATCCGGCGCCAATTCGTTGATCGGTACTTTTGCGCGATCTTCACCCAGCAGTGATACCTTGTCGGCACTCTTGAGTGTCACTTTGCCGAGCGTTTCGGTGAACGTCGCGTTGCGACGAACGCGTAGTTTGCGACGCAGCGTATCTTGCACCGCATTGGGGTGAAGCGGCGTAATCTGCTCGCCTTTGATCTCACCCCAGAATGCTGGCCACACCATGCGATGCGGATAGAGTACACCGTCGGTGCGCAACATAACGGGCGCCACCATGGCGGGTTCCGTGGAGACGTCCAGATGATGTGTGGGTAACCCCAATGCGTGCGCCATGGCGGTTTGGACCTGCAACGCCTGTTCGGTGGGGCGAGGGCCCGAGTGGCATGTGGTGCAGGAGAGCCGTTCCAAGTGCAATGGCGGCAAGCCTTTGTGCAACGGCTTCGGGGCGCCAAGGCGCCCACCCGTGACATGGCCGGTTTCGGTTTCTTCGCCCAAGTGACAGCCGCGACAGGAGAGCGTCACCACGCTCAAGCCGCGCGCGTGCTCTTCCCCCTCAAAACCGCGTACTGTGTGATGCGCGATCCCGTTCCGGTGGCAGTCGGTGCAGAGCATGCCGGCACGCAAGTGGACATCTTCGTCGTGAGTCCAATCGGGTACCGCTCCCGTTCTGGCAACGCGCGTCGTGTGGCAATAGTAGCAGACGTCGTTCGACGGTTTGCGCGTGACATCGAAGAAGATCTTTTTCTGAGCATTGATGCGTACGGGCCGATAAGTTGTCTTGGGCAGAACAGGCCCCGTCGGTTTGGCGGCATCCGCATCGGTGGCGTCGTCTTCTTGGGGCCCGTCTTCTTTAGGCTCGTCTTCTTTTGAATCCGTTTCCTGGCCGTCCTCTTCTTTCGCGTCGGTGCTTTCGGACTTGGGCGGAGGGTCTTTCAGTTTGGAAACATCGCCGTCAATATCGGCAATTCCCAAAGCGGCTGATGGTGCCCAAGCAAAATTCTGTTTTGAGATCTGCTCCCACCATGTCTCGGGGCTGTAGGCGCGCTGCCGGGCGTGACACATCATGCAGTCGATGGGCAATTCTCCGGCGAGTTGCCAACGTCCGTTATCAACCGGGGTTCCTATCACACGTTGTTGGGCGTCGTCTTGCGCCGGCTGTTGCTCGGCCGATTCCTGGTCGCGTGCGGAAATCTCTTCCGTCGGGTCGCTTTCGTCCGCATCATCGTCCTGCTCGTCATCTGCTGACGATTCGGTTGATGGAGCTCCCGGGCCACCGCCCGGCATTTGACGTCCGAACTTCAGCGTGAAATCCCAGGCACTGATCCCGAGGTTGCGCGGGTCGTAGGTGCCGGGCCAGCCACGATACGAGAGTGGAATCTGTGTGCCGGTACGCGTATCTGTCCAAATCCAGGGCTCGCCCGGTCTGCCAGGATTGGCCAGTTTCGCCATGGCATTGAAATGGTGTCCATGTGTGATCGCGTCGTAATCGTGACATCGACCGCACGTATGAACGGGCGAATAGGGTGCTGCATCTGGAGCGGTCGGATCAATACGTGCCCCTTCGGCGTCGTACAGATCGATCCAATGCACGTACTGGCTACGACTGTGCGTCATCGCAAATCGTGATTCCTCGCCACGTGCCGTTGAACTCCAGCAACGCAGTCCTGAACTCCAGCAACACAGTCCCAGCAGCAACATGCCTGTGACGCCGACGCCAAGCGATCGCCAAGCCATCAGTGCATCTCCAAAAAAGTGAAAAAACAGGTGTGAATTTCCGCGGAAAGAGACGTCCTCAACCAGTTGCATACAGATGCCGGGCCGGGCCGTCTTGTGCGTCCCACCGTAGGTTCAACGACCATGCTGTGATGACGCGGTGGAGTCGACGCCGCAGCGCCGACAGGCTGTTGAGTACGGTTTTCTGACCAAGCCGTGGGTCCCGAAGAAGCAGTCGCTAGAGCACTCACCAGAACCGTGATTGTACGAACTGCGCGCGCGTTTGTCACGCAGTGGCACCGCCGGGACGGTCGGAAATCGGCGACGATCGTTGAATCACCGTGCGCAATCAGTTCGTTGGCGTACGCATTGCACTACGGACGGCGTTAAGCACGCGAAGCTGCACAGCTTCAAACGGTCCGGCAAGCGTTGCGCCCGCAGCAGCCTTGTGCCCGCCGCCGTCAAAACTCGCGGCCAAGCGGCTGCAATCAACGGTGCCACGACTGCGGAAGCTAACTTTGACTGTGCCGACGGGCTGTTCCGTCAGCAATACGGCCACTTCGGTGCCGGCGATGGACAATGCCATGTTCACGAAGTCCTCTGTTTCGCTTGGTAGGGCTCCGGTTTCGGCAAAGTCCTCGGCCAAAATGTGCGAATGTGCGAGCCGTCCGTCGATTTCCGTGACAATACGCGACAGAACGATGCCACGCAGCTTCACGCGGCTCATCGAATCGCGTTCATAGAGCTGCTGGAAAATCACGGCGGGAGACGCGCCGGCGGCTACCAGTTCAGCAATCACGTGGTAAGTGCTGCTGGTGGTCGATGGGAATCGAAACCAACCGGTGTCGGTGGCGATCGCGGCGAAGAGGGCTGAGGCCATTTCACTTGTGATCGGCACGTTGAAGAAGCTGGCTGCCTCGAACACCAGTCGACCCGTCGCCTCGGCTTGTTCGTTCTTCAAGATCAATGCGGGAATCTCGCCCTCGCTGGCGTGGTGATCGATGACGACGATCTTGGCCGTCGATTGGCGAATAACATCGGCCATATCGCCAAGTTGACGCCAAGCGGCCGTGTCGAGCACCATGATGATGTCACATTGGTCGATTTCCGTCGCGTTCACGTCGCGGCCCAGAACGTCGATACGTTGGTCTGGGTCGACGAACGCAAGTCGTGGCGGAGTGGCATCGGCATTGATGATGCGTACGTCCTTGCCCAAGGCACGCAAGAGCGCCGCCATGCCCAACTCGCTTCCCAACGCATCGCAATCGGGGCGCACATGGCTCGTGAGCACGATTTGCTGAGCACCGTCAAGCAGTTGCTGCAGCGGCGTCCAGTTGATCGGTTGTTGCGAATCAGTCATGGCTAACGGAAGCTCCCTGTTTTGTCGCGTTTGTGCTCGGTACGTGTCACAAAACGACTGGCAGACGCAGCCAAGACCGAACCACTTCACAAGTCTACCAAAATCGGGTCATGGAGTCTGGGGGGGACAAAACGCGTTGCCGTTCGCGGTAGCGCCGCCGCCTGCAGTAGGTTCAGGAGGGGAGGACCGCTGATGAACGCGGATAAGCGCTAATGAAAACGCCCTTCGCCGGGCTCGCCCCGGTCTGGCGGTCCGAATGTTCAGGAATCAACCGACTGTTGTACGGAGCTGATGTCGATCACCAACTGACGTTGCAGGGCGGCGACATTTTCAAAGGGTCGAATATCACGGAGCCGGTCCAGGAAATCAAGTTCCAGCAGACGCCCGTACAACGTTTGCCGGCAACCGATCAGGTGGGCCTCCAGTTTCACAACGTTTTCTCCAAACGTCGGATTCGCGCCAATATTGACGGCGGCTGCATACGTGGTCCCATCGACGTACGCTCGGCCCGCGTAGACACCTAGCGGTGGCAAGACCATGCCGACCGGATCAATATTGGCCGTTGGGAAACCAATCTTCGTACCACGGCCTGCGCCGCGCACGACGTGACCGTGAATTCGATAGGGGTTGGTCAGCAACGTGTCGGCCGTGTGCACATCTCCTGCTTGAATCAGCTCGCGAATCCAGCTGCTCGACACATATCGATCCGCGACTTTCACAGGCTGGACTATTTCCAATTCGATATTGTTTGCGTGGCATAGTCTGCGGAGGTCGGCAATGGAACCGGCGCGATCGCGGCCGAAGAAAAAATTGGGGCCTTCCACCAGCGCACGCGTTTGAAGCTGTTCACAGATGATTCGTCGAAAAAACGCTTCGGGTGTCAGCGACAAGACCGTCCGGTCGGTCGGGAACGCAATGATTGCGTCGGCGCCCAACTCGGTCAGAAGCTCCGCCTTGCGCTCTATCCAAGTCAGTGCGGGCGGCACGGCCTCGGGGTAGAGCAATTGGGCCGGGTGGGGGTCAAACGTAAAGACGATCGCCGGTCCACCGACTGCGCGAGCTTGTTGGACCAGGCGTTCCATCAGTACGGCGTGCCCGCGATGGACTCCGTCAAAGTTGCCAATTGTCAGAGCGCCGCGTACCAGAGGCGTGGGCAGATCGTTTAGGTTTCGGATCAACTTCACCGCGGTAACCGACTCGATCTCAAAAGGATTTGACGACATATGGCGCAAGGACGAACTACCAGCACGACATTATGAATGCGGGTCGCCGATGGATCAAGCTGGCAACGCAGCGGAGCCGCTGCGCGACGCCGAATCTACCGGTCTCAAGGTGTCAAGTGTGAGTCCCGCAAGCGTGTTGGTTGGTCGTGAAGCTTGCCGATGCGGTGCGGATCCAGCATCGCGAACAGTTACTCCAATTCCCGCCACGCGTCCGGCAGGCAACGCACAATGTCCCGCGCGGTCATTGCCACGGCTGAAAACTGGCTGGCGGCTCGATCGCCCGCCAAGCCGTGGACATGCACGCCCAAACGTGCGGCGGACCAAGCGTCGAGCCCCTGGCAGAGTAACGCCGTTATGACGCCGGTAAGAACATCCCCCGCCCCGCCGGTCGCCATTCCCGGGTTACCCGTGTCGTTGCGTTGGGATTGCGTGCCATCGGTGACCAGCGTGCGATGGCCCTTCAGCACAACGACCGCCTGGCAGTGAATTGCCAACTCCGGTGTCGCCAACTCCGGTGTCGCAGTCAGACGCGATTGAGTGTGTTCAGAAACGGCATTGACAATGCGGTCGAACTCACCACCGTGCGGCGTTAAGATGCGCGGACCACCTGGCGACACAAGGCACTTGGGATGCTGCGCCAAGGCGAAGAGCGCGTCAGCGTCGAAGACCATGGGCCTGGGGATCGTCATGTAGAGCGAGCAAACGAGCGACTCGATTTCAGGGCTGCGGCCCAGGCCCGGGCCACACGCCATTACGGTCGCATGCTGCGCCAAATCGGTCACTTGCTGCGCTGCCGCTGACGCCAGCCGTCCTTGGCTGTCACTCGGTAATGCAACTGTCATGTAGCATGGGTCGAATCCCGCCACGGTATCGAGGCAGACGTCGGGGACAGCGACGGTAACCAATCCCGCGCCGCTGCGCAGCGCGCCCATGGCGGTCAATGCGATCGCGCCTGCCATGCCGCGCGACCCGCCCACCAACAGCGCACGACCGAAATCGCCCTTGTGCGAATCGTCACTGCGCGGCGCGAGTTGCGGGATGGTGTTCATGTCTGGTGTCAAAGGCTTGGTGGCTGCGGCGATGTAATCCGCACGTTGCGGTGGTCGAATATGGCGACCGGTGGAGAGGGGTTACGTGTGACTGACGGAACGAAGTAGAGCATGTAGATGGCCAACCGTGCTCCCACCGAGGCCGGACCCGAGCGGAGAGCTCTTCGTGATCAACGCATGTAAGTTGTCATTTGCGGCTTCCCGGTCCGAACGTGTTGCTCACCGCATCACTTCTTTGCTTGGTGGTCGTGGTGCTGGCCGACGCGATGTGCGATTAGGCCGGCGATATATCCTCCCTTGAAGCCGGCGTCGATATTGACGACGGTGACGTTTGCGGCACAGCTATTGAGCATCCCCAGAAGTGCGGCAACACCGCCAAAACTGGCACCATAACCGACACTCGTCGGTACCGCGACGACCGGGCAATCGACATAGCCTCCGACGACGCTTGGCAATGCGCCTTCGAGTCCCGCGACGACGACAACCGCGTCGGCACTGCGCAATTTGTCGATATGCATGGGCAGTCGGTGAGGGCCGGCGACGCCGACGTCGTGGACTACGGTCACGTCAACGCCCATCCACCGTGTGGTTTCGATCGCTTCCTCGGCTACCGGCAAGTCACTGGTTCCGGCGGTCACGACGGTAACGCGTCCCACTTTGCGCGGTGTGTCTTGCTGAGTGCCCAGGCGGAACGTGCGGCCGACGGAGTTGTAATTCGCGTCGGGAAACTCGGCCACGAGTCGCTCGGCTTTCGACGCGTCGACGCGTGTGATCAGCACACTCATCGAGTCGACGAGCAGCTGGCGGACAATCTTGACCAGAGTGTCGGCAGGCTTCCCTTCGCCGTAAATGACTTCGGGGAACCCGCAACGGCGGCGGCGGTCGAGGTCGAGCGTCACATCCCCAAGATCGGCCGTGCCCGGTTGCTGCAGGGCGGCGACGAAAGTGTGGACCGTAAGTTTGCCTGCGACCAGATCTTGGGCCAACGATTCGATTTCATGTTTTTGGCGGTTCATGTTGACCATATTAGTCTACGCGAGGGTACCAATTCAATATGTGCAGGCAAGCTGTTTCGAGCTGAAAATGAGGGCTCGATTTCATTTTTGGGTCTGCCCTGCGGTCCGAACGCGCTTCGTAACCGTTCACGGCAACGAGGAGGCGATCGGCACCTTTAGGCAGAGAATGACGCCTGCCTCCGTTTTGGCAGCGTGGGCAACCCTGAAAGCTACGTAGCGTTCCAAAACGGAGGCAGGCGTCATTCTCCTCCAAAGACATCGTCAATCCGCTCGGCGATCAGGATCCGTTCGGCCCACGCAAGGAGTTGCTCCGAATTGGCCGCAACGATGCGCTGCCGCAGTCGGTCCGGAACAATGCCGAACTTCCGCTGAATCAGACTCAATAAGAAATCCGCCTTGCCCTTCTCTATCCCTTGTTCAATCAAGGCCTTTTCCCACTCTTTGACCTGCTCTTTCAGCATCGCTCCGCACTCCTGTATATCATCCAGATCGACTACCGATTGGTCCGGCAACCGGCCCCGGCCACACAATCGATTCCACCCAGCGTGCAAGCCGTTTGACCGACTCCCGGTGCTCGGCAGCCCCAGCCCACGCAACCATTGCGTCGATCACGCGCTCGAAATCCTCACGCGACCGGCATTGCTCGAACCGGAACACCAGCGCCACCAAGTTCTCTATCTCTGCCAGTTTGGCATCTTCCTGCATGTGCTCTTCGAGCAGGAAGTACCGCATCTGCGGCCGATACCGCGCGAGCTGCTCCGGGCAATTCGCCATCAGCTCAGCCACATCTCGCGGGGCCCTCCACGGCCTCCTGCCATTATACAGCACGATCGGCAGAACGGGTGGCAGCAATTTCTTCCGGCCAACCTGGTCTTCATCGATGAGACGCTGGTACAGCAGCCCGACGTAGACCATGAGCCGAAGGGCCATAAACCGGTCGACGGTCGACTGGAATTCGATCAACAGGTACACATAGAGCCAATCGCCCCGAAACCGGACCCGCCAGACCACGTCGTTTTCCCGCCGCGGCGC
>JAJRVM010000220.1 GCA_024277285.1 Planctomycetota bacterium
CCTCCCCGCCGCCGAAGGCGGCGGGGAGGAAAGGGGGGGAGTAGCTGGCATCGCGGGTAGCTCACCAGCCGTTTTCACCCATGGGACAAGCCCATGGGAGTCTCTGGAAAGCGACATTACTTCATTCGGCTAAACTGTTACGCGTTTTCGTGTGCATCGATTTGTGGCTTTGACGAAGTGTCTGGAGTTGGGAATCGTACGGAATGAGCAGTGGCACCACACAAAACGGCAGTGCAACTCGTGATCGAGTCGCACTGCCGCACTCAAAGGGAGGTTTCAGCCGGTGATTTCAAGACAACTATTCGGCCGCTTGCAGACGAGTGCGTCGACGTGACGCCAACACCAGACCGACCAGTCCGATTGCCGCCAGTACGAAGGTCGAGGGTTCGGGAGCCGACGAAGCGACTGTAATATCATCGACGTACGTGGCGCCCCGACCGTACAGTGCGAACACAACGTCCTTGCCGACATCCGCGGCCGTGGCTGTATACGACATCGAGTACGCGTTCCACAGGAAATCCGTATCGGGAACGTCAAAGAAGTCCAAGGCCACACTCGTCCCAAGATCCGCACCTTCCATCGGATCGTGGTCGGCGATGTACAGGTAAAGCCCTTCACCCGCCGTCGCTGCCGTAGCCTGCAGCGACACCGTGTACGTGATGCCTTCGGCAAACGTCCGCCCCGTATTCTGCCATAAATACGAGGCGTTCATACCGACAAACTGTTCCCCAGAATTGCCCGTTGGATAGGTATTGTCACCCGCGCGGGCATTTCCGATCCAAACGGAATCACGACCGTCAAGCGTGTTCCACGGAGGACTTGCCACGTCCGTGACGTACTCCCAACCGTCCAGGTTCGGACTCGCTCGGCCCAACGAATAGGCTTCCCAGTCCTCGGACGCGTACAGCCCCGCGTTGGCTGTTGCTGTCAACATGCTGCACAACACCATCGACAACGCGATCGTGCCCCAAAGTGATAATCGTTTCTTCACTATACAGCTCCTTTTCCAAAAAAAACGACAAACGATCGCCAGCAGAACATCTGCCCGCGAAACGAGCACTCCCCAGCGTCCAACGCCAGGTAGCTGCTCTCGCCTCTTCCCTAGAAACTCATGCTTCTGGCCCGGAAGGGCCGACACAAGGCGACAACGATCGCCGTAGCAGCTCTCCGGGTTTGTTTTCCGATGTCCGTCCATCGCTCACCACCAAAGCAGAACAGACTTGCTGACTCACGTAACCGAGGATCCGCAAACGATCCGTTGCACGACAATCCGCTGGACACTCAATGCCGTTCGAGCTCTCACACCGCGAACGAGTGCGGCACAGTTTCGTGATGCTGCAGCGCAGCGCACGCTTCTCGTGCACTCGGCGCGCACCGCGAACGCCGCAACACACGCTCCTTGAAAAGAGGAACGCGCTGCTTTACGGGCACGTCGCTCGCGTCATGCAACGCGCATGCGCAAGCCACAGCAAAGAAAAACTACTGAGCGGACGATGGACACTCCGTTGAACGAGGCGGCCGTAGCCGCTAGTCCCTACCGATCGGCCGTTTCACGAAGCTGCGCAGTGAATCTGCCATACTGCCTGCTCGATGCGCAAAAATGTTCGGAATTGGCTATGCCGACCGACAGGCTTGCAGCACACTCGCTCGCGACAGAATCGACGGTACGCTCCGCTACTATCGGAACTCGATCAATCGTCCCTGATCAAGAACACGAGCTGTTAAACAATCAATGAACAGCTCGCACGAAAAGATATGCTTTGATGAGGCAAATTGATTCCGTGGCAAGAGCCTGCCCCAAAGTTGCTCTTACCACGTTCAACCTTGGCCGATCATAGCGCGCTGCGTCAAGAATGTCGACTCCCAAATCGGGTGGAGCAACCACACCTGCGGCGCGTCGCACAAAAAAGGAGCCAGCCTGCTCGCGGGATGCGCCGATGGTTCGCCAGCATCGCTAGCAAGCATGACAGTCAGCAGGTCGCGCGCAAAACGAACCGTACGCCATGATGGATCCACATACCAACATATGAACATAGCTCCATGCGTTGGCGCAACGTGAGGTCAACGAGAAGACGAGCAGCCGTTGACGCGGTGTGAGTCACGATGGGTTAGTGACTTCGGCCGAGGGATCGGGACCGATCGTCGCTCTGCTTGATGGCGTCCAGCTCTTATTTGGCAACCGCGCGCAACTGATCGATCTCGGCCGTTAACAACTTTGCTTGTGATCGTGCGTCGTCCAAAGACGAGCCTTTGGAGATGCCCGGGCGTTTGTGGCCGGCTGCAGTCAGGTAGGCGTTGCGCCACAATGCCATCCGCTTTTCAAGGAGCTTCAACACTTTGGTTGGAACATGATGAGCCGTCAGCATCGCGGCAGTCGTTGGAGCGACCGACGCATCCGCATCCGCATCCGAACAAGCCCGGATCAACTGCTGCGTGATGAGCCAATGTCCGGCGGCGTTGGGATGAACCGCATCACGCTGGAACGTGAAATCCGAGTTCGTTTGGCGGTGTCGCGCCACTTCGCGCATCATCGGACCATGCACATCGATCACCAGCCACCCTCGTTTGCGTTGGCTCAACAACCAATCGCTGTAATGGTCAAGCACACGGTTATAGGAAAACGTTTTCTTAGCGCGTTGATCGTCGTACATGGGGGGCGTCAGCAGGACGAGGCGTGCGCCGGCGGCCCGGACCGCTTTGTCCAGTTCCTCGATCCCGTGCTGGTAGCGTTTGAAACGTGTTTCGTCAAACGGCTGGTAGATGCCACAGTTGATCCCATAACAGGCGAAGACCAGGTTCGGTTTCGTCTTGTCGAGCACGCGTTGCAAGCGTTCGGACAGCGCGGGACGCGGAAATCGGCCGCCAGCATGCCCCTCTTCGCTCAACCCCGAGACCGTCTCGCTGGGCAAGCCAACGTTGATCACCAGCGGCATCTGTTTTACGTCCTGGGTCAGCAGCCAAGCTTCAAAATAGGCAACGTACGTACCACGGTAAGTGATACTGTCACCTAAGAAGACGATTCGCTTGGCGTGCGTCACCAGATCGTGCAGTTCGGCGTGAGACGCGCCATGCTCGGCTGCATCTTCCGGCAAAGCGGCCGACGCGGGGGCCACCGTGCAAACAAGGCATGTTGCCATAACAAGAAACGTACGTAGCATTGCGAACCTCACGCTAAAGATCTTACGGGGCGTGGAGAAACCACCATTCGCCCAACACTCTCCTTCACGAACCGCACAAGACAGGGGCCGACCAGCAACATAACAGGCCCTCAAGTGATCCAGCGTCATTCTAGCAGATCGATCATCGAAAAAAAGAAAAGGGGGCAGAACTCCCTCGGTGGTTGTGTGGACGTGGAGAACACCTTCGCTGGGATTACACCGATACGCCGCATGTCTGGAATCGCATCTTGTTCACAATGAACCCGGACGGAACGGGGCAGAGTACGTTCTACGGCTCGAACTCGTATTGGCCAAACTCATTGTTTTTTGCTCGCACGATTCCCAATCATTCGACGAAGTTCGTTGGCATTGTGACCGGCCACCATGTGGGCCGCGCTGGCGAGCTGATTCTGTTCGACGTTGCGAAAGGACACCGCGAAGCAGACGGAGTGGTGCAGCGCATCGGCGATCGGCACGCCAGAATTGAGCCACTGATTGAAGATAAGCTGACCCAACACTCGTGGCCGAAGTTTCTCAACCCCTATCCGCTGAGCGATAAGTATTTCCTGGTTTCATGCAAGCCGACCCCCGACGCATTGTGGGGGATCTATTTGGTGGACGTTTTTGACAACCGAATACTGCTCAAAGAGGAAGAGGGCTGGGCACTGCTGGAACCGCTGCCGCTACGCCCACGTCCGCCCGTCATTCCCGACCGGACGAAGCCGGACAGTTCGTACGGTACGCTCTACCTGGCAGACGTTTATTCTGGGCCTGGGCTGAAAGGAATTCCACGTGGAACGGTCAAGAACCTGCGGTTGTTTACCTACCACTTCGCCTACCAGAAACAAGCGGGGATCGAAGATCGAGTTGGAACGGACGGACCGTGGGAGGTCAAACGCGTATTGGGGACCGTGCCGGTAGAGCCCGATGGATCGGCTATGTTTCGGGTGCCGGCACAGACGCCAATCTCGCTGCAGCCCTTGGATGCGGAGGGCAAAACGCTGCAACTGATGCGCAGCTGGATGACGGTGATGCCCGGCGAACGGCGAAGCTGTGTGGGATGCCACGAGAATACCGCCGACACGCCACCTTCTTTGACCGGACTAACGCGCGCCGAACGTAAGCCCGTCGCGGTGATCTCGCCCTGGTATGGACCGCCACGCGGGTTCTCATTCGAGCGTGAAGTGCAGCCAGTGTTGGACAAGTACTGCGTTAGTTGCCACGACGGATCACCGTCGAAAGCAGGTGACGTCATGCCCGATCTCCGAACGCGACAAGATGTGTTTTGGGCTTATCGGCACGGCAATCCAGATCTCGTTCGCTTTGAAGGGATTCCGATCGAACAGTTATCTAAGAAGTACTCCGGACTGTTCCCGCCAAGCTACATTGAGCTTCGTCGGCATGTTCGCGTCGGGGGATTGGAAAGCGATCTGCATCTGTTGCCGCCCATGGAATTCCATGCCAGTACGTCGCGTTTGGTCCAGATGCTCGAAAAAGGACACCATGGTGTTGAACTCAGCCGCGAAGCATGGGATCGCTTGGTGACGTGGATCGACCTCAATGCGCCCTGCCACGGGACGTGGAGCGAGTTTACGCGGATCGCCGGCCAGCAGGACCGACGTCGTTGCGAACTGCGCGCCTTGTATGGCGGTAGAACCGAAGATGGCGAGCAGATTGTTCGTGGCGATCCACCGTTCGGCGGCGACCTGACTCCTGTTATGCCGAAAACGCCCGACGGGGACTCAGCACAGGTAGTGCCGAGTGCACCATCAACACGGATTGCGACATCTGCCGTCTCCGTTAACGTGGGGCAAGAGACCAACTCGGCGGCGCGTCACGCAACGGTACCACCAGAAAAACGACCATTGATGAAACTCGATCTAGGTGAGGGCGTCTCCATCTCCTTGGTCAAGATTCCCGCCAATCAAGGTGTCGACCAACTCAATGTCGCGCGGCCGTTTTGGATGAGCTGTTGCGAAATCACGAATCTCCAATACCGTCGGTTTGATCCGGAACATGACAGTCGCTTTGAACATCGCGGATCTTGGATTTTCAGCGAGGAATATCTGGGCTGGCCTCTTAATGCGCCCGATCAACCGGTAGTCCGAGTTTCATGGCACGAAGCAAACGCTTTCTGCAACGCCATTTCGCAACGGTTGGGCCGAAACGTGCGTTTACCTACTGAGCGAGAATGGGAATACGCTTGCCGTGCCGGCCGGTCGACTTCGTTCTGGTTTGGCCCGGCCGCGAGTGATTTCTCGTCCTTCGCCAACCTGGCCGACCGGTCGTTGCGCCGGCTGGCGACGGAGTCATGGAATCCGAAACCGCCGGACGTAGTAGCGCGCGATGACCGTTTCAACGACGGATACTTGGTGACGGCCAAGGTCGCGGCGTTTGCACCCAATCCGTTCGGACTATACGACATGCACGGCAATGTGGCGGAATGGACCGAGACCAAGCACGACGATCAGTCCGACGGGCGAACCGTTCGCGGTGGATCGTGGCGTGACTTGCCCCGCGACGCGACCGCGTCACAGCGCTGGGGCTATCAGCCTTATCAACGAGTCTTCAATGTCGGATTTCGAATCGTGTGCGAAATAGAAGACCATTGACGGCTGTTTTCCTCGTATTAGCGTTCAGCAGCGGCCCCTCTCCTGAATGGGCCGCCGGCGGTCTCAATTCCGTGAACGAGTGCGCGTGATCACACTTGCACGGCGAAACTCTCGCTGATCTTTGCGTAGGCACTGAGAACCTACAATAGGCGGAAAGCCTCCTCCCTTCGGTGGAAATGCGCGGCCAAATGTAGGTATACTGCATTCCCTGCAATTACCCCAACGGGAGAGATTACATGAACGCACCTGCTCAAGACGCCACGACGCGCACCATATTCCTGGACAACATACGAACCTGGATGGTGCTGATCGTCATCGTTTTCCATGTTGCACTCGGCTACGGCAGTATCTCACTTTGGCCGGTTTACGATCCACCAAGGATCGTCGTCGCCGATTGGATTTATTGGATCGGTGATGTTTTCATGATGGCCATCTTATTTTTCGTCGCCGGCTATTTTTCCGTTCCCTCCATTAGCCGGCGGGGGACTGCATCCTTTTTGAAACGCAAGGCCATTCGACTACTTGTGCCCTGCTTTCTTGTCACCCTGTTACTCAATCCAATATGCATGTATTTGTGGCACTACACGAAGGACTTTACTCTACATTTGGGTCGCATGTCATATTGGGCGTATTGGGGAGAGTTTCTCCGAGACGGATTTCAGGCGCGCATTGCCACTGCCAGCATACGCGAAGGAATCGTCACGCATTACAGCTTGTTCCATTGCTGGTTCTTGACCGTGTTGATGGTCTTTTTCCTTGCATTTGCCCTGTGGTATCGACTGTTCGGCCGCCTGACACGCGTCTCGACGACGCCGGAACCGACGCCGGTGCCACAAATCAAACGGTGGTTGATCGGTGGCTAGCTGGTGGCAGCCTTCCTTATCGGACTGATCATGTTGGCAGGTCGAATTCCGGCATGGTTCATGATTGGCCCGATCCTCTCTTTCGAGTTTCCGAACGTCGTCCTGTATACCGTCTATTTTGCGATCGGAGTTGTTGCGTACCGTCAGCGCTGGTTCGACTAGCCTCAATCCTTCGGATCAAGCGCGGTATGGACAGGCGTCTGTTTGCTCATGTGTGTCCCTTACCTCTTCATGATGCACTGGATGGTGGAAAACCCCAGCACTTTCGAGTCACCATGGTTTCTGACACTGCATTGGTGTTATCGCGTGTTTTTCTGCTCGGCATTTCTCGGTGCGTTTATCACGGTGGGCTTGCGTTATGCGAACGGCCCCTCGCGTTTCAATCGAGTCTTGGCCGAAAACTCGTACAAAATGTATCTGTTGCATATGATCGTCGTGATTCTGTTGCAGTGGGGGATATGGTATTGGGACGGTGGGTCAACCTACATCAAGCTTATCGTGATCAGTCTCCTATCAATCCCGCTCACTTACCTGGTGGCCATTTCCATTCCGAATCGCTTCGAGCTCACACCGAACCGGTGGTCACGTCAGCCGAACTAGCAACCAAGACATCTTTTTTCGGCAACTTGAGAAACCGTGGCAAGTATGAAGGGATCTCGGTACTTCGACAATGACGAATGAAGTCCGAATGACGCGTGTCGAATGCTCTCCCATCGGGCGACCTGTCTAGGATTGCGCCGTACACGGTTCCTGGCCTCGGATTTTGGCGTTTGTTGGTCATTGGGTGTTTCGTCATTCGTCATTACGCGGCCTCAGTTGAGCGGCTAAGTGACGCTGTCCAGCTAGTTAGTGTTCTTGGTGTCCGTGCTGGTATCTGAAGACTGCGGTTCATCGGTCCCCGCGTGCCATGGAGGCAGCCCATACTCGAAGGCGCCGAGGTCCTTCGTGGTCTCGGCAGCGCTGGGAAGCCCCGTTTCCACTCCACGGTCGCGCGCGGGGCTGTTGGCGCGGAGCCCAAAGTTGGCTACATCGTCGATCCGTCTTGGCGAGCTTACAAACAGCGGCACCGCGAGAATTGGGGCTTTTCCCCGCGTCTGTTTCTTTCGGTTTGCGTGGAACAGATTATGCGTGATCTCGCGCTGCGGAGGCGACTCGGGCTGTGGCCAATCCGGCCGGTTCCACATGTGCATGCCATACTTGTCGCTGTCGACCAAGATGTTGTTGCGAATTCGAATATTCGTGGCTGCGGCGTCGAACAGAATCGCCGCGCTGACCGGATTGGGCCCAAGGCACGTCCGATAGCAGGTGTTGTTGTCGATGCGAATATCGTCGAGGACCCAACCGTCCCGGCGTTCCTTGCGCCACTCGTTCCATACCGAAACGCCTGCCTTGCGTGTCCAGCAAATGACGTTCTCGTAGACTTCGATTCCGGATGTTCGGCCGACTTCCAACGGCGCACGTCCGGGGCCGTTCAAGTCTCCGTTGGAGATCAGGATTCCTGTCGCACCCGGTTCGCCCGCACTGGATCCGGGTAGCTTCTTACTCAGGTACTCACCGCCCGGCAAGAGCCCTGTTCCGTCCTGCGGGTTGTAGTAGCCGATGCGCCGGACGATGTTGCGATAGATCTTCGTATCGCGACCTTCGTTCGCGTAGATGCCAGCCGAGCGGCACTGTTCGACCACATTGTGATGAATCTCGCCGTTGCACGATCCTTCCTTGAAGTCAATCCCTTCCATTAACGAGTTGGAAATGTGGTTGTGATGTACGCGAAAACCATCCCACCGGACCAGTGAAACCGTCTCGGAACGCATTTCGTAACCTCGTTTCCGGCGATCGGCGTTCTTCTGGTCTCGCCAACGGCCGAGGTTCGATTGATTGACGCGGCAAAATTCCACCGTCAAGTCGCGAACCATTGGGTCGTTGAATCGACCGTGTGACAACATCAGAGCAGACTGTGAAGTCCACTCGACCGTAACATGCCGCAAAACAATATGGCTCGAACGCCACGTGAGCACGCCGAGGCCCGCGATCCCACGAACCGTGATGCCGTCAATGGTCACCGTGTTGGATTCAGAAATGACGATCCCTCGGTCAAGGAATCGGTTATCGGCGCCGGGACCAAATCCGGGCCTTTTCGCTTGACAGTCGAACGGAAACGAGTCCGCCGCAGGCGGAATTCCGCCATCAATGATCGCCGGCAAACGCTTTCCGCTGGCGTCGATAACACAACGCACCAAGGTGCGCCGTGTTGAGTCCGGTTCACGGCTATTCGCCCCGTTTATGCGGTTCAGTTGCAGAGTCTCGTGAAATACACCCCGCAGCACAAGTGTGTCACCACCGGATCGATCGAGCGCGGCGACGGACCGAGCCAGCGTGCGAAACGCCAAGCCCTTCGACTTGCCGTCGTTGGTGTCATCGCCGTGCTGGCTATCAGCAAAATAAGTTGTGCCACCATTCGGTTTGTTGGCTGCAGCATCCACGGCGATGAGCGCGAATGACATCGACACGCAACAGAACAGAAGAGATCGCCAGCCGGCTAAAGCAAGATGGAACTGCATGCTACGCCTCTACCACGGAAGTATGAAATTATGCAAAAGAAGTGTCAACTCGCATTCGAGCTGCGACCATCACTGCCCGCCGCGCAAACGTCACAGAGGGAAAAACCAAATAATAACGTTTGATCCTCAGTTCCCAAGGGGATTGAAGAGATGAACGGTGCACTCAGATATCGTCTGTTTGAGTTGATTGGCCGCGTTTTCCGAAATGCAATCGCTGGCGATCGGTGCTACGTCTTAGCCTGGCTGACCCGAATAGGCGTCCAAAGTCTCAAGTTACTTGTCCAGCGTAACCTCTCCCATTGCGACTATCTCTTGAACCCCGCCCGAGCTGCTAATGAGTCGGTCTTCACTGGTGGAGTTGTTGATCTCGTCTTTGTTCTGCGCGTAGAGGGCCGACGAGGTGCCGCGCGCAAGCAGCTAGCAGCCGGGGGCAGCAATGCCACAGGCAAGAAGCGCATGGACCGTTCTGTTCTTTTTTGCCCATCATTTTCTTTGCCCCCCAAGGAGCACCACCAGACGCGTCGTCCATGAGTGCAGCGGGAGAGAAGGGCAAAGAAGATGACGGGCAAAAAACATCGCGCGGTGGAACGTCTTCCGATCAGGTGGCCGTTTGCCATGCTTCGAGCTAATCGCGCGAAAACTCGGGGCCGAAAAGCGTCACGTCCGCGATGAACCGCTACCGGCTGTGGAACAGCCGGCGCCCCCTCGCGCCCAATCGACAGAGGGTATTCTGCAACAGCGGTTCGCCCAGAGAGGCCGAATCCCTGGTGCTCCCAAACGGCGTCAAGCCTGCGAACTCTCGGAACTCCTCGGAACTCAGACACCCAGATTTTGAATTCGAAGAATCCGAAGAATCAGACACCCAGATCCCGGCTGCACAACTGACTTGCTAGCACCCGCCGACCCTCCGAACTCAGACACTCACATTCCGAATCGAAAGTTGCTCGCCTTCATTGGCGACATTGCCTATAATGGCTTCTACCCCCGAACCTTGTGGTTCGATAGCGACGCGAGACGCGCGGCAGGTATAAAGGGTTTCCTAATGCCTGGA
>JAJRVM010000221.1 GCA_024277285.1 Planctomycetota bacterium
GACTCACTCTCCGACTTGGAACCCACTTACCTGGCCATGGTCGGTGGCCACGACCACGACCGGCCCGGCGGAGGTCGCGAGCGTCTGGATCTGTTCGGGTCGGCCGTTAACTTCGCCCGTGCTCGTCGGCTGGCCGCGTTGGTCCAGCACCGCAACGGTCCCGTCTTCACAACCGACAACGATCTGCGCGCGGTGCGGATCGTTGCGCGTGACCACCTTGAGCGAAAACGGTGCGCTGGCCAAACGTGTTGACCACACCTTCTCGCACCTGTGGTTCAAAACAACCACCAATCCATCCGCGATACCGACGATGATCTCCTGCTTGCCGTCACCGTCCAGGTCGCCAACATCCAGGTCGCGCATGCGAGACCGAGGCGTGCTGCTCGACCCAGGACCGAACTGCGCGTTGCTAAGTGGTGCCCCCAGCTCTGAATAGACGGTCACTCGATTCCACGTCCCGTTGATCGCCGTGACCACTTCCTGCCGGCCGTCCCCATCCAGGTCGCGACGAACCGACCGGGTCCGGTTCTGTGCCGCCCAACCGCCCACCAAGGTGTGCCCTGCCGGTACGGTGTCATAACCGCGCCCGACGACGGCCATCTTCTTGCTGTTAACGATTGCCAGACGGTCGTTACCATTGGGCCACCGCGCGACGAGCAGATTCTTGCTCCCCTCGGGACCGGCCACCAACAGAAACTGGCGTCCCGGCCCCCAGAAGATCGGCGTTCGTTTCACGAGCTGGCCGGTTCGGTCGAGTATCTCGAGCGTGCAGGCACTGCCAACGAAACATCGGCTGTTGCCACCATCGAACGCACCGGTGTACAGTCCGTGAATTCCGGCATGCCCCGGTGCGGTTTTGAACCAATAGGTCTTCGCGGCCTTGTAGACCGCCGCGTCCATCTCCGAGCGAAAACTCCACCGGCGCTGGCCACGCGTGTCAAAGGCAATAACCTGCTCGTCTTCACATCCAACCAGTAACAATTGGACCTCGCGCCACCAACGCAACACACGGATCTTCCCGTCGGTCTGCAATTGCCCAACCTCAGTGCCGCCACCATCAAGGAGATGGACCCGCTCCCCTTCCGCCACGGCCAATTGCACGCGGTCCGCCCCATCGATACAGACCATATCCACCACCGGCCCATCGAGCTCCACGGTCCACGCGGCGGCCAGCGGAACCGTGGCAGGAGGCACCGTCGCTCGCCGCGCCGCAGCCTCGCGCCGCTGTCGTCGCGCGGTGGTCAGCAGTTCACTTAGACGATTCTCCAGCTCGGCGCGGACGCGTGATGCCGGTTTCGCCCCCTCGATCATGTGCCGGCCCGCAGGCAAGGCAAACCGAAACAACCCACCTTCATCGCTGCGTCCTTCAACGACACGCCCGTCCACAAGCAGACCGTTCACTTGTGCTTTGCTGGACACGCCAAGATTCATGCGCAGCGTCACCGCCTTGGCAGACACGATATGTGCCACGCCGCTAGAAAAATCCCAGTCAACATCCACCCGTTCGTCAGCGACCAATAATACCGGCCCGAGCTCTGCCTTCGACAACGCATGACCGACCAAATGATCTCCCGCCACAATAACGAGCTCGCCCACTATCTGCTGATATTGGCCCCCTACCACCAGCGCCGGCGCCGCTCCCGGAAGCGCCAGTGCGGCCGCCTGGTCAGCCACACGCACGATCGCCGGCATACCACGCGACTCGGCCGGCGTCCGGCTGATCAAGTGGAAAGCGAACCGGTGCTGCCCTCGTTGCGCCGCTCCACCCCATTGCATCGTCACAATACGGCCGTGTTGGTGCACCTGCTGGATATCACACGACTGGATTTGGAAACTGGCGTCACCCGTCCCCTTGGCAGCAGGCAGGTCAACCGATTGCGTGCGCGCGTTCCAATGGCCACCAACAACTTGCCAACGGGTCGTCACATTCATGTTCTGACTATCATCGCGAAACGCCAGATCGTCCATCACCAACGCATACCGACCTGTACGTTGAACGCCTGTACGTTGAACGCCAGTACGTTGAACGACCGTGCGGCGCCAGTTGCAATAGGCCGCTTTGGGCACTTCTCCCACGGCAATCGCAGTAGGCCCCACAACATCGGCATGCAGCAGCGCCGCGTCCATCGCAACCGCCGGTTCGACCATGGCGTCCGCGCTAGTCAATATCTGGTTGTGGTAACCGTCCAGGATCGTACGCCCGTCAATACGTAACTGAAGAATGGAAAAAGTATGATAGGGATTGCGCGAAGCGCCGTTGAATCCATCCAGCAGAATGTAGTCGCCCGAACCATCGGGCGCACTTCGATAACTGCCAAAGTAAAACGATTGCTCGAACGGCAGCCCGCTGCCACGCCAGTCCCAAGCCGGCTTGGGCAGTTTGAATACGGTCCATCGATCGACCAGATCCGATGGCGCAACGGGTTCGATCGATTCATCAGGCCAAAAAGACTGACCAAGTCGAAACAGGTTGGTATCGACACCGGTACGATCACGGTAGGTCGACCAGCGGCCATCGCCGGTCAGATAAGCCACTTTGTTCAGCATGCCGACCGAGGCCGACCGCAGCGCCCAGTCGCCGGCACGACCCGAGATGAGTGCTTGCTGGCCAAGCAACAGCTGCTGGATCACACCGTTCTCCAGCGGCTTACGATCGCCTGTCAAAACCATGTAAGTGAAGACCGGCGCAATTCCGGTGCTGTACCAGAACAAGTTATCGCTCTCGCCTTCCACCCACGCGTAGTGGTGCAACGAGCCGAACGCTAGTTTGCCGGCGCGCTGGCACTGTGCCCAAATCGGATCGGGATAGTATTTGTCGAAGTAGCGGCCCAGACAGTACAGTGATATGGCCGACCACTGGCCATGCCGGGACCCCACACGCGACCGCGCCTGCGTCAAGCCGTAAACACCTTCTCCTTTGCGATGTTCCAACTGGCGCGCGAAAGCGTTGGTGATCCTCAATCGCTCGTCGTCCGTGAAGACAGGACTCTCTTCGATCAGGTCCCAGAACAAGATGGCCATGTGAGCGTTATAGTGATAGAACCCGGCCAATGGGTCACGTTTATTCTCGATCCGCTCGCCATCGATCCGCTCGATATCCCGAATCGCTTGCGGGTCGGGAAACGCCAAACGCACAAACTCGCGCGCATTGCGTTCGTTGCCCGTCATATAGTACATGGCCATGTGCTTGCTGATGCTGCACCAGCCGAAATACCCCATGGAACCGTAGCCGCGCGAAGCCTCCCACGTTTCAAAGTCCTTGATATCCGTCGGCGGCACGACACCGCGCCCCAACTTCGTCTCCATCGTCCAGCCGATCGACAAATCACCGGCCCCAGCCAGCTTTCGCTTGGCCAGGACACGTCCTAACGCCGCGGCGCCGGCGGCCACACCCACAACGTCGCTGCCACCCACGACCACAACACTGCTGCCATTAGCAAAGAGGTTGTGGACCGTGCGAATAACGAACCCTTCCGGACCGGGGTACTTGAGGTCGACCAGGCAGTAATATCGGTCATAGAGTGCCGCGATCGTCTTGTTGGTAGACCGATTGCCCAACACGATCAGGTTCCGTTCGAGCGGCACAACGGCCGTCGCCGATTGGTCGGATACGATCGCCACTTTGGTTCCCGTCCGCGTTTCGATAGCCCGTTGAATCACCGCGGCCGCAGCGTCGTAGATTCCCGATTCCGGCACGACGATGGCAACGTGAGCTTTGGAGTTCGCCACCAAGACAATGTCGCGATGCAGTTGCTTCAGCCTGTCGTATTGCGGTGGCACGGGGTCCGGTGGGGCCGCGAATGGCGGTCGCACCCCGCCCATAATTCTGACATCGGTGACCAAGACCGTGGGCGTCGGAGCTCGGTGCGTATACAAATACACCACCCCCTTGGTCGTGCCAGGTGGTGCTGTCCCTTTGACCGCCACTTCAAAAAAACGATCGGTAAAGGGCCCGTCAAGACTTGTTTGAATAATCTGGTTTGAAGGCAAGAAACGAAGCTGCAGATAAGCGCCGCCGGCCGGCGTGCCTTTGACCGCGCATACTTGCGCCGACACTTGATACGACTCGCCCTCTTTCAAAGCGACCGCCTGCGTCACTCCCGTCTCGCCCGCCGCATCACCATCGGCGATCTGCAACGCCGTGCGGTTGCCCGGGCCAGGCACGACACTCAAACGCAGACGCGTGCCGCGTCCACCATAGCGCGACCATCCGTGCGGCACCCCGTTCTTGTCCGCGTTCTTATCAACGCCCTCCGTAAACGAAGCGTTCTTCAGCGGCACGTCGTATGGCTGTTCACGTTCCGCCGCGCGCGCAACGGCCGGCGCCGCGGCCAAGACCAAGAGAGTTAACGTCACGCGGCCACACAGACTAGGAAGAGATTTGTACATGTTGGTTTCAGGTTGTTGTTACTCGTTTTGTAACCGTTCACGAGCTTCGATTTTCGTTATGATCCGTTACGTGCCGAAGGCACAGCCCTATACGAGCCCAGGGTGCAGCCAATGCGAGGTTTGCGAGCATTGGCGTAACCCTGGGTAGCCTTTCCTAGGGTTCCGCGAGGTCCGCCGCATTCGCGGCGACCTTGCTCCACACTAGGCTATCATAGCGCGCCCCTCTCGGGGCTTATCTGGCGCAACAAACCAACAAGCACCCGGCCTCCTCTCCCCCTCTCCCCCTCTCCCCCTCTCCCTCTCTCCCTCTCTTGCTGCAAACTGCGTGTGACGCCAGCCAAAAAGAAGATCAGCATGTGGATCATGGGGATCAAGGTCAGATCGTGGAACATGCCCA
>JAJRVM010000222.1 GCA_024277285.1 Planctomycetota bacterium
AGAATCGACCGCCGAGCGCGAAGCACCTCGTCGCACGAAAATATTCGGTTGCGCCACTTACGACGAAAGCCATTGACGTAAGTCGAGAATTTCTCAACTTACATCGATGACACTTTCCCTAAGTTTTTTCAAAACGATTTTATCGTCCACACTCCACTTGCACCGACTCTCGCAGCGCGCACAATGCGAACTCGCAACTCGGTCACGGTGGCCGAGAATCACACCGATCCGATCGACATCGGCGGCCCAACAGAGCATCGTTAACTGGAACCGGAGAAACCGTTTTCGCGCATGACGCCGTGAATATTTTCGTGTCTAGAATTGTGCTCGCGACGCTCTGCTGGCGGGGTGAGTCGGCGGCGAATTTGACGCCAGCATGACGCACGGGATTTGACGCAACGACTTCAACCACAGCGATCTTGTCTCAAGCCGCTAGAGAAATTCCCGGATATTGGTTTTTCGAACTGCGGAAAGAGAGCTTTAAGAATTCGTCCTATCCCTCCTCGACGCGTCTCTGCGCCCTTTGCGAACTCTGCGTTTCCACTCTTTTCCGCGTTTCCACTCTTTTTCGAAAAGCACAGAAGGCAAGAAACTTGGGTAATGACAAGGCGGGCGGCCTTGGCCTGGCCGGCATCATGGTTCCATTTCGGTCAAGTCTTTGCGCTGACTCGGCGCCGGCGATGACAGCAAGGGTCGCGCTCGCGCGGCTAAGATTGGGCAACAAGCGTTTCGTCGATGGAAGGCCAAATATTGTCAGTCACGCGTTGGCTGACGATCCATCGCTAAGCCCGCTGAAGCCTGCAGATACTTCGAGCCCGCGAGCAACGCTGCGGAGCTTCCTCGAAGCGATGGGCAATATTTACGAGGTGGTCCTGGCTGACAAGGGCAGTATCTCTTCACTTCGGAAACCGTCAGCAACGCGACGGAATATTTCGAGCAAGTGAGGCACCTGCCCTACAGAGACGCAGAAAAAGCGACCGTCGGGTTCTATGTTTGGCATCTTTCCAAAGCTGGGCCCATGATTTCCGATGCGTGGATCCACGCGTTACCCGATTGGACGCGGAAACGCGCTGGCGGGCAAGTGATTTGGAAGCGGATCGGTTTGATGCTTACGTCGTTCGTCGCCCTCCTCCTCATGGTCGTCAGCTACTTTCTTAGCCGAAGACTTTTCAAGAACGAGAGTGGTCTCAGTCTGGTTCGATACTTGTTCACCTTGGTGTTTCCAGTCGCTGCCATGCTCATACCACGTGGTGCTCAGTACGTCGTAGCCCACCAGTTGAAGATGAGTGGAGCGCCGTTGGCAGTCGCTACGACTACCTTCTCGACCATCTTTCTATTGTCCCTCTTTGCGGTCGCCATGGGTGCGGGAAATCGCATCGCAGAGATTGTTATTGCGACACCAAAGATTCATCCTAAGGGCATCGATGCTCAACTGATACGCCTCGTGTCTATAGCTGACGGGCACCCCGGTTCACCGTTCACCTTCCGGTTCACCGTTTCGGAGTTCTCTGACATTGCCCGGCCAGGGGTAGCGCTGGAGCGCTTCCATGGAGTTTCGCGGAATCGTATCAATCGTTTACCCGACAGAGTGAGATCCATCGCCGGGCCCGTATCGTCCTCGTCGCCGACCGGCGTATTCAGTAGCGACTCGACGCGGCCCAGCAAGTACGCCGCTTCGTACGGTTTGGTGACGTCGTTGTCCGTCCCGGCGTGCAGCCCCTGGATGTGTTCCGGAGACGAAAGCGTGGAGAGAAGAATCAAATTAGACTATGAGCATACCCGAATCGAGTGTGATTTTGGAGCCGCCCTCCCTCCCACAAGCGGGATTGCCGGAATCACGCGAATTGCGACGCGATCGGAGTTGCGGAGCGATAGAATGAAGCGCCCCGTGACGTCGATGCTCACGGTCCTTCGATCAGCTTATTGGAGATTGCGTGATGACCAACGACCGGACCAATTCCTCGGGCCATGGGCGGCGATTCGGCGTCGGCTGCCTGGCGGTGCTGTCTGGCCTGACGATGAATGTCTTTGCCGCGACTCCAACGTTGAATCGGCCGAACATCGTCTTTATCCTGGCGGACGACATGGGGTATTCCGACCTTCGTTGCTATGGCGGCGAGATCGAGACACCGAACATCGATGAGCTGGCGGCTGGCGGGCTGCGGTTCACGCAGTTCTATAACAGCGCTCGTTGTTGGCCGACTCGTGCGGCCCTCTTGACCGGCTATTATGCACAACAGGTTCATCGCGATGCACTGCCCGGCCTTGGCGGCGGCGGCGGCGGTGTCCGGCAGCAGTGGGCGCGGCTACTCCCCGACTTTCTGAATCCACTCGGCTATCGCAACTACCATAGTGGCAAGTGGCACATTGATGGCAAAGTGCTGGCCGGTGGCTTTGATCGTTCGCTGAACATGAAGAATCAAGGCAACTTCTTTACGGCGGCGGGCAATACCATCGACGACGTTCCCGTCACACCCGCGACGGATGAGTCCGAGTATTACGCCAGCATTGCCGTCGCCGATCATGCCATCGAGTGTCTGAGCGACCATGCGGCAAAATACGCAGATCGCCCTTTCTTTCACTACATCGCCTTCATCGCCCCTCATTTTCCACTCCATGCGTTGCCCGAGGACATCGCCCGCTACCGAGATAAGTACGTTCGCGGTTGGGACGTGATGCGCCAGCAACGGTTTTCCCGTCAACAGGAGATAGGGCTCCTCAACACGCCTCTCTCGCAACTCGAACCGGACGTGGGACCCCCGTATCATTTTCCCGATGCACTGGCGATACTGGGGTCGGGTGAGATCAATCGTCCGGTACCGTGGATCGACCTGACGGACGAGCAACGCCGTTTTCAGGCCACGAAGATGGCGATTCACGCGGCGATGGTTGACCGAACGGACCGCGAAATCGGCCGCGTGATCGATCAACTTAAGGTCATGGGCGTTTACGACAACACGCTGATCTTCTTCGCTTCAGACAACGGCGCCAGCGCCGAAATCATGGTGCGTCATGGGGGCCACGACCCGACCGCCGAACCCGGTAGCGCGGCGACTTACTTGTGCCTCGGTCCCGGTTTCTCCAGCGCTTCGAATACGCCCTTTCGTCGCCACAAGACCTGGGTCCACGAAGGCGGAATCAGCACACCCCTTGTCGTACATTGGCCCGCCGGCATACAGGCTCGTGGCGAGCTGCGGCAGACGGCGGCTCATGTCATCGACATCGTCCCCACGATCCTCGATGTTGTCGGAGTCGAGAAGCCCGCCCAGTGGAACGGCGAAAAGATTCCGCCCGCCCCCGGCCGCAGTCTTCTTCCCGCGTTCGACCAAGATGTGGTGATCGATCGCGACCTCCTGTGGTGGCTACACGAAGGGAATCGCGCGATCCGTGTCGACAACTGGAAGCTGGTCGCGGCCAAGGAGGAACCGTGGGAACTGTATGATCTGCGCACCGATCGCGCGGAGTCTCACAACCTAGCCGGCGAGCGACCGCAAAAGCTGAAGGAGCTGGAAGACTTGTGGAACCGGCAGCTCGAGGTGATAAGCCGATCGGCTCAACCCCACAGCTCGGCCCGCTGAGTCCCTTTATCCGTGCTTATCCGTGCTTATCCGTCTTGATCAAGTCGAGTTGTTTCGAATTCTGAATAGCGCGTTGCTGCTACGGACCGATCTGGTCTCAAACTTTTGTTTCTTCACGAGGTTTTTCTCTAGACTTTGCGAGAGGTTTGTTTGGCATACGGTCGTCAGGGTTCCGCGTTACCGTTCCGAAGTAGGAAAACGCTGCCGAACAGGATTGGCTCCCAGCCGCAGTATCAACGACTCACTCGGATGCTCACGCTCGCCTTGCTGTCTGTCACATCAGCCAGTCATGTACAACTAGCGAGACCGCGTCCATCGCCAGGCCACGATAAACAAACCCAAGGCAACCAACGAGCCCGTGGCGGGCTCGGGAGCTACGCGAATGTTGTCGATTCCTAGTTCTTGCCCGCCGATCAAAAGCGATTGGATCGGGTTCGCACCGATCTGCGTGATCTCGAGCAATCCTCCGGTCTGGTTGACATTGAAGTCGGGATAACTCACCAACGTGGAAAAACTCGCCTCGTTTTGTAGACCAATCCCGTTCACGTCAAAGTTGACGTTCCCCCCAAGGTCGACGAACTCGAACGAAACGAAATTGACCGGGAACGACAGGCTCGTAAAATCGAACACGACGTTCATATTGTTTGTGTTCAGCGCTTGCGTCGTGTTGACGGCAAACGGGTTGGGCGGTGCGACGATCTCTGATGAATTGAACGCCGTTCCGCTGCCAGGCGGATTCCAAAAGAATGTGTCCACCGACATGTTGATTCCGGATTCGGTCAGCGCCAGATCGCCCGGGTTAAGGATCACCGGCGGGTTGGAGTCGTATACAGTTCCCAGTGGCTCGAACTCAAAAGTGACTCCGGCAGCGATGGATGCCGTGGCGCCCACACTCGTCGCGGCAAGGATGATTGCCAGCAGCATGATAAAGAAGCGGTACATTAGTCTTTCTCCTTGTTATCGAGGGGCAAGTCGGACACGTCCTTTGGGCTGCAGCGAAACTCAGACACACGAGAGTCGCTGGTGGACACTTCCGTCATGCTATCCCGACGGTTTTTGACCACAAGCATCAATCTCATGCCCAAACACGTTTTGACAATTCCGCACGCATGGTCACGATCCGCACACGAATGTGCGGGTCGTCAAGACAGGTCGGTGAGGCTTACCGACGTGCGTTGCGGTATCGATTTGCCCATGTCGGGCGATGTGTTGCGGTATAGCACTGGCACGACACACGTGATAAGGACACGAATCCGTTGTGAGTTCTAAGTCACGCTTCTTTCAGCTCCTTCACTTCCACCTTGATCACTTTATCTTGCATCGCCGAAATGTCCGCCACGACATCATTGTTCGGCCTGTCGTCCAATCGTATCGCGGCGACGGCGGCTTCGTGTCCTTGGTACATGGTGTTGGTCATCTCTTCGACGTTAATCTGAGCTCGGCTGATTCTGTCCAACACGCTCGCCAGTACGCCGACCTTGTTGTAGTGCCGCACAAGCATCAGGTACTTCGCCGGGGACTTGGACTGAAGGTTGACGCAATTCTGTACTTCGCCGGTGGTCGCAAACAGCTTGGCAATGCGAACGGCTTCGGTGGCAATCGCGCGCTGAGCCTGCTCGGTGGAAGCACCAACGTGGTGCGTACCATAAACGATGCCGCCGGCTTTGAGGATGGAATGATAGAATTCGCCTTGGCCGACGGACGGTTCATCAGGATAGACGTCCAGACCGACACGCAAGTTTCGTTCTCGGACCGCCGTGTCCAACGCTTCATAATCAAGCACATCGGCGCGCGCTGTGTTGATCACGTAACTTCCGGGCGCCAGTCGGTTCAGGGTGTCACGAGAGATCATCCCTTTGGTCTCGGGCGTGGCGGCGAGGTGGATCGACAAAATGTCACACTTTTCCGCCACCGCGGCCGAGCTGACACAACGGACGACACCCAATTCCGCCGCGGTGTCATCGGTGAGAGATCGGCTGTAGGCGACGACGTTCATTTCCATCGCCAAAGCCCGGCGGATGACCGCTCGCCCAATCTGTCCCGTGCCGATCAGACCGAGCATTCGGCCTTTCAGCCCGCGAGACTTGCCATATTCTGTCTTGTTCCACCGTCCAGCACGAAGATCATTAACGTTCTCGACAATCCGCCGATCGAGGGCAAGGATCAGACCGATCGTCAGTTCGGCGACTGCGACCGAGTTCTTACCGGGGCAGTTGGCGACCGGAATCCCTTGCTTCGACGCCGCGGCCGCATCAATCGTGTTGTAGCCGGCTCCCGCGCGGATGATAAGACTCAGGTCCGTCGACGCCTCGATCATGGCGGCGGTGACGCGCGTGCTGCGCACGATGAGGATCACGCATTGTGTTTCGACAATGGCCTTGCGAAGTGAATCTCCGGTCAGGGACAAGTCGGCGATGACCTCGCAACCCTCGCGGCGCAACTCATCGATGCCTGACTCTTCGAACTTGTCTGCAATCAAGACTTTCATGGTTTTGCTTCCGGAGGAGCCTTGCGGCGAAATGACGAATATGACACCCATCGTTGTTGCGCAGGGCGGTCGGTTGCTTCACGGCAAGAGCGTTGACGCTGAACCTGTATTTTGAACATGCTGTCGCTCGTCCGCAAGCCGTGAGTGATCAAAGTCACGAGGGCCGTAGTGACGGCTGACAGCGATCGGTAGACTTCCGCCGATGGAACGCTTTCGCATTTTTGATACGGAGTATGACGTAGGACGGTTAAAGCGGACGATTGATGACTTTCGTCGACACACGGGCAAGCAACTCAGCAATCACGTAGATCGCAGGCTGCCGTTGTGTTTCGGTGACGTGTTGCGGCGAGAGGCAGGTGAAGATCGAAATCGACGATTCTGGCAGCCATCGCGTCATCCGGAACAACTGAGCCCTCGCACAACTGAGCCCTCGCACAACTGAGCGAGTCGCAGTTTGTGCCGTCGCGGACTCTGTTCGGACGCTACAATACGGCCTGGAGTTGTATGTCGCTTTGATATGGGAGGGACGGTAGATGTGCGTTTTGCCAGGTTTTGACAGGTTGCGAAACCGCCCGTGGTGGGTGATCGTCTTGATCACGGTCGCGTCGCTGACCATCTTGTCGCTGACGGTTGATGCAAATTGTGTTTGGGCCGATGCATCGGAGCGTCCCAACGTGCTGTTCTTGATCTCGGATGATCTTAATAATTTCCTCGGCTGTTACAATGATCCGCGTGCAAAGACGCCGAATATCGACCGATTGGCGGCTCGCGGCGTACGGTTCGATCGAGCTTACTGTTCCTTTCCGCTTTGTGGGCCCAGCCGAAATTCGATGTTGACCGGCTTGTATCCTAACAGCACGGGGATTCTGGCGAATTCACAAATCTTTCGGCAGACGATTCCGTCGCAGAAAAGTCTTCCGCAGTCGTTCCGATTGGCGGGCTACTTCGCCACGCGCATCGGCAAGCTTTACCACTACAACGTGCCGAAGTCCATCGGTACGAACGGCCACGATGACCCCGGATCATGGGAGATGGAGATCAATCCGGCCGGCGTCGATCGACTCGAAGAAGAGCCACATATATTTACGCTCACCCCCGGGCACTTCGGCGGCACGCTCAGTTGGTATGCGTCACCGAAGAGCGATGAGTATCATACGGACGCGATGCTTGCTGACGACGCCATGTGGGTCCTGCGTCGCTGTGCCGAACGGAAGGACCGGCCGTTTTTGTTGGCCGTCGGGTTTTACCGCCCCCACACGCCGTACGTGGCGCCGAGCTCTTACTTCGACAAGTATCCGGTCGACGAAATGCCGGTTGTCCAGGGCGTGAAAGAGGATCAAGCCGATGTGCCGCCCGCCGGTTTGGCCAGCTACAAGAAGGAGCAAGATAAGCTCACGGACGACCTTCGCCGTGAATGTGTGCAGGCCTACTATGCGAGTATCAGTTTTATGGACGCGCAAGTGGGACGCGTTGTTGACGAGCTCGGTCGGTTGGGACTTTCCGACAAAACGATCATCGTGTTCACCAGCGACCATGGCTATCACATGGGTGAACACGGCCTGTGGCAAAAGATGAGTCTGTTTGAAGAGAGTGCTCGCGTGCCGATGCTGATTGTTGCACCATCCGCCGGGACGAAACCCGGGGTCGTATCGACGCCGGTTGGGCAGGTCGATCTGTTTCCGACACTGGCGGAACTGTGTGACGTGGATGTCCCCTCGAATCTGCAAGGCCAGAGTCTGGTGCCGATGCTGAAGGACAACACGGCCGTGGGTCGAGGTTGGGCACTGACTCAGGTCCGCCGCCGCAACCGTTCGGCAAAGGGACCTCGTCGATTCGCAGGCTATAGTCTCCGCACCGCCCGGTGGCGCTATACCGAATGGGATGACGGCCGGCAGGGTCGTGAGCTGTATGATCACGATGCCGACCCGCGTGAGATCACGAACCTGGCTCATGGGCCGCAACGCGATGATGTGACGACTGTGATGCAGAAGCTCTCAAACCAGTTGCAGAAGGCCGTCAAGCAGACGTTCCCCGAATCCGGCAAGGTACCGCCGCTGAGGCCCGGCGTGTGGGCGCCCAACTTGACGGATCCCTAACCGACTGACGTTGATGCGCGTTTGCGACACGTGTTTCTCCTGATCGAAGGAATTATTCATGAAGACCGTTCGGCCGGCCGGCCAGGTTTCGTTCAATAATCAAGGTCGTGTTATCATCGTCACCGGTGGATGCAGCGGCATTGGCCGAGCCGTGTGCGATGAGTTTGTCGAGAGCGGCGCGACGGTTGTGTGCGCCGATATTGATGACCGCACCGCGAGCACCCTCGCGGCGGAGATCGCGTTTCGCAAGACCGACGTTGCGTCAGAGGACGATTGTCGAGAGACGGTTCGATGGACCGTTCAGCAGTACGGCGCCGTCGATGTCTTGGTCAACAACGCGGCGATACAGACGGCCGAGTCCTACTTGCCCGTCGATCAATTGCCCGCCGAGATGCTCGGACGAATGGTGCAGGTCAATTTTTTCGGCTACACATTCATGGCCAAACACGTCTTGGCCTTCATGAAACAACAGCGAAGCGGCGTTGTTGTCAACATGGCGAGCGGGCAGGGGCATCGCGTGACGCGCGGCAGCCCGGTCTACGGGCCGATCAAGGCAGCCAACATTCTGCAGGCCAAGCAGTGGGGTGTTGAGTACGCGCGAGACGGCATTCGTGTCGTCAGCGTGTCGCCCGGTGCGATCAACACGCCACTGGTTCGCTCGACGCTGGAAGCCCAGGGTGGCGAAGCCGAACTAGCCAATCGTCATCCCGTCGGGCGTTTGGGCGAGCCACGTGAAGTGGCGCGAGCTGTCATGTGGCTGGCGAGCACAGACGCCTCGTTTATCACCGCAACCGATGTTTCAGTCGACGGCGGACTCGATGCCTTCGGTGCCTTCGCCGATCCGTTCCAACCGGACGATCTGCCCGAAATTCTTTCGGACAAACAACCGGGTAAGAAATGACGGTCACTTTCTGGATCGTTGTTTCGCGATCAATCTTTGTCGCGGTCCAGTTCTTCGAAGACGGCCTTGATTAGCAGTGGCCACACGACGGTGGCGTCGGCATAGACTTCCGCGTAACGTCCGCCGTCCGATGGCGCAACGAACTTGCCCCAACTCACGCCTTCCGAGTACGTGCATCCCGACAACCCTCCCCAATGGACCGGCTCGGGACAGATTCTCACGCCGTACTTGAATCGAGGGTGGGGCAGTCTTGTACCCACGCGAGCGTTCGTGATGTCGAAGAACGGGCCAACCTGCTGAGCCCAGTTGCGAGGTACGCCGCCGCCGATGGTCATGATTCCCAGCTCCGGCGCGTTGCCGATCAGCCTCGCGTATTGCAGTAGATCGAGAAACGGGTTGAACGGTGGAACCGCACTCAGCACGTCGTCCGATGTCAATTCCGCGTCCGTGCGTTCATCGGACGTCACGGCACGGCCAATGGCCCACGTCGCAACGTCCAGACCGATTTCGCTGTCGGTGAACGCCGGGATGAACACCGGCACGTCACGCTCAAACGCGCTGCGAAGGATGCCAGGCCCTTCGTCCATCTTGCTCAGACGCTCGCCCAACGCTCGGCACAATCGTGCCGATGACCATACGCCTTCTTCCGGCCGAACTTCGGTGATGACCGATCGCACGAGACGTTCGACATCGTTCAAATTGCCTTCCATTTCGAGCGTATCATAAATCCGATTATAGCCCAGATCGAAAAGAGTCTTGTCGGACTGGGTCGGATCGCACCGGTAGTGGGCCAATCCGATCGATTCGGTCAGGCCGTGTGCGATCAGCGCTCCGGTGGCAACCACGGCTTGTACCAAACCACGATCGATCAGGTCGCTGATGATTCGCCCCTGCTTGGCGACCGTCATGGCACCCGATAACGTGAGTACGACCGTCACATCGTCGCGCTGAGCCAAATCGAGCAGAATGTCAAACGCCTCGCCAAGCTGCCGACCGCCGAAGGCCGTCCGAGACATCGCGTTGAGCAAATCGGAAAAGGAGTGGATGTCGCTAAGGGACAGACTCTCCAGCGGGACCAAGCCATCCTGTCGTCCATCGTGCAAACTGCGATCGGTCATCGAAGGTCTCCAAGTCAGCATGGGCCGCAGCCATTCCTCCGCAACTTAGAGTAAAATGCATAGGCTTGTAAACGCAGGTTTCACAGATGGCCGCGTTCGAGGAGATATCTCACGCAAAGTCGGTAAGTCGCCAAGTCGGTACGTCGGCAAGTTTCCTGATGGGATTCTTCTTTTGTCTCAGGTGAGAACGTGGCGGAACATGTCATGAAGGGTAGCAGATGAAAAATAGGCACATTGGACTCGTTTACCTCGCCCTGATCGTTACGGGCTCGACAGCTCGGGCGGCCGAAACGATTCACACGGGTCAGCTTCTGGGCGCCGAGCAAGCTGCATCGTCGATGCGTGTTCCGGACGGGTTCAACGTCACACTCTTTGCGGGAGAACCCGACGTGCAGCAGCCGATCGGTTTCTGTATCGACGATCGTGGTCGCTTGTGGGTCGCCGAAGCCTACAACTACCCTAACCATGGCACTCGGGCCGGCGACCGAATCGTGATTCTTGAGGACGTAGACGGCGATGGGCGTTTCGATCGGCGCAAGGTGTTCTTCGATCAGTTGAATTATGTGACGGGCATCGAGGTCGGATTCGGCGGCGCGTGGGTCATGTCGCCGCCCAACTTCTATTTCATCCCGGATCGCGACGGTAATGATCAGCCCGACGGTCCGCCGGAAGTACTGTTGGATGGTTTCGGTAACCACGCCAATGCTCATAATTTGGCGAATGGCTTCGCCTGGGGCCCTGACGGATGGCTGTATGGAACGCACGGCCGCACGAACTGGTCGATGTTAGGCAAGCCGGGGACGCCGTCCGAAGAGCGAACGCGATTCGACGGAGGAGTCTACCGATATCATCCGGTGCGCCATGTGTGGGAGCCGTACGCGGATGGCACGACCAATCCGTGGGGCATCGACTGGAACGATTATGGAGAATCCTTCATCTGCAATTGTGTGAACCCTCATCTGTTTCATGTTGTTCAGGGTGCGCACTACGAACCCTGGCGAAATCGTAAGTCGAGCGAGCACGCGTACCAACGGATCCCGACCATTGCCGATCATCTCCATTTTGTCGGATCCGGCAATATTCGTGACGGATTGGGATCGTCCGCCGAGGATAAAGCCGGTGGCGGACACGCTCACTGCGGAATAATGATCTACCTCGGGGACAATTGGCCCGCGGCCTACCGAAATACATTGTTTACCAATAATATCCATGGACGTCGCATCAACAACGACGTGCTGTATCGCAACGGATCCGGCTATGGAGCGTCACACGGACCGGACATCATGCGGTCGACCGATCCGTGGTTCATGGGCGTTACGTTACTCGGTGGACCGGGAGGTGAAGTCTATGTCAGCGACTGGTCGGACACGGGCGAGTGCCATAGCATTGTCGACACGCACCGCCAGACCGGGCGCATCTACCGAATTGCCTATGGCGATCTGACCAAGCCGCAAGTCGATCTCGGCAAACTCTCGGATCGGCAGCTCGTCGATTTGCAGTTGCACGCAAACGATTGGTACGTGCGACACGCACGGCGCTTGCTACACGAACGATTCGCGGCTGGACATTCGATGTCGTTCGTGCACGATCGACTGCGTCAAGTGCTGGATCAACAGACGGCCGTACCGCGGAAGCTTCGCGCGTTGTGGGCGCTATGGGTGACCGATGGTGTCGACGAGACGGCATTGATCGACCTGCTACACAGCGACAGTCAGTACTTGCGAGCATGGGGTGTCCGACTACTTTGCGAACGGGGCGATCCTCCACGGCAGGCGCTCGAGCAATTTCAGCGCATGGCGGCCACGGGCAGCTCGTCGCTCGTTCGTTTGCATCTGGCAAGTGTCATGCAACGCCTCACGCCTCAGGCACGTTGGCCGATTTGCACCGCGCTTGCCGCTCGGTCCGAGGATTCGGCCGATGCCAACTTGCCGCTCATGCTGTGGTATGCCACCGAGCCGTTGGTTGTCGACGATCTGAGCCGTTTCGCCCAGCTTGCCGCTGCCGCTCGTATTCCGAGTCTGCGCCAGAACATGGCGCGGCGAATCGCTGATTGCCCTGATCCAAGTGACGGACTAGATCTGCTCGTGCGTCAATTGGACAAGGTGGTCGAGGATGACGTGCAAGTTGATTTGTTGCAAGGCATGCTTGCCGGTCTGGAAGGACGTCGCCGTGTGGACCAGCCACGCCGCTGGTCGGCGACTTATGCTCAACTGTCGGCGTCAACCAATGCGCGTGTGCGGGACGAGGCCTTGCGACTGGCACTCGTCTTCGATGACCCAGTCGCGCTGACGACGCTACGGAGCCAGGCGGCCGATAACTCGCTATCGAGCGACGAGCGGAATCGAGCTATCGATGCGCTGGCGGGTCGTCGTCCCGACCAGTTGGCGCCGCTGTTGTTGAAATTGGTTCACGATCCCGCCGTGTGCCAAGCGGCTCTGCGCGGCCTGGCGCAGTATGACCTTTCGGGTACGGCATCGGAGATTATCGTGTCCTACGAATCGATGGATCGTGGTTCACGCCAGCAGGCTCTGCAAACGTTGGCATCGCGCGCCGCGTGGGCCGTCGCTCTGCTAGACGCCGTTCAGGCCAACCAAGTCGATCGTCGCGATTTGACCGCGTATACAGCAAGACAAATACAGAGCCTGAACGATCCTCTGCTCACGCGGCGTCTGCGAGAACTGTGGGGAGAGGTTCGCACGACGAGCGACGAGCGTCGCCGGCAAGTCGATCGCTTGCGTAAACAGCTATCGGCCGACGTGCTGAGTCGAGCGGATCTGGCGGCAGGGCAAGACGTGTTCGATCGGCAGTGCGCGAACTGCCACCGCCTCTTCGACACCGGGGGTCGCATTGGTCCCGATCTGACCGGCGCGCAGCGAAATAATGTCGACTATCTGCTCGAGAATATTGTCGATCCGAGCGCCGCCGTCGCTCGAGATTATCGAATGCAGATGATCGAAACCGTGGACGGGCGAGTGCTGACCGGTTTGGTCGAGTCCGAAAACAGTCGCGTGGTTACGCTGTTGACGTCAAACGACCGGATCGTCGTGCCCGCTTCCGAGATTGAGTACCGTTACGAGTCACAGGTGTCGATGATGCCCGACGGGCTACTCAATCCATTGACACGCAAGGCAATTCGAGATCTGATTGGATACTTGCAAAGTGGCCCTCAGAACACCGCTCGCAGTGAATAATACCGCTCGCACAAGGTAAAGCGAGCGGCCGAAGTGAGTTTAGCGTACGACGGGCGTCCCCGTCCGTCGCAGTTTGATTCGACGGACGAG
Organism: Planctomycetota bacterium; assembly: GCA_024277285.1. The sequence continues at coordinate 13,463 of JAJRVM010000222.1, forward strand.
GACGTCCATCGTACGGGCACGGATTCGACGGGCGAGGACGCCCATCGTACGGGTATCTGTTTTTCGATCACTCGCCTAAGGAATGGATAGTTGGTACAGCTTGCGTTGGAAGCTTTGGCAACAGTATGTTTGGCGGTGCATCTGTGGTGCGTCAATATCAGTTCGGCGGCGCCGCTTTTCGGGACGTTGTTGGCGTGGAAGTCGCGGCGTGAGAAGAGTCCAATTCTGTGGCAAGAATCGCGGTGGCTTGGCATTGAGGGAATCATCACGGTATTTGCCGGCGGGCTGGCGGGCCTTGCTCTGGCCGGTGTGATGTGGTTGGCGGGCGATCGAGGCTTGTTCGAAATCCTTCCTCGCTTCAGCTACAAGATAAAGTGGGCTGCCTGGGAGATCGTGTTCTACGTCGCCTGCATGGTCGGCTACGTGGCGTTGTCCCGTCTCCGTCCAAGAAAGGGCCAAGCGGCGGATCAACGGCGATGGAAGCCGATTCTGCAAGCCGTCTTGGCCGTCCTGGCATCAACGAATCTGCTTTACCACTTTCCACCGCTGTTTACCGTGATGGCACACGCTGCGGACCGACCCGATCTGGTGTCATCATCCGTGGGGCCCGCGGAGTTTCGAGAGTGGTTGGTGCGTGGGCATGTCGTCGCGCTGACGGCGCACTTCTTGCTCGCGTCATTGTCGGTCGGCGGCGTGACCACGATGCATCGACTGGCTCGATTGACGCCATCGGACGAACAGTCAAATGCGGTGGCCCGGGCGATACGGTTGGCCGCCATTGTGACCCTCGCGGCGTCGGCCACGCAGCTACTCGTCGGATTGTGGGTCTTGCTTAGCCTCGGACCTTTGGCTCAACGACGTCTGATGGGTGGCGACATGGTGGGGACGCTCGGTTTGGCGGTATCCGTCGTCGTGACCTTCTGGCTTTTGCATCGGCTCGCCCACGCTACGTCCGCAACCGTCACGCGAGCCTATGCGCGCCGAACGATGATCTGGCTGATGCTCATTGTCTTGCTGATGACCATGACGCTTCGGCGAGCGGAGCGGCGGCGAGTGGACGTCGGTGCCGTCGCTGGATTCGCAAGAATTCAGTTATTGTTCATGAATGATCCGGGTTCATGAATGATCCGGGTTCGCTATCAGACTGGGCGGTCAACAAGCGGGTACGCATGATCAGCATACCCGTGAGTCTTCCCTAAGGATCTGGCTTGAGCTCGGCCAATCGGCCTCCTTGGTCATCGACGACTCGCACAACGCTGTCGTGTCCGCCAAACACGATGGACTTGCCCAGCAGGCTCGTGCTGACCACGTACAAGAAGTCTTGCCCCTTGCCAATCGATTGACGCTGTCCGCTCATGTCACACCGATACAAGTTCTGGTCACCACAGGCAGCAAAGAAATGATCCGAAGCGCCCGCGAACTGGACCGACGTCACCTCTTTGCCGAACCCTTTGATCGTCCGGATCTGAGAACCGTCGGTTACATTCCAAAGCTTGACAATCTTGTCGGCGCCACCCGTTGCGAGGACTCGCCCATCGGCTCGCCAACTGACACTTAGCACGTGATGCGTATGACCTTCGAACGCTCGTACCCGTTGGCCAGAGACCGCATCGAAGACCCTCATGAATCGGTCCGCCCCGCAACTGGCCAATTGCTTGCCATCGGGAGAAAACGCCAAGCCGAGAATCGTATCGCTGTGCGCGTCCGTGATCTCTCGCACGAGTGTCCCATCACTCACTTGGTAGATCTTCAGCTCGCCGCTTCGTGATGGCTGTCCGCCGCCGACGGCCAGCCATTGGTCGTCGGGACGAAAACTGAGCGCCGTAACACGGTCTGCCAAAGAGGATGAATGGTCGGGCGCACCGATCGTGTAGGCCAGTTGCCATTGGCCGTCGATTGGAATGCGGTAGAGTTTCGCGTCGGCGGTGACGACGAGCACGTCTCGATCGGGGCCGAACGCAATGGCCACGATTATGCCCTCTGGCAACGCAACGACGTCCAGCGGCTTTCCGTCGACCGTTCGCCAGAGGCCGATCCTCGCAAGTTCATCGCTCGTCGCAATCAGGCTGCCGTCGGGTGAAACCACGACTCGCACCACGCTCGATTGATGGCGTTGCAGTTCATCGTCGATCTGCTTGGTCTGGTCGGTCTCCTTTTGATACTGTTGATTGGCTCTGTGTAATCGAGGTCCGAGGCGTCGGACCGCATCGTTGGCGTCGGCCGAGGTCTTTTCGGAAGTTTGTACCGACCGTTGTGCGGAATCGAGCGACTGGCGCCGCGTCGCCAACTCCGTCGCGGCTTTCGCGGCGGCCTCCGTCTTTGTCTTGAGCGTCTTCTCGACCTCGGTCACCTTCTTCTTGGCCTCGTCAAGCTGCGAAGTGGCGGCCTGTTTCGCGGCATCGTCATCGGCGTCACGGGCGGCTTTCTCGGCCGCTGCGAGCTGTGCTCGGGCATCGGCCGTTGGCTGCTCAGCCGCTGCTCGATCGGCAACCGCTTTGGCGTTTTGCTGTTGGGCTTTGTCGAACTCCTGTTGCGCCTTGTCGCCGGATTCAGTCGCCTTCTTGAGATTGGCCTCCTCTTCGGTGGCCCGCTGTTTTGCGGATTTTAGATCCTGCATCAGGTTGTCCACATGCCGCTGGGCAATTCGTTGTCGGAGTGACTGCTGATCTTGCTGCCACCGAAGTTGAGGGTCGACCGAAAGTTCCGCAACGAGTTTTCCAGATTCAAGATCCCATAGTTTAGCCGGAACGTTACCGCCCGCGGAAATCAGGCGTTTGGGCAACACCGTTGCTACTAATTCACGGACGGCGGCACCATGGTTGAATTCTCGCTGCGTCTGTCCCGTCTTGAGCGATCGTAGACGGATGTTTCCATCTTGGCTGGCCGAAATAATCTGATCCGCACCCAGACTCAGGATCGCTGTAACTGGCTGCGAGTGTCCGGCCATTTCGCGAGGTGTCGCCAGTCTCCCGTTTTCGTCGACCGACCAGATGCGTAACACATGGTCGTCGCAAGCGCCCGCCAGTGAGTTGCCGTCGATCCAAGCCAACTGATTGACACCCGCGGCTTGAGCCTGCGAATCGGATTCGACATGATCGGAATTCCACAACCGGACCGTCTTGTCCGTTCCGCTAGAGGCGGCGAACACCTGCTCCGGCGATACGGCCAAGGAGGTGAGTCGCCCGGAGTGACCCGCCAACACCGCAAGGGGCTCGGGTTGGTCTTTTGTAAGCACGTGAATCGTGCCTGTTTCATCGGCGACGTAAAGAGTGTTCCGAAGTGTGCCTCGCTCGGCCCTCGCGACGATTGCGATTCGTGATCGAGGCAGTTGTACCGGATCGCCAACAGCCTCAACTCGCTGCCAGAGTTTTACGGTGCGGTAACCGCCCGACGCGATCCAGCTCCCATCATGGCTGAAGGCCAGCGACTGAATAAGATCGAGGTGGGCGAGTGGCGTGTTCAATGCAACTGGCGAATCAGTCAGGCTCGCGTCGACTAAGTGGTCAACATAGCGGCCTTGTAGCACATCGTAGACCCAGACCCGATTAGCTCGGCCTGCTACGACGAAGCGACCGTCGGGCGACTGAGCTGCGGCATAGATCGGATTCACGCCCCTAGGCAGTTGTTTCCAATGGATCGTTTCGTCGGCAATTGCCACGTCGCCCTTGGCACCCTGCCGGATCCACATGGCGAACATCGCCAGCTCTTGGGGCGTCAAATCCGAAGCACCCGCGTCGTTATCCTCGGGCGGCATCATCGGCTCGCCTTGCTTTGCCGCAAGCGCAAGCAATAGGCTCTCTTCAGGCTTGCCGGGCACCACAGCCGGCCCTTCAAGCCCACCTTTCAAGATCGTCTCGGGCGTTTCCAGCACCAAGTCACTTTCGGCATCCGTATCGTTATGACAAGCCAGGCAATTCTTGCGAAGGATCGGCAACAGCTCGCGTTGAAAGTCAACCGGGTCGGTTCGTTCGAGGACTGCAATGGGGATTTCATCCGCCGAGAGCGGTGAGGACGCGAACAGACCAAGGCTGATGGCGAGCGCGGCGCAGATCGAGGTGCGTCGTCGTGGCGCGGAAAGAGTCATTTGAAACCTCAAGTAACACGATTTATTCTTTACGCGTCTCGGAAGCGGTGATTTCTAGTACGATGGCGGGCGAGTTGATGTAGCTGGTGACTTCGGTCGGACCGAAATTCTTCTTGGCGGCCGCCAGTCGCTCATCAAGTTGCTTGGCGAACGCATCGGCCCGTTTTCGCTTTTCAACCCGCTGGTTGTGGTGAGCCTCCGCTTTGGCGACAGCCGCTTGGGCCGTTTGTCGTTCGTTCTGAGTGAGTTGTTCGGTCTGGACCGACGCTGCTCGCTGCGCCTGAGCAAGTTGTTCGGCGGCCATCGCGACGAGTTGGTCTATTTGAGCAATGACTTCGTTAAACTGGTCTCGCCGCGCTTGGGCATCAACAATGGCTTGAGGATTACGAGCGTAGTCCGCCTTGAGCTTGCCTCGCAGAAAGAGGGTGTACGTGCCTGGTTGGATTTCGTCGTTGTCCAGAGCCAGTTGAAGCTCGGCGGTGGACGAGTCCGGTTTCAACTTAACGGGCTGAGCCTTGACCTTGTCTGGCAATCCGATGAGACTCAGCTCGCAATCTCCTTTTAGCTTGGCGTGTTTCTCGTAGCTCAACGGGATCGCAATCTTCTCACCGACGTGAGTCTTCCATCGTCCCGATTGAGTGCTGTCGTTCTCGGTGACGCGCACGCGAGCGAATGCGGACTCTTGGCCGAGCACCGCGAGATAGGTCTGACGAGCTAACCTTGCCGCGGGACGCGATTGTTCAACATTGATCGTGCTGCCAGTCAGCACGACCTCTTGAGCGACACGCTCGATGGTGTTCGCTCCCACGTTCGCCTCGCCCACAACTTCGATCGACCCGCACCATGTCGTTGCGTCATCGCGGGCGGTCAGCATCAATACGCCCTCCGATCGGCCGGCGGCAATATGGCATTCACTGGCCGTGACGCCCGTTGGCAGGCCTCGGGCGTAGACGCGAACGTCCTGGCGAAAACCGCCTTGACTCAAGACGTCGATCAACACCGGGAGTGTACCGGAGCGGCGAAGGACCATCGACGCGCGGTCGATCTTCTTGTCGTCGTCCATCGCCTGTTGCTGTGTCCACGCGATCAGTCGGAAGTCGGGCTGCTGCGGCTCGATGACAAGCCGATAGGCGAAACGTGGGTCGTCGATCGAGCTGACGTTCAGGTCGCGCATTCCAATCCGATAGTCGGCATCCTGGTCGGCCGTAAAACGCACCACCGGGTCTCGATGCGAGAGCTCGAGTCCGCGGCGCCATGCTTGCCGGTAACGCTTTGCGTCGGTCTTCGAGTCGTCGTTGGTCAAGACCTGCTTGGCATGTGTCTTTCCGTCCGCCGTCGTGACCACTTTTTGCACGAATATCTCGGGATCCGTCGGGTGCCCCAGACGATGACTCAGCACGCGAATCTGATAGGCCTGTCCTTTCGTGGCCGAAAACTGAACCCAATCTTGATCGCGGCGCGGGTAGAATCGTCCTGAAAAATCGCACGGGATCGTGATCGGTTGTGCCGTGTCGGGCGTATCGTTGGCTTCCACTTCCGTGACGACGTCGTGGTCTGCGTAGGAGACCATCAGGCCGTTGGAAACGCCGCGGTGCGTGGGCCAACGAAAGATGAAACCGTCGGGCGTGGCTGTGATCGGATCGATTAGCGGCGTCGATGCCGTGTGGCGAGGCGGGACGAACAGCGTAATGGGGGCACGTTGAAGCGACACACCGTTCAGCCGAATGTCCTTGTCGGTTTGCCCCTGAGGCAAGTTGTGGCCGTACGCCGTCAGTGCGGCGTTGGCCCCCGGTATCGCGGCGATTGGTGTGACGGCAACCAGGTACGGCCCCGCACAAACTCGCAGTCGGTACAGATGTTTCGCGCCGCCCGCATACAGATGGTCGCGAACACTCAGTAAGTAGTCGCCAGTGTCGGGCGCGACAAATTCCAACCGCGGATCCAGAAGGTGCCTGCTGCGTGCGAGCCGGCGGTGCTGGTGGTCCCAGATCGTCAGGACGGGCGACAGGCTTGCGCCAAGGTGTTGTGCCATGCATTCGATGACAAGTGTTTGACCCTGTTGTGCGTGGAATCGAAAGTAATCGACGGCACCGGCGTCCGTATGGCCGTTGACGACGACATCGGGGGCCAAGTCGCTTGCCGCTTCTGGCGAATGATGGTCGCCCGCTTCGCGCCGCTCGGGCACGTCGCCGACCACAAAGCTTCGAGGTGTCGACACGCCAAAGCGTCCTAGGAGCCGCGCGTCATAGGTGCCTGGCGGAACGTTCAACGAAATCGACACTTCGAACTGATTGGGAACCGTCTGCGGACCGATTTCGAATTCGGCGGCTGCTCGCATCACCGGCCGACCGACGATCCCGGCGTGGGAAAACACAAGCTGGCGGCCTTCGTCCAGATCGCGGCCGTCGACCTGCACGTTCACAACACGTCCGGCCTGCCCACCCGCCGGGAAAATGACATCCAACGCCGGATTCGGCAGTTGGGCAACGGCACGCGTCGACGGATCTAATAACGTCATACCCAGTAACGTCACGAGACTCAGAAGCATGCGGTACGACATCAGCGAGTGGCTCTCGGTCAGGAGGACACTTCGGCACGGTCGACCGCAAAGTTCCTCGGCATCAGGCAGGTTGTGGATCAGTGGTTGAAAAGAAACTCCTTGGTGTTGATCAGAGCCCAAACGATATCTTCGAAAGCTTCGCGCGAAGAATCCTTGGACTGTACGTAGTCTTGTGCAATTCTTAGTTCCTCGGTGTCGGGTTGGCGGGCGAAAGCCAGTAGATACAACTGACGCATGCGTTGTTCGAACGGCTGGTCGCCCGCGCTGAGCTTTGCGGCCAGGCCTTCGTCCGCAGAGACTTTGCCCAAGATGTCTTTCGAATTGAGCAAGTGAAGGCTCTGCGCCAAACTGGCGTCCGACGATCGCTCGCACTCGCAAGCACTACTGGCTTCCGGACGGCCGAACACGGTTAGAAAGTACGAACTGAATCCGTTATCGGGCAGCTGAATGGCGCGCGTTCCCGCCGGTACGCCCGGAAAACGGGTCGGAACCGCCGTTACCTGATCGATCGCATCCAATAAGATCTCTGCATCCATTCGACGTGGATAAAACCGCGAATAGTTCTGCTTGTCGTTCTGATTGTACTCGTTCGGGACCGCACTCAGCTGGAATGTTGTCGAGGTGCCGATCAGGCGAACGAGGTACTTGAGATCGAATCCGTGGTCGACAAAATCACTCGCCAAGGCCTCCAGTAAGTCGGGATTCGATGCCGGATTCGTGACGCGCATGTCATCTTCCGGATCGATCAGTCCTCGCCCCAAAAAGTGTTTCCAGTAACGGTTGACGATCGCTTTGGCGAAGAACGGATTGTCCGGCTTGGTCATCCAGTCGGCCAAGATGTCACGAGGGTCGTCCAGCGGCGAGATCGTCTCGGGATCGCTGTCCAATCCAGCGGGAATTAGCTTGTCGCCTGTCTTGGGATCGGTCATCGAGGCCTGTCCACGCTGGTGGAAAATCTGATCCTGTCCTGCCAGCCCGGTTTGTTTGCGACCAACGCGCGAATAGAACGCCGAGAAACGGTAGTAGTCGCGTTGGCTCCATTTTTCGAACGGGTGATGGTGGCACCGCGCGCACTGGATTCTCATGCCGAGAAACAACTGGGCGGTGTCTTCGACGAGAGCCGAATTCTCGCGAAGCTGGCGGTACCAGGCGACCGGCGCGTTCAGGCTGACGTCTCCAGTGGCCGTGACGATGTCCCGAACGAATTCGTCGTACGGCATGTTCTCGTACATGCAGTCGCGAATCCAATGGTAAAAGGCATACGTCGATCGTTTGGCCGCCTCGTCAGATCGCTTGTTCCGCAGAATGGCGGCCCACTTGGTTGCGAAGTTGTCTGCGTAGTCCTCGCTGTCGATCAGGCGATTGACCAGCCGCACACGCTTGTCCGCCGTGGGATCCGCCGCAAAGGACGTCGCCTCTTCCGCCGTCGGAACGCGCCCGCCAATCAAGATCGTGGCGCGCCGCAGAAACGTGCCATCGTCGCAAACTTCGGAAGGCGGCAAGCCAAGCCGCTGGAGCTGAGCGTTGACCAGGTTGTCAACGTAGTTCGACGGCTCCGGTAGATGAGTAATAGCTTGGCCCAAGGGTAACGTGGCGCGGAAAACGTCAACATGACCCTGGAACGTGCACATGACCGCGACGGTGCCGGATTGATCGTAGGTCGTCATCCATCCGGTCGGCGACACCTCGGCCATTTCCGCATCGTTTGATTCCAATCGAGCCATTCGTGTAACGTCGCGTGTGGTGCCGTCGGAGTAACGTGCAATCACCGCCAATTGCTGACGACTGCCCGGTGGCATGACGCGTGTCTTTGGAAAGACGTCAATGCCCACCGTCACCGGATCGGTATCGGCACCCAGCGGCATTCCCTGGCTGATCCAACGATGCAGGACGCGGTACGGAGCCGAATCGAGATCCAGACGTTGACCTCCGCCATGGGGCAGTTGAGCGGTGCTCTTCATCAGCAACAAACTACGCTCTGGCGCTGCCGGAAACAGCCGACGTCCGCGGCCTTCTTTGATCAGGAATTCATAGTCTTCCAGCGGCTCGAAACCGAGCAGCGACAGCCGAAATCCATTCTGCCCGCTCGCCTTGCCGTGGCATCCGCCGCCGTTGCATCCGTGTTTCGTAAATAGCGGGACCACTTCGTTTGCAAAGTTGATCGGCAAATCTTCATCGAAGTGCTCCACACGAACCTGAATCGTCGCCGTACCCGCCTCGGGATGAATCGCGGTAATGCTCACCTCGCCCTCGCCCTGGGCCGTGACCTGCCCGGTCGAGTCCACGCCCGCGCGATCGAGCGGCTGAACGTCAAAGTGAACCTCACGCGTCACATCACGCTGCTGTCCGTCGTCGGTCGAAAGCGTCACAATCAGTTGCTGCATGCCGTCACGGCCCGCGATAACCGCCACCGTCTCGCCTGAACGACCTGTGTCGATCGAAAGGTGAGCCGCCCTGGCCAACGGAGGCAGCGCGAAAAGCACCATGGCGGCGACTTGGAGCCGGCCGCCGATCGGATGGAGTGGGGCGTACCGCATGAGGTTCCCTTCCTCGTTGAGGGCGGAGATTGGAGGGCGAATATCAGCAGGGATGCGAGACACGTTGACAAGCCGGGTGGGTGATTCGCCCGGGATTATCACACCCGAGACCCTCGATAGCAAGCATTTCGCACCCATCCGTGGGGTCGGGGAGGCGATTCGCCACAGAGGGCACCGAGAGGAATAAAAGGGTCCGGCCAGATTGAGCGCCAAGGATTTTTTGTTGAATAACCATGCTCGCCGACACGCCTCATAGCGGACAGTCGTGGTCGGCGTAACTTGCGACCGCTTTTCCTCCGTGCTCTCGGTGTCCTCTGTGGTGAGATATCTGCTCCGAGACAAACGGGTGGCCGATCGTTGTTGACCGGTTGGGGGCAATGTTTATAATTCTGGGCTCGTGCTATGGATGGCACGCTGCTGATTGGCCCGCAACCGGCAACGGGAGCATGAAGGATCATGGAAGGTCTCTCCTCATCTGCGGTCAGTGTCGTGGCTCTTCCCACGCTGGCTCGTTTCGCTTTGCAGGAGTCGTCGGTGTTTTCTGGATCGGATGATGCCAAGGATCGGATCCATCAGGCGATCGACATTGTCGACCTGGTGGGTGAGCAGATTCAGTTACGTCGGCAGGGACGTTTGTTCGTCGGCCATTGTCTCTGGCACGATGACACGCGGCCGAGTCTGCAGGTGAACCCCGACCGGCAGACGTGGAAGTGTTGGGTCTGTGACGTGGGCGGCGACATTTTCAGTTTTGTCATGCAGCGCGAGGGGATTGATTTTCGCCAGGCGCTCGAGATGTTGGCCGAGCGTGCGGGAATCGCATTGCAGGGCCAGTCGACGCGGCCTGCGGCGCCGGCGGGAAGCCCCGAGGACAAGAACACACTGTACCGTGCCATGGCATGGGCGATGGGCTTGTATCACGAGTGTCTGGTCAAGTTGCCGGTGGCCACGATTGCTCGAGACTACCTGAACGATCGTGGCATCAGCGAGGAGAGCATCGAGCGATTCGAGATCGGTTATGCACCGAACGAATGGCAATGGTTGATGCAGCAGGCGGGAGCGGCGCAGTTTTCCCCGGAGGTGCTTCAGGCCGTCGGCCTTGCATCTCGGAGCGAGCGTACGGGGCGGTGGTTCGACCGCTTTCGAGGGCGCGTGTTGTTCCCCATCGTGGATCCTCAGCGGCGGCCCATCGCGGTCGGGGGTCGGGTCCTGCCACAGTACGCTGAGAACGAGCCGGCGAAGTACATCAATTCACCCGAGACCCGATTGTTCTCGAAAAGCGAACAACTGTACGGCCTCCATTTAGCTCGGGACGTCATTTCACGTCGCCGCGACGTCCTGGTCATGGAAGGCTACACCGATGTCGTGATCGCTCGTCAATTCGGTGTCGACAACGCGGTGGCCGTGCTGGGAACGGCGTTGGGACAACGACACATTCAGTTGCTTCGTCGGTTTGCGGATCGTATCACGTTGCTGCTTGACGGCGATGAAGCCGGGCGGCGTCGAGCGAGCCAGATTTTGGAACTATTTATTTCGAACCAAGTCGATTTGCGGATCGTAACTCTGCCAGGAAGTTTAGATCCCTGTGATTTCCTCTTGCAGCATGGACACGATGAATTGCTTGAATTGGTAGCACAAGCACCGGATGCATGGGAGTACAAGATTCAGCTTGAGCTGCAGGGTGTGGACCCAGTGCGCGACACGCATCGGGCGAACCAGGCGCTTGAGAACCTGCTGGCGACCTTCGCCCAATCGCCCGCTCCGTCGCTCAGTACCGCGGGAGCTCAGCGCCTTCGCGAACAGCAAGTCTTGAATCGATTGGCTCGTGAATTCAGGCTGGACGAAGATCAGTTGCGACAACGTTTGGACGAGCGGCGTCGGAGTCGACCGGCGCGCACGCGTCAACGTGCCGATGCCGCACATGCGGCGCCGGAGAGGCGAACGCTCCAGCCGATGGAGCGTGACCTGTTCGAAATGTTGCTGCAGAGGCCCGAATCGGTTGCCAGCGTTCTAGAATCGATTCAAGTAAACCACCTCGAGTCCGCCACGGCACGGCAGTTGTTTCAGATGCTCGTGTCGCTCGTCGATCAAGGCCAGGCGACGGATGTTGGCCGCATGTTGTTATCGACCGACGATCCCGTATTGAAGAGCCTCTTGGTCGAGTTGGACGAGGCGGGAAATCGCAAGGTGGACGTGGACCACGATTTGGCGTTGCGAGAGTTGCTGCAAACGTTTTCCAAACGAGACGTTCAACAGCAGTTGCAGCGTCAACAAGCGTCGTTGGAGAGCGATGAATTGGACGACCAGCAGCAGTTAGACATGCTGCTGCAGATCCTGAAAACCAAAAAGGATCTCATCGAAGATTAATTAGACGACCTAGAATCATTGTTCGACCAAGCTCAGTGACGGTCGGGTTCCCACTAGCACTCACGGATGAGTTGCATGCCTGATCGAATCGAATGCCCGTTCAACAGCCCGCAAGTTGGGGACGGAATCGCGTTCGAAGCATCGCAGTCCTTAGACGCGCAAGAATGCGCAGGGGGATGTGACCGATGACATTTCTTGACACCGATCTCGAAGCTATTATCACGAAGGGCCGAGAGCGAGGGTACCTGACCTACGATGAAGTGAACGCCTATCTTCCCGACGAAGACGTCAATCCCAACAAACTTGACAACCTACTGTTTGCCTTGGATGAGCGCGGGATCAAGTTGCTGGAGCAGGCGCCGGCCGGCGCCTTTGAGGATACAAAAACAACGGCCGTTCTGACCGCGACCGAATTGCCGGAAACGGACTCCGCAGACCTCGAGCCAGGCCAAGCGGAGGTGGACGAAGTGGAAGTTACGTTGCCGCTCGGCCCTCCGCCGGCCGATGAACTTCGCAAGTTGGACAGCGATCCGATTCGCATGTACCTCAGCCAGATGGCAGAAATCCCACTGCTCACCCGAGAAGAAGAGATCTCGTTAGCCAAGAAGATTGAAGTGGCCCGCAAGCGATTTCGGCGACACGTCTTGAGCACGCACTTTGCCATGAATCAGACGGTGGAAACGCTGCAGCGTGTTCACCGGGGGGAGTTGCCCTTTGATCGCACGATCAAGGTGTCGTTGACCGAGCAGTTGACGAAGGAGCAGATTCTGGCACGCATGCCTCACAACCTGAAGACGTTGCGCGAGCTGTTGCGGCGGAACGAGGCCGAGTTTTCGCAACTGGTGTGCAAGTCGCTGGATTCTGAGCAGCGAGCGGTGATTCGCCAAAGGTTTGTGCGACGTCGTCGAAAGTGTTTGCAGCTGGTCGAAGAGCTGAGTCTTCGGACACGCCGTGTCCAGCCGTTGATGCGTCAGTTGGAGGAATGCTCGCGGCGAATGGATGACATTCGGCACCGACTTGAGGCGTTGCCCAACGAGCTGGAAACTCGCGCTGCGCGCACTGGGCTCCGTCGCGAACTACACAAACTGATGCTGCAAACGCAAGAGAGCCCCGACAGCTTGCGAGCCAAATGTGAGCTGTTCAAGGACGAGTTTCGACTCTATGAACATGTAAAACGCGAATTGTCCAACGGCAATTTGAGACTGGTTGTTTCCATCGCCAAAAAATATCGTAACCGTGGATTGAGCTTCCTGGATCTTATTCAGGAGGGCAACACCGGATTGATGCGAGCGGTGGACAAGTACGAGTATCGTCGAGGTTTTAAGTTCTCGACCTATGCGACGTGGTGGATTCGCCAAGCGATCACTCGCGCGATTGCCGATCAGGCTCGCACGATTCGGATCCCCGTCCACATGATCGACGTGCTGTCGAAGCTGCGCAATGTCCAAAAACAGCTCGTGCAGGAAAAACGTCGCGAGCCGATGACCAGCGAGATCGCGGATCGAGCGGGGATCAGTATCGAGGAAGTTCGACGAGTGCTCGACATCGGCCGGCATCCCGTCAGCCTCGATCGTCCGGTCGGTGACAGTGAAGACGCGGCGTTCGGCGAATTCATCGAGGACCATAACTCGGATAATCCCGTCCGAAACGCGACGAACGGGATGCTTCGCGACAAGATCGAGCGTCTGCTCTGCACGCTGACGTATCGCGAACGAGAGATCATTCGTCTCCGATACGGCCTGGGAGACGGCTATACCTATACGTTGGAGGAGGTCGGGAGGATCTTTCGCGTGACGCGGGAACGTGTGCGGCAGATCGAGGCCAAGGCGGTGCGGAAACTTCAACATCCCGTTCGAAGCCAGCAGCTCGAGGGCTTTCTACGCGGGGCCGCCTAGTCTTTTTCGGAGATCGCTCCGCACCCAGAATCCGACGCCGCTGAGTCCGTAGGGACTGGCGGCGGTTTTTTGCGCGAGGGTATAATGCATGGATCGTTGTCGACTGTTCTGTTTCGTACCCAGAGCAAACCGCCCCACGCGGGTCAACCGGCCCGCTGCCCAACCGATTTGAAGGAGGGGGATTTGCATAAAGAGAGGGAATTCTGCACCTATGACCGTTTCGGCCGCCCTACTTCGAGAGCTGCATCGCTTGCACCAACAGCTCGGTGATCTTCGCTCACGCCTCCAGCGAGGCCCACGGCAGATCCAAGTCGCAGATTCTAATATGGTCAAAGCAAAAGCGGAATTGGAGGCCGCCAAGGAAAGCGTCAAGCAGGCGCGAATGACCGCGGATCAGAAGGAATTGCAGCTCCGAGAACGCGAAAACCGTATCCTCGACATTAAGGCCAAACTCAATGGCTGTAGTACGAATCGTGAATATCAGACATTCGTCGAACAAATCGCCGCCGATGAACAAGCCAACAGCGTGCTCTCCGACGAGATTCTCGAATTATTCGACAAGACGAATGAACTACAAGGTCGTGCCGAAGTCATAAAGATCCAGAATCAAAAACTCGAACAGGAATTGACCGATGTTCGCCGGCGCGTTGATGAGTCCCGGGCGACGCTCGAGGCAGAGGTCAGCCGCCTGACCCTTGACCTGAATGTTGCCGAGGACAAGCTGCCGGACGACTTTCGGATCGATTACCAGCGAGGCGTCAACGCTCGAGGTGAAGCCGCTTTGGCTCCGTTGGACGGGCAATGCTGCGGCGGCTGCTATCAGACCGTGACCACGCAAACCGTCAACGAAATAATGATGTCAAAGATTGTGATCTGCAGGGCCTGCGGCTGTATCCTGTACTTGCCCGAGGACCGAGAGAAAGAGCCCGAGCAATAGCCGGCATGCCGCTTTGTGGCCCATGGTGAAACACGCCCATGGTGATACGCCCATCGCCTACCGCAAGGTACGCTCCCCATGCCCCTTTCACCGCGGGCTGGACTTTACACGATCAGATCCGTTTTTCAGAATATACCTGCCCTAACACGACTCAAATCCAGACGACCTTGGTGCGACCTGAGGCCGTTCGTTTCTTGCTGAAAAGGCTCAACGATGTCCGACCTGATCCCCATGACCCGCAAAGGGTACGACAAGATCAAAGCCGAAGTCGATCGGCTTGACAACGAAGAAATGCCGAAGATCGTTAAGCGCATGGCCGATGCTCGTGCTGAAGGCGATCTCAAGGAGAACGCCGAGTATCACGGGGCACGTGAGTCACAAGGGATGCTCCAGGCGAAAATCAATCAACTCCGCGGCAAGTTGGCTCATGCCACGATTATGGATCCATCGAAAATGCCCAAGGACGAAGTCGCCTTTGGAGCCACCGTGGTCGTCAAGGATCTGGAGTACGACGACGAGGAAGAGTACACGCTTGTCGGGGCCGGTGAAGAAGATTACGACACCGGCAAGATCCTTTGTACCAGTCCCGTAGGGCAGGGGCTGATCGGCAAGAAGAAGGGTGACAAGGTCGAGATCGAAGTGCCTCGCGGTACGTTGAAGTTTGAAGTGCTCGACATTCGTTACGATCTGTAGACGCGCGTCATCGGTCGATGGAATCCCGTGGCGTTTCGATGTCAATTGCCAGCGCCCAAGCGGGTGCCGGCGCGGTGAACGTGATCTTGTTGCCGTCCAGCGGGTGGCGAAGACTGATCTTCCAGGCGTGTAGGCAGAGTGGCGGGTCGTGCGGATGCAATGTCTGTCTCGCAGCGGCCCCGTCGCGCAATCCGTAGGTTGGATCGCCGCAGACCGGCCA
>JAJRVM010000223.1 GCA_024277285.1 Planctomycetota bacterium
ACAGCGACAACATCACCGTCGAGGGGCGCACGATTCGGTTGTCGGGTGTCATCTCCGCGGCAAACGACTTTGCCCGCGAAGTGCAGGAGTCCAGTTCGAACGGCTTTCCGTGGCAGGCGTCGATCGGCGCAGGCGTTCAGAAGATGGCCTTTGTAGACGAGGGCGAGCGGGTAACCGTCAATGGCCGCACATTCAAGGGCCCACTTTACGTTGCCCGCCGCAGCCGGTTGGGTGAGATCAGTTTTGTTGCCTTGGGCGCGGACGAGAACACGAGTGCTCGCGTTGCCGCATCGACGGGCGCGAACAGTTTGGAGGTTTACACAATGGATTTTGAACAATGGGTTGAGGCACAGGGATTCGTTCTGGCCGATCTCGACGAGAGGCAGACGGCGTGCTTGCAAGCGGCGTTTGGGAATAGTCTGGAGTCTGGAGACCGGAGTGCGGAGCAGGAAAGCCCGGCGGAGGCACAAAACGACGAATCGCCGTCCCTCCAGACTACAGACTCCGACCTGCAGACTACAAACGCCGACCTGCAGACTCTCCGAGCAACGCGCGCCGCCGAGCTACGTCGTATCAGCCGCATCAGCGAGATCTGCGCCGGCGCGCACCCGGAGATCGAAGCCCAGGCGATCGAAGAAGGGTGGGATGAGACGCGCACCGAGCTTGAGGTGATTCGAGCCGAGCGACCGCAAGGGCCCGCCATCCACAGCGAGGACGGTCACAGCCAGTTCGCCGAGGGGTTGGAAGCCGCTCTCTGCATGTCGGCCGGGAACATCCCCGAAGACAAATGCGGTCAGATGTTCAGCGACAAAGCGATGGAGGCCGCCCTGAGCAAACCGTTGCGTGGCATCGGTTTGCACTTCCTGATGCACAACGTCATCCGGGCGGCTGGCAAAACCATCAAGCCGGGACTGGTCGACAATGACTTCATCCGAGCTGCCATGTCGGCAGACCGGACCATTCAAGCATCCGCCGGGTTCTCCACAATCTCGCTGACCGGGATCCTGTCCAATGTGGCCAACAAAACGATGCTGGCATCGTTTGAATCGGTCGACAACGTGTTGGGCCGAATCGCGGCACAGGCGGACGCCAACGACTTCAAGCAGGTCACCAGCTACCGGATGACCGGGATCGGTGAGTTCAAGAAGGTGGGACCCGACGGCGAGCTGGAACACGGAACGCTCGGTGAAGAGACGTTCCAAAACCAGGTGGAAACGTACGGAACCATGCTGTCGTTGAATCGGCAGATGATGATCAACGACGACCTGGGCGCGTTCCTGCGTCTGCCGCGGATCATCGGACGCCAGTCGGCGATCAAGCTGCAGAAGGTCGGCTTTACCCTGCTGCTTGCGAATGCCGGCGGATTCTTCAGCACCGGCCACAACAACTACTTCGAAGGCGCGGAGTCGAATCTGCAGATTTCTTCGCTCAGTACGGCCGAACAGATGTTCTTCGACCAGAAGGATGAGAACGGCGATCCGATCTCGGTCACGCCGGGGCTCCTGTTGGTCCCAACATCGCTCAAGACCGTGGCCGACCAGTTGCACAACGACGTGACGGTCAACGAAACCACTACGGCCAACAAGCCGAAGCCGAATCGCAACCCGCACGCAGGCAAGTTCCAACCGGTTGCTACGCCTTGGCTGAATGCCCAGTCGCTCACTGGAAGCAGCAGCACGGCCTGGTACTTGTTGGGCGACCCGGCCGATGCGGCAGTGATCGAGGTGATTTACCTGCGTGGTGCCCGGACTCCGGTGATCGAGAGTGAGGAAACGGCGTTCAATACGCTGGGAATGCAGTGGCGTGGCTACTTCGACTTCGGCGTGGCTCTGCAAGAGCATCGTGCTGGCGTGAAGAGCAAAGGCGCCGCGTGAGCCGCGCACTGAGCATCATGACGCGTCGCAAGATTGGTGTCCTGCGGCGCGCATTGACGCACGATATTCTCAGCCGGTGAACCAACACTGCTACAGACTACGGACTGCAGACTACAGACTATTGGGAGCAACTGAATATGGCACTTGTCACTTACAGGCATGAAGGCCAGTCGATCGACTACACGCCCACGGCTGCCGTCGCCGCTGGCGATGTCATTGTCCAGGGCGACCTGGTGGGCGTGGCCAAAGTCGACATCCCGGCCAATTCGCTCGGGGCGTTGGCGGTTTCTGGCGTCTTTGACGCCGCGAAGGAAGGTGGCGCCGGTGTCACGTTCGCTGCCGGCGACAAGGTGTACTGGGACGACACCAACGATGTCGCGGTGGCGACCGACGGCGCCGGGGCAAACAAGCTGATGGGCAAGGCCGCTCTGGCCGCGGCCGACGCCGATACGACGGTACGCGTCCGCCTGAGTCAGTAGGAGAAAGCGTTTTGCCGAATCTGCTTGAGACCGGCGCCGCGTGGCTGGCCGACCAACTCAAGACGCACGCGTCCACGGAGGTTGTCTACCAGCGCGGCGCCGAACAGGTTGCGGTCAGCGCAACCATCGGCAAGACCGAGTTCGAGATCGACGACGGATCGGGAATCATCCAACACATCCAATCGCGAGATTACCTAATCCAAACGGCCGATTTGCTGCTTGGCGGTGTTTTGACGCTGCCCGTCGCTGGGGACCGGATTCGGGAAACGATGGGCAGCCAGACGTTTGTGTACGAGGTGATGGCACCGGGCAAGGAGCCTCACTATCGATTCTCCGACCCGTTTCGCAATGTGCTGAGGATACACACAAAACATGT
>JAJRVM010000224.1 GCA_024277285.1 Planctomycetota bacterium
AAAGAACAGAACGGTCCATGTCCTTCTTGCCCGTGCATTGCTGCCCTCGGCTGCTAGCTGCTTGCGCGCGGCACCTCATCGGCCCTCTACGCGCAGAACAAAGACGGGATCAACAACTCCACCAGCGAAGGCCGACTTATTAGCAGTCCGGGCGGGGTTCAAGAGATAGTCGCAATGGGCGAGGTTACGCTGGACAAGTAACTTGAGACTTTGGACGCCTATTCGGGTCAGCCAGTCTAAGACGTAGCAGGCGTGCGCTTGACGAACTTAATGCTCATTGGATTGGTAACAGCATCGACCCAACCACGGGCATCGAAGTGACTTATCCCATCTCTCTGACATTTATTCGTGCCACTCGACTCATGATGCTGGTAATCGATTTCGGATTCCTTGTTGTTTTTGATTACGTGCCTGGCGTCCCTGATGAACCGGTCGAGAGTCTGTTAGCCACGGCCGCCGAGTGCAACGGCCACAAGTTTGTTTCGCTGAAGTGGTTGCGTGCAATGAAGACCGCGGCCAATTGCCCCAAAGACGTGATTGACCTCGAAAACCTTCCTCCCCTTTGAGGCAGTTCCGTCCTTGCGCCCGTGCCGGGGGCATGCCCCCGGACGTGGTTCCTTTCGCAAGTCCGCCAGCGTGTTGCCTACAGGGCATTCAGCCCTCCCTTTCTCCCTGCCCCCCCCATCTCCCTCTCCCCCACTCCCCCTCTCCTCAATAGGTGGTCTGATATCGATTGCCGTTGACGCGCGTCCTTGATTTGGCTTAAGAACGCGGCAGTGCGCTGGAGTGTTTCGCTAGGTCGCCTGCGCTTGGTTGCCATAAGCGCCGCGAGGACCGCTTTTGTCGGGCATTGCTTGCGTTACCCCTCTTTACTCAGCCTCCCAGACTCAAGGCGCGTTTATGAGCATCTATCAACGACTGCGTATTTGGAACCGAGCAACGCGTTACTTGCACAAGTCCGAGGCAGCTGAGTGTCATTTCGCGCTCGCGTGCCTACGGCCTGGTATGAATGCGGTTGATATCGGCGCTCACAAGGCTGCGTATACCTATTGGCTGTCAAAGTCGGTGGGCAAAACCGGTCAGGTGTTCGCGTACGAACCGGTGCCGATCTTGGCCAATTACCTCCAGCAATACGCCGAGTCGTGTCGCAACAGGAACATTCGTGTCTGCCCGGTCGCCTTGTCGGACCAGGTAGGAGAGGCTCGGCTGAAGATTCCGCGCAGCGACTACTGTTGGTCCACACTCCAATACCAAGCGTCCGAAGTTGATTCGCCGCAAGCAGGTTTTTCCTACGTGCGAGTGCGAATGGACACGTTGGACGACCATCTGGATTCGATTCGTGCGAAACGTCCGATCGGGTTTGTGAAGTGTGATGTTGAAGGCCATGAACTGTCAGTGCTGCGTGGTGCGCAGCGCACGCTTCGACAAGATCGTCCCAGCCTCTTGCTCGAATCAACACCGTTGCCGTCCAGATCGGCTGACGAAAACGAGGCGTTCGGCCTTCTTGCCGAACTGGGCTACGTTGGGTACTTCTTCTTTCAAAGCAATCTGATCGGGTTGGAAGAATACGACGAGGCGCAACATCCGCTGGGTGATTCGAGCGTGCAGAATTTTGTCTTCATGCATCCAGAAGCATGGACCCTTCAAAACGCTCGGCATCCGTTCCAAGTCGAACCGTGTTCGGATTCACGGCGCAATGAAAAGGCGGCCTAGCTGAGCAGCAGCCTAGACGGACAACGCCATTTAGCGCGACGGGCGGACGCCGATCGATGGCGAATGACGAAATACCCAATGATCAAACAAGGCCGAAACTCGAAGCCCGAACACCGTGTGAAATGCAGCCCTGCACAAGAGTGTCTGATGGGGTATATCTTGGCATGGTTGACAATGACGACCAGTTTGGGCTGCGCGCAGATCGGTTCAGTATCCCCGTTGGCGAGCTTTGAAAAAAAGCTAGTTTACCAACCGGCGCCGTTTCCCGAAGAAGTGCCGCGCGACCTGCCGTTTGAAGACGCCCATTTCCAATCTGCCGATGGCACTAAATTGCATGGGTGGCTGATCGAACATCCCGATCCACGAGCGGTTGCGTTGTTTTGCCACGGTAATGCTGGGAATATTGCTAGCCGCGCGGCTACACTATGGATGTTGAATCAGCGTCATGGACTGACCGTGATGACATTTGACTATCGCGGATACGGTCAAAGCGAAGGCAAACCGAACGAAGTAGGTATCTTGTGCGATGCTCGGGCCGCACGTGCGTGGTTAGCGCAACGCACGGGTGTAGCGGAATCTGATATCTTGCTGATGGGTCGGTCGTTGGGTGGCGCCGTCGCCGTCGATCTCGCCGCAAACGATGGTGCCCGCGGTTTGGTGCTAGCGAGCACGTTCACTTCGATTCCCGATGTAGGCGCGCACCACATGCCATGGGCTGCTCCCCACCTGTTGATGACGCAACGCTTCAATTCGTTGCGAAAGATCAAGCACTACAACGGCCCTTTACTGCAAAGCCACGGCGATGCTGATAGCGTCATTCCCATTGAATTGGGACGTGAGCTCTTCGAGGCGGCGCCTGGTCCCAAACAATTCGTTGTTATTCCCGGCGCCGACCACAACGACCCACAAAGCGAAGAGTATCGACGCACCTTCGATCAATTCGTGACTGATCTGCCAACGACGTGGTAGGGCCGTGGTGCAGGTGGCACACGCCGACTTGATTCAGATTCGGCGACGCATCTGTTGTTCGCTGTGGTTGTTCGTTGGCTCGACACCCGGCTCAATCATGAACCGAAAGTGTTACCAGGCGGGACGATTGTTCCGCTCGTGGGCCAACTAGAGCCCGAGCATGGAACGAAGTTTCGCCTTGCTCACCAAGCCTACCTCGCGGCCCACTATCTGACCGTTCTCGAAGACGATCAGCGCGGGTATCCCAGAGATCTGGTACTGAGTGGCCACTTGTTGGGCGTCATCAACATCCACTTTGACGATCCGCGCAGCTGGCTCGTCGCGTGCCAATTCTTCGAGCATCGGAGCCAGAAGTTTGCACGGGCCACACCAGTCCGCGTAGAAATCGACCAGTACGCGGCCTTTCACGTCGAGTACTTTTTGTTGGAAGTTCGCGTCATTTGCGTGATCGAGCACGCCATGGGTATTTGCTGTAGCCATGTATTGTTCTCCTTGTGTCTCGCTGCTTGTGGCAGAGCTGTTTGCCGCATCGGTTTCTGATGCCGCATCGCGACGGCTCGCATTGATCGTAATCGCCGCTACCGCCAGGACTGCACCGATAACAAGCAGCCCGCCCATTCCACGATTATTGCTAGCCATGATTCTTTGCCTTTCTTAAACATCTTCTGGCAACGGCCAACACTTTGGCGTTACCTCGCACACAATACTGACGCTTGAACTGTCGAATGGTTACATGTTGTGGGAGTTTTGCTACATGCTAGCCGCTCGAGGGTTGGAACGTCAGTGGAAGACGTTGCCAGTGGTGCCAAACGGTTCGGAAAAAACGGGGTGAAACAGCGTCCACAGAGCCTTCGGAGTCTGCAACGGAGTTTTTCAACTCCTACTGGTCGGAGAGGACTTTGTGGCGGCGGACTTTGTGGCGGCGGACTTGGGGGGGGAGGTCAGTCGGGAAGTTCGTCTTGTGTCGTCGCCATGGGTGGGGGGACGGACATTCGAAGCCCAAGAGGGCGATTGTTTTCATGACGCGCATCGATTGTGTACAATCAGCCTCGGGTTTGGAAATGGACGTTGTGCGTTACACGAATTGCCGGTCCGATGACTCGGACGCAAGCTCGCCAACGGTGCGGCTCGGTCGTTTTTCCCGGAGATTGTGAAATGAAACATCGCTGCCTGTTGGTTTGCCTCTTCCTGAATCTGGGGCTGATCGTGGTCCCGACCACGCGTGCAATGGAGCTTGCCAAGCCGAATGTGCTGTTCATCGCGATCGACGACCTGAACGATTGGATCGGCAAATTGGGAGGGCATCCCCAGACGCTGACGCCAAATATTGATCGGTTGGCAGACCGTGGTGTGCTGTTTACGAACGCTCACTGTGCAGCGCCTGCATGCAATCCATCACGTGCGTCGTTGATGACCGGAATTGCCCCCTATGAATCGGGAGTGTATCTGAACGCGCAGCCATGGAAGCCGATGCTCAAGGACAAAGTGACTCTCTCGCAGCATTTCATGCAGAACGGCTACCGCGCCATCGGCTCGGGGAAGATCTACCACGGCAGTTTTCCTGATCCCGACTCGTGGGATGAATACTGGCCGAGTCAGAAGAAAAACCGGCCGGGTGACCCGATGCCCAAACGCAGATCGCTTAACGGGCTCGGTATGGGGCACTTCGACTGGGGACCTGTTGACGCGGACGATTCGAAAATGGGCGACACGTTGGTGGTCGACTGGGTGATAAAACAACTGCAAGCGAAGCACCAAAAGCCCCTGTTCCTGGCCTGTGGGATCTTTCGGCCTCACCTGCCATGGTATGTACCGCGCAAGTACTTCGAACAATTCCCCCTCGCCAAAATCGAGCTGCCCGCGCATCGCGATGACGATCTGGATGATATCCCGAAGGCGGGAGTGCGGATGGCCAGCCCGGCACGTGACCATGCGGCGGTGATCAAACACAAACAGTGGCACGCCGCCGTGCAAGGTTACCTGGCATCGATCAGCTATGCGGATGGACAAGTCGGCCGGCTGCTCGATGCGCTGGACGCCGGGCCCAACGCCGGTAATACGGTCGTCGTTCTGTGGACCGATCACGGTTGGCACCTGGGCGAGAAACAGCATTGGCGCAAGTTCGCCCTTTGGGAAGAGGCCACTCGGACGCCGCTGATCTTCGTTGCGCCACGAGGCACGCCCGGTCTGGAGAAAGGAACGCCAGTCCATACTCGCATCGATCAGCCGGTTAGCCTGCTCGATATCTATCCAACTTTGGTTGACCTGTGTGGTCTGCCGGCGCGCGGCGGGCTCTCGGGGCAAAGCCTCACGCCCCTTTTGGCCGACTCTCAGGCCTCCTGGCAACGGCCCGCGATCACGACGCACGGGCGGCTTAACCATGCGATTCGCTCCGATCGCTGGCGTTATATTCGCTATGCTGATGGTTCTGAAGAACTGTACGACCACCAAAAGGATCCGATGGAGTACACGAACCTCGCCGCGCGGGACGAGTTTCAGGAGATCAAACGCCACCTAGCAGCGTGGTTGCCAAAAAAGAACGCTCCCAACGCCCCCGGCAACAAGAAAGGGAGCCGTCGCCGTGCCAAGAATCGGCGCGCGGACGGTTCATGAGCCAGCGCGGCATCGGCCGAGCAACTTGCGTCCGCGGCCGAGTGCTGGCAAGCATCTGACCGTCGAGGTCAGGCACGCTACAGACGCAAACAAACTAGGCTTCGTCTCAAAACTCGTATTTACCACCTTGTGTTTCGCGTAATCTGCTGAAAAGGGCATGGCTTTGCCGCGCGAAAAGACGTTTTGGGACAAAGCCTAGCATCACGCTTCTTTCTTGCCCGCCATTTTCTTTGCCCTCCAAGGAGAACCGCCAAAACGCCATCTATAAGCGCGAGGGCGGCAACGGGCCAAGAAGATTGTGGGCAAAGGATAGCGTTTGGTGGATTACGTTGCGATAAAGTAACGGTCTGCCCGTGTTCAGTCTGCCCGTGTTCCAACGCGGCACGCGCCAATTTTGGAACGAAGCGCGTCGCGTCAATCAGTAGCAAGATGGCAGCGGAAAGGGCCTTTTTGGGAGGCTCCGGAAGCCCCGACCCGTTACCATTTGAATTGACATCCCCCTGCCGTTAGGCTAGTATTGCAGCAGGACGGGCGCGTCCGTCCGGTTCGTGGTGGCACTTTGAGGAGGGAGTTCGGGCTTGTGGTAGGAGCGAAATCGGTTGCCGCGCAGGAGAATCCCAAGCGTGCGGCGATTCTACGTCATGCGATCGAGACATTTGCGCGCGAGGGGTTTCGAAACGCGGATGTTCAGGATATTGCCGATCGCGCCGCGGTTGGAAAAGGTACGGTTTACCGGAACTTTGCCAGCAAGGAGGAGCTGTTCTATGCGGCTACCTATGACGTCTTGATCCGCATGCGGGACTGTATCTTCGCGGCGATCGAGGGAGTCGACGACCCCTTGGACGCCTTGTACGCGTTGGGGACCGCGCACACCACATTCTTCGCGCGCAACAAGTCGTACCTGGAGATTTTCGTACAGAATCGGGCGGAGTTTCGTGGCACGGTGCCCCCATTACACAAGCAACAGCACGAGCAGATGATCAGCCGCATTGTGACGATTGTCGAACGCGGCATTGCGGCGGGGCGAATCGAGTCGACCGACCCGCGCGGCATCGTCATGACGATGGCCACCGTGCTCTACGGCACCATCATGTTCGGCTGTTACGTCGACGACGACTACAGTTTGGGTGAATTAGGCGAGAAGGCCCTGCGGACTTTCTTGCGCGGCATCAGCACCAGTATCCACGCTGACTCACAAGGGTAACACAGCATGAAACGGTATGTTCTGACTTCGCTGATCGGTTGCCTGATATTGGCATCATGGGGATGTCAAAAGGGGGCGTCGGTCGAACAGGCCAAGGAAACGCCCGCGTATGTTCTTGAAGTCGATGTGATTTCGGTTTCTCGGCACGCCATTGAATCGTCGATAGAATTGACGGGCACGCTCTATCCCTGGAAATACGCCACAATCGCCTCGGAAGTGACGGGGGTCGTCGAGAGTGTGCGTGCATCGAGCGAGAAGATTGAGTACGAGATTGATGGGACCGCCTACTCGAAAGTCCTTCCCTTGGACATTGGCCACGAGGTGAAGCAGGGAGAGGTGTTGATCAAGATAGAATCGAGCGAGGCGGAGCACACTTTGCTGGTTGCCAAGGCCAAGAAGGCACTGGTAGAGAAGGAGCTTGCCAACCTCTTCGCCTGGAAGCGTTCGGAAGAGATCGCTCAGCTCGATGCGCAGTGTGAGGAGTGTGACGCGATCCTGTTAGACGCGCAGGAGGATCTGGCCCGTTCCAAGTCACTCTTGCAGCGGCGTGCAACTTCCCAAAAGGAAATGGACGACGCGCGACGTTCGGTGGCCACGGCCACGGCTGCCAAGAAACGTGCCCAAGCCGCACTCAAGCTGGCGCAAGCAGGTCCGACACCCGAGCAGATCGCCGTCGCCAAGGCGCAGGTTGAAATGGCGCAGGCCGACGTCGATCTCAAACAAGTGGAATTGGACAAGTGCACGATCCATTGTCCGTTGGAAACGGCGTCGATCGTGGAACGCTACGTCGGAGCAGGGGATCACGTCACCGCCAACCCCAGCACACCGTTGATGCGGCTCATTGACAGCAGTATTCTGATGGCCCAAGTCCATGTACCGGAACGATATCAAGGCCTGATTCGAGTGAACGATAAGGCGTCGGTCCGAGTGGATGGTGGCAGGGCGGCGGAGTTGAACGTTGGCGAGGTTGAGGCGATGGTCGTCTTGATCAATGCGCAGGTCGATCCTGACACACGCACGTTCCGTATTCGCGTCGGCATCGACAACAGCCGCAATCTGTTCAAGGCAGGGACCTTCGTCAAGGTGCGTATTCCGCTCCGTTCGGTTGCTGATGCCGTTATCGTGCCGAACGACGCGATCACATTTTCAAAAGGCGAGCCAGCGGCTTTTGTCGTGAAGAATGGCGTTATCGAGCGTATAGCGGTGCAGTTGGGAATCTCTAATCGCACGCATTACCAAGTGGTCAGTGGCCTTGCGGAAGACGACATCGTGGTGCATGGCGACCTCTCGTTGCTGGCGCCTGGTCTGCATGTCAAGCCGCGCGCCACTGCGGATACCGCGCCAGTTACCGCGCCACTGCCCGAGAGCACCGCATCCCCAGCAACACGGTCGCAAGGTTAGCTCGATGAAAATAGCCGAAGTATCCATTGCTCGTCCTATCTTCGCGTCCATGCTCATCATGGCACTGGTCGTGTTTGGCATCGCGTCGTACAGCCGAATGGGCGTCGACCTGTTTCCCGCCGTCGATTTCCCGATCGTTACCGTGTCGGTGGCCTACGAGGGAGCTGATCCGGAAACGGTCGAGACCGAAGTGACGGACGTGATCGAAGAGGCGGTCAACACAATCGCCGGCATCAAGACGTTGCGTAGCGAGAGCACGGAAGGTTTTGCGCAGATCTTCATCGAGTTCGAGCTGGAAGAAGACATCAATGTTGTCAGCCAGGACGTGCGCGACAAAGTTTCGCGTGTACGTGGTGACCTGCCGCGTGACATCGAAGCGCCGATTATCGAGAAGTTCGATCCTGATTCGTCGCCAATCCTGGCGATCGTCCTGTCGGGCCGCGCGTCGGTCGGTGAGTTGAGTGACTATGCGGAAAACGTCGTCAAGCGGCGGCTTGAAGGGATTTCTGGGGTCGGCAATGTGCAGTTGGTGGGCCAGCGTGAGCGCGAGGTACGCATATGGTTGCGCACCGACGCCATGATGGCGCATTCACTGGCGGCCAAAGATGTCATCGATACGTTGCGTCAGGAGAACATTGAACCACCAGGGGGGCGTGTCGAGACTGACCTGCGCGAGATGATTGTCAAGACGAAGGGCAAGATCAAACGCGTCGAAGATTTTGCGGATCTGGTCGTTGCGACTCGCGACGGCGTGCCGATTTACTTGCGCGATGTCGCATGGATCGAGGATGGCCTCGAAGACTTTCGTAGCTTGGCAAGGCTTGACGGCCAGCGCGCCATCGCCTTGCTGGTTCGGCGTCAATCGGGCAGCAACATGTTGGCGGTTGCCGGTGAAGTCAAGGAGCGATTACACGAGCTGGAAGCGGAAATTCCCCGTGGTTACCGGCTGACCATAGCGCAAGATATTTCTCGCTTTGTCGCCGATAGCTTCAACGAGGCGAAGAACGAACTATTTCGCGGTGGGTTACTGGCGGTCGTTGTCATTATCTTTTTTCTGCGCAGTTTTAGCGGTTCGTTTGTCGCTGCGATCACCATCCCGACGACCATCATTTCCACGTTTACATTTATGGCCACGATGGGGTTCAGCCTCAACATGATGTCGATGCTGGCACTGACGATTTCCGTCGGCATGATCATCGACGATACGATCGTCGTGCTTGAGAACTCCTACCGGCACATGGAGCAGGGCCAGACTCGGATGGCGGCGGCGCGCGAAGCGATTGCCGAGATCGGATTTGCCGTGATCGCCACGTCGCTGGCGATCGGGGCCGTCTTCGTGCCGGTTGCATTCATGACCGGACTGGTCGGTCGGTTCTTTTACGAATTCGGCCTGACGGTCGCGTTTGCGGTAGCCATTTCCACATTCATCGCGGTGACACTCTCCCCCATGCTCTGTTCCCGCGTGTTGAAAGTCACGCAGGAGCACGGTTTCATCTTTCGTGCCATGGAGCGATTTTTCGAAGCGATGGAACGAGGCTATCACACGACGTTGCGCGTCGCGTTGCACCATCGCATGCTCGTGCTCGGCGCCGCCGTGGCCGTCTTCCTCGGCGGGCTTGCGTTGACCCCCTTCATCGGTAAGGAGTTCATTCCGTCGGCCGACGAAGACCAGTTCAACGTGCAAGTCGAAACACCGATTGGTACGTCGATTGAAGCGACTGGCACGGTGTTGGCGGAAATCGAACGTCGCTTGCAGACGTTACCGGGCGTTACCACCACGTTTACCACCGTGGGTGCGGGCGCCGAGGGACGCGTAAACGTCGGGACGATCATGACCAAGTTGTTTCCCAAAGCAGATCGCGCGCTGGGCCAACACGAGATCATGCTGTTGGCACGCGAGCAACTAGCCGATTTGACCCACATCAAGATCAGTGTCGAGGACATCCCACGGGTCGGCGGCGGCGGGTTTCGATCGTCGCCGATTCAATACAATGTGCGTGGTGCCGACCTGCCCGCACTGCTGGAAGTGGCCGACAAGATGGAAGCGGCAGTCCGCAGTATTCCCGGCATTGTCGATGTCAACTCAACGTATGACTCCGGTAAACCGGAAATCAATGTGTTGATTGACCGTGATCGTGCCGCCGACTTGGGCGTTTCCGTGGAAGATCTGGGCAAAGCGATCGGCATCTTGATCGGTGGCCAAGAGGTCACCAAGTTTCAAGAAGCGGGTGAGACCTACGATGTGCGCGTACGGTTGGCCGAAGCCGATCGCAACCGCCCCGAATCGATTGTGAGCTTGCCGGTTCGCACCAAGAACGGCAAGTATGTCGAGCTACGCAATCTGGTCCAGGTCGAAGAAAAGACGGGACCGGTACAAATCGATCGCCAAGACCGCATGCGTCAGGTCACGATCATGGGCAACTTGGAACAGTCCAAACCGCTCGGCGAAGCACTCGCGGATATCCAAAAACTGGAAGACCAGATCGGCTTGCCCGCCGGTGTTGCCTCGACCTTTACCGGTGCTGGGGACATGATGGCCGAGTCGTTCGCCAGTATTGGTTTCAGCATGGGATTGGCTGCGGTCCTGATTTATATGGTGTTGGCCGCTCAATTTGAAAGTCTGGTTCACCCGTTCACGGTGATGCTCTCGTTGCCGTTGTCGATTGCCGGGGCGTTGGGGTTGCTGCTGCTGACCGGCCGAACGCTCAGCATCTTCTCGATGATCGGGATGATCATGTTGATGGGGTTGGTAACCAAGAACGCCATTTTGTTGGTCGACTATACCAACTTATTGCGCTCGCGCGGTATGAGCAAGGACGAGGCACTGATGACCGCCGGGCCCGTCCGCTTACGTCCCATTCTGATGACTGCCTTTTCGACGATCGCCGGTATGTTACCGGTTGCCATTGGGCTTGGTGCCGGAGCCGAAACACGAGCTCCGATGGGTACCGCCATTGTCGGCGGTATGATTACGTCGACGATTCTCACACTGGTCGTGATCCCGGTGATGTATAGCGTTATGGATGATATTGCCAGTGGCACGAAACGATTCGTCGTATTCGCCACGTCGGGTGGCGGAGCCACCGCGCGTACGTCGCCGGCAACACCACGGCAATCGGAGTCGCCAGGACGGACGCGACAGTCGGTCGACGATCCAGAGACGATCGCAGGTGTCCAGGACCCTGAAACTGTGCAACTTGATCGGAAACCTGAATTGGCTCCGGATGACCTTGATGCCGACCACGTCTACAAGACCTAGCAGCGCGCCTATTACGCCTCGCTGAGGCTGCACGCACGACCGTGCACCGTCGGTGGCGGGCTGGCCTGGTCAACCCAGTGGCGGGCTCCCGTTCCCTGCCCACCACGATCGGTTTAAGTTTGCAATGTGCGGCCAAGCTGAGTTTCAACACTCTGCAGTTTGGTTTTCAATCGAGACTCCGTACCGTGACGATAGTCAAATTTTGCGGTGCAGGTCACGCGATTACAATCGGTCTGCAAGACGGCGAAACACTGCTTCAACAGGTCGAGCAGCTGCGGCAGTTCGCCCTCGATGACGGTCCCCATCGGATGCAGACGGTAACGCAATCCGGATGTGTCGATGACATCCAGACAGCGTGCCACGTATTGGCTGACGCTCTCACCTTTGCCCAGTGGCACGATGCTCAGTTCCATCAATGTCATAGTGTTTGCGAACTCCCCCGTGTCCAGAAATGTGTCAAAATAAGTAACCGTTCACGGCCTTTAAGCCGTGAGCTTCGTTTTTTAAGGCCCGGAGGGCCAACATAGTCCTTGCCGGGGTCGTCAGGCCCCGGTCCTCGGCAAACAATATCCGTAAAGCCCCGGCAGGGGCGATACAGACGCCAGCCCTCGTCCTTCCTGTGCCGC
>JAJRVM010000225.1 GCA_024277285.1 Planctomycetota bacterium
GTGAGCTTCGTTTTTTAAGGCCCGGAGGGCCAACATAGTCCTTGCCGGGGTCGTCAGGCCCCGGTCCTCGGCAAACAATATCCGTAAAGCCCCGGCAGGGGCGATACAGACGCCAGCCCTCGTCCTTCCTGTGCCGCCCCTGTCGGGGCTAACGATTCTCTTGATAACGACACCGGTGCCTTACGGCACCGGCAAAGGCTGTACCGGCCCTGCCGGGCCGAATTCGCTGCTTTTACCGTGAGTCGCTGTGTTGAAACGAAGCACCGTGAACGGCTACCAAAAGAATGCTCGATCAACTCGTCCGTTCGTTCGGCAAAGAATGGCCCGAATCGGCCGCTTTGATTGTAACCCACTCCCATCGTGACGCGTCGGTAATAGGACGCGTGTTCGCCAGTGTGGTGAATCGCGGCCGCAGGGCGGCGTTGTAGTGCACGGTTGTGAAGTTTTGTCGGTCAGGAGGAACAGGTCAATTACAACGCGGATTCGCCGGGGAAACTTATCGATACGGCCATGAATCGCTCCTCGCGACTCAATAGCTTCGGCAAGTTTGACCGATACCGACTGTGTGCGAATCAACGGATTTGTTTAGCACCGCCGCAATCCGAATCTCGGCAAAACGCCGTAAACGAATATATAATAACTACTTAGCTCAGCAATGAACCGGCCTACCGCGGAGCGGTGGTAATCGGTAAACTCGCCGCCCCTAGTCTCGCTATGTCGAGGTGCACGTATGTACATCGGGCGGGCTGAGCCAATGATAGCCGATGGAGTAACGACCGTGTCACGGTTAAGAAAGCTAATCGGATTGGCATTGCTCTTGTTTGGGGGGCTCACCAGTTGCGCGCCATCACTCTGGGGCTGGGAACCAAGTCGGCTGGAAACGCCTAGCGGCGCTCGCGCAGGTTTGGCGGATGACACCAAGTCCGGCGCAGCTGAAGGAGGCTTGGCCGACGGCGGTCTGCCGAGTGCGGTTGAGCAGCCCTACTTCGACCTGGATGCATATCTAGATAACGGCGGCAACGGTTGTGGGTGGCAATGGCAGTTGTTACCGAACGATCTGATCTATAAGTCGTATCTGGCTGGGATGAAGGAATCGCGTCTCGGCACGACAGTAACGCACGTCAGGGATGATGGTTGGGTTTGGGACGGTACGCTGGGCGGTCGCGTCGGACTGCTTCGCTATGGCGACCGGGACCCGGTTCTTCCGCAGGGCTTTCAGGTTGATGCGGAAGGTGCTGCAATCGTTAGTTTGGACGTGGACGACGACGTCAATGTTCGCGCAACCGATTATCGTGTTGGCATTCCGTTCACCTATGGTTGGGGAGTTCACCAGACGAAATTGGCATACTACCACATGAGCTCGCATTTGGGTGATGAGTTCGTATTGGCCAACCCCGGTTTTAATCGTCTGAACTGGTCGCGTGATGCCATCGTGTTGGGGCATTCGGTATACATGACCGAAACGCTCCGGTTGTACGCGGAAGCTGGTTGGGCTTTTCATAGCGAGGTCAGTGAACCTTGGGAATTTCAATTCGGTTTCGATTGGGCTCCGACAACACCGACCGGATTTCACGGCGCACCGTTTGTTGCATTCAATACGCATTTGCGCCAGGAAGTCAACTTTGGCGGCAACCTGTCGGTCATGGCCGGGTGGGCGTGGATGAGCGATCGGGACCGGCATCTGTTGCGCATGGGCGTGCACTATTACAACGGCAAAAGCAGCCAATACTCGTTCTACGACGACTTTGAAGAGCAGTTGGGATTTGGGGCCTGGTACGACTTCTAACAGTGTGGAACGCCGCTCCGCGGCGTTCACCTCGGCTGAAGGCATCTCATTCTGTTGCCACAGATCCCAATGCCACAGATGATCGACCGGTTCTTGGCCTGGAGGGCCAACACAGCCCTTGCCGGGGTCGTAAGACGCCGAAACTTGGCGTTTCCTGCATCGCCCCTCCAGGGCTTGCCGATTCTGATTTACACCACACCGGTGCCTCACGGCACCGGCAAAGGCTGTACCGGCCCTGCCGGGCCGAATTCGCTGCACGCTTTCTTTCCATGTGACACGATTATGGCACTGTCAACGACTTCCTGGCAGAGGCCCCACTGCGCCGAACAACCTTTGGCCCGGAGGGCCAACACAGCCCTTGCCGGGGTCGTAAGACCCCGGAACTTGGCGTTAGCGACGCACTAGGCCTGGAACGATGTCCAGGTCGAGCGGCGCAAAGGTACCGGCTTTGAGCTGTTCAAGCGCGATCGCTCCCATGACTGCGTTGTCGGTGCAGAGATCCATCGGAGCGATGTGAAGTTCAATACCATTTCGCTGCGCAGCTTGGTGAAGCTGCTCGCGCAGGACTTCGTTGGCCGCGACTCCACCGCCGACACACAATCGCTGCAGTCCAGTGCGCTGCATGGCCAATATTGCTTTGCCGACCAGGCAATCGACCACCGCTTGCTGGAAGCTGGCAGCCAGGTCGGCTACGAGTTGTGGCGCCAGGTTGAGCGCGGTGAAATCACATTTGCCGGTTCCGGTAATGCAATAACGTACGGCCGTCTTGAGGCCGCTGAAACTGAAATCGAGCCGAGCCGGATCGTTCAAGATGGGTCGCGGCAGCGCAAAGGCGGTGGCGTCACCCTGACGAGCCACTTTCGATATGGCGGGTCCGCCAGGGTAGGGCAGTCCCAGCATGGACGCGACCTTGTCGAACGCCTCGCCAGCCGCGTCATCGATCGTACCGCCAAGCAACTCGAATTCGGCCGGCGTGTGGCACTGATAGAGGCTCGAATGGCCACCGCTGACAATCATACCAACACAAGGGAATAAATCTCGCCCCGCAGCGATGCGGCACGCGTAGACATGGGCGTGCAGGTGGTTTACCGCGATCAAGGGTTTTCCGGCGGCGACGCAGAGTGTCTTGGCGGCGACTAACCCAACTAACAACGAACCGGAGAGTCCAGGTGTATGTGCAACCGCGACGGCGGCAATGTCATCAAGTGTCACGTGAGCGCGCCGCAATGCCTCGTCAATCACCGGTAAAATTCGCTCGACATGGGCACGCGCTGCAATCTCGGGAACCACGCCGTGAAACCCCTCGTGCAACGCCTCTTGGGAAGCAACCACCGACGCGAGGACCTGCAACTGGTCGGTTACCACTGCCGCCGCCGTCTCGTCGCAGGTCGTTTCGAGTGCCAGGACCAACTTGCCGGTTGCGCTGCTGGATTCCATGAGTCCTGTTTCTGTGGTTCGGGGCTTGAAAGTTGATTCTGCCGGTGACGCTGCCCGCTCTACCGTGGTGCCCCAGCTGGTCTTTGCGTTTTGCCCTGTTGCAGCTCTTCCTTACCGTCTTTCGCGCCGGCGGGAACCGGTTCCCGTGGTTCTACTTTGGGGACTTCTGTGGCCGCGTCTGTTTGCTTCTTATTCGCGCTGGCGTCAATTTTGGTTCGGATCGTCTCGAGTGCCTTTTTCAGTTGCCGGTCGACGAAGTGTGACTCCTTCGGCTTAGCATCATACCCCTTGGCCGATTTCGGCTGGCCTTGGCTCAACGCGCGGTGACGAATTTGAGTAAGCTCGTCCTGCCGGGCAAGCAGGGCGTCCAAGTCGCGCATCTCTTCCCTTTTCAGCTTGATAACAAAGCCCTTATCGGGGTGGACACCCCATTGATCTGATTCGGAAGCTTCCACTTCGCGATGGATATTCTTGCCACTTGGGCGGTGGTAGCCCGCAGTCGTTAGTTTCAATGCACTTTTTCCATCGTCCAGGACAATGACGTTCTGCACACTTCCCTTGCCCCACGTTCGTTCACCAATAATCGTCGCGGCGTGATTGTCTTGTAAGCAAGCGGAAACGATCTCGGCGGCGCTAGCGCTAAAGCGGTTGACCAGCACGACGACGGGGAACCCGACGGGGATCAACGTCCCTTCCGATGTGGCTTCCCACGCCTCATTTCGCGTTGCCCGTCCTTCGATGCTCACGATCCGCCCCTTGCGCAAAAAGAGATCGCACACTTGGATCGCCTGCTTCAGCATTCCACCCGGATTGAAACGCAGATCAACAACAAGGCCGCGCATCCCTTCTCCTAGCAACGTCTTCAGTACACGCTGCAAATCGCTTGCCGTATTACCACTGAACGCCGTGATGCGAACGTAACCGATCTGGTGTTCGTGATCGCAATAGAAGTCCCACACGCCTTGCGCGTCGCGATGGTAACCGATCACGGTCGGCTGCAAGATGCGTTCGCGTTTGAGCTTAACCGTTTCGGCCACTCTGTCGCCCGGATGCGAGA
Source organism: Planctomycetota bacterium (assembly GCA_024277285.1). The sequence goes on from JAJRVM010000225.1 coordinate 4,281, forward strand.
CCGTGATCGAAACTTCCGAACCGATCGCCCCACTCATCAGCTTGACCGCGGCATCGATCGAGAGCCCGCGGGTGCTAGTGTCGTTGATTTTTAATATCTTGTCACCTGCGCGCAGGCCGGCTCGCCACGCGGGCGTGTCAAACAACGGGCTTGTGATCAGCAAGTGCCCCTCGCGTTCGGAAACCTGGATCCCGATCCCGATGAACTCGTGATCGAGGCCCTTGCGAAACCGGTCAAGATCTTTGGGCGCGATATAGTGCGAGTACGGGTCCAAGCGGGAGACCATCCCCTGAATGGCCGCCTCGATTAACTCGCGTTCACTCACATCCGCTTCGACATACCTTGTCTTTACCTGTTCGAGTGTGTCGGCAAACAAGCGGAGTAGTTCTTTTTCGTCTTCCAGCTTCTTGAGTTGTTGCAGTCGTTGTTGCGTTTTTGCGGTGGGCGCGCCGGGCTTTTGATCGGCGGCGTGCACCCGGTTTGGCCCACAACAGACGGAGATCAGGAGCAATGCCAGGGCCGATCGGCAGAAATACGACGATGAAACTGAAACTCCGATCATGTCAACGATCTCCTGAGAACGTGTTCTAAAATCCACGGAGCACCGGCGTCGTAACGGTTCACGGTCCCAGCACAAGTGAACCGCTAATGAACGCTGATGAGCATGTAACTGTTTAGCCATCGGAAGTGGGACGTGCACTCGAGTTCCTTTTTCCTCGGTCGACCCCCACCGCCTTGTGCGGTGGGTGAAGAGGATTGGTAGGCATCGCGGGTAGCTCACCAGGCGCTTTCACCCATGGGACAAGCCCATGGGAGTCTTTTGAAAGCGACATTACTTCAATCCGCTAAAGTATTACGTGAACATGAACAACCAGGTAGATCGCGGGCGATCCTTTGGGCAGCAAAGTCATGCGTTCTTGCACGAATAAGAACCGGGCGAGTTGTCGCTTTTCTTCGATCATTAGCGTCTATTAGGGAAAATTTGCGGTCCCCCTTCTTGAGGCTCGTGAACGCTTTCCATAACACGTTCTAATCCGGTTGGCCCGCACACCACGGAAAGAATGCCTGCGCAACGACTGCCCCTGCGAAACGACTGCCAATAGGTCGCCGAACGCCTGCCTGGCGCAGTGGCGGGCGCAAGACAAGAAAGTATAGGGGACGCGCGCTGCGCCGACAACCGAAGTCGAGCGGCGCCAAAGGGTAACAGCGTTAACGAAAACAGGGCGTCGTTCACGTGAACGACGCCCTGGGATTGTCATCGGCCTAAATGCCTCGTCGGCTAGTTGCCGTTGCCACCACCGTTATTGTCATCGTCGTCATCATCATCGGGCAAGGCGCCGCCGCCGCCGCCGCCGAAGTTGAATGTCGCAACATCGCCGATTTGCGAGAAGAACGGAATCGGCGCGATCCGCACGTAGCGGCGATCTGCCGATACCACGGCCAAGGCACCTGCCCCGGACATACCTGCCCCGGATGGCAGCTGCGTGATCTGCGGCTGGAAACCAACCGGTCCACCACCGCGCCAACCGCGTTGATAAGCTCGCGCCCGTTTGAAATCACGGCTTGCCAGCGAGTCTTCATAGCGGTTGAGTTGACGTGACAGCATGGAACGATCCACCACCACGCGAGGTGCTTGCAGGTTCGCCAGTTGTTGGTGAGCCATTTGCTCGGTGCGTCGACCTTTGTTCACATCGAACAGGACCAGCGCGTCCTTTTCGCCCAACGGTACCTGTGCGTGAATGTGAGGTCGATCTGGGTTGTTCGTCTGGATATCGACCGTCACCTTGCCGGCGGTGACCTTGCCCCAAACGCGATGAATCAGCAGGCGGTATTGTCCTTTGAAGCCCTTGGGACAGACGTACGTTTCGGTATATCCACTCTTGTTCGATCCCGCCGCATACGAATCGCCCAGAATGATCCCGCCTGCCGTGGTGCGCGGGTTCTGCAACGAACAGACAGTACCGGCCGGCTCCTTGACTACAAGGTCAACGTCCGCCTCACCGGTCCAGGTGACCGTAACTTGTACGTCACGCACTCGCGCATTTTCAATTTCCTGCTCAAACGCGTCGGCCTCCTCGGCCTGGTCCGCTTTTCGCAACCGCTGGACGGTCGCCTTGGCCAACCGCAACGCTCGATCCTCGATTCCACTTTGCGATTCAGGCCAAGCTTGGCCCAAAATCCCGAGCGTGGCCCAGCGAATTCCGTCGGCATCGTCCAATCGTTTGGCCGAAGCGAGTCCCAACGCGTACGGTTCGGGACGCAGTGGATTCATGAACGCTACTTCTCGGAACAACTGCAACGCTCGACGATCAAGTCCCAAACGAGCCATGTAGACGGCAATGTCCATCATCGCGTCGAGATCACTCGACATATCGACCGCCGACATCAAAGCGCGTTCCACTTCGCTCTGTGGATAATCGTCCGCCAGCATGGCGAGTGCCAATGCTTCGTACATCCATGGTTGCGACTGCGCATGCCGCATCGATGCTTCCAACATCGTGACGATCTCGGTGTACTTCTCCTTGCTCGACAGCTCCCGTGCCGTGGCGCGGGTCTGCTGGTCAAGTGTCTGGGTCTGTTCGCCCGTGGCGTTCTCATGCTTGGCAAAGAACTGATCCCACGCGGCGTCAAGCGATTGCCCATCCGCCAACTCAAGCTTGATCGGATCAGCCGAAGGAATACGCACCATGCGTTTCAGCGTGGCGGCCTTGGGTGCCGATGGGTTCGCGGCCGGTTTGTTCACCGTCGTCGCTGGGCTGGCTGCTTTGGAGCTATCGGATTTGGTACCAAGAGTCAGGTCGTCTTCGACGTCGAAGAATCCGCCACCACCAAAACCGCCACCACCGAAACCACCACCACCGCGGCCGCCGCCGCCGCCAAAACCACCACCACCGCCACCGAAACCACCACCACCACCACCGCCGAAACCACCGCCACCACCGAGGCCGCCACCGCTTGAGCCGCTGATGATGGGCAGTACCAGGTCGGCCACTGGGTAGACTTTGGTGAGCAGTTCGTTTTCGGCTTCTTCCGGCGTGGTGATCTTCAACACTTCGTCACGGATCACGTAGGTCAGGTCAAGCTCTTTGAGCATCAGCTTCAGGGCTGAGCGGAGCGTAATGCCGTTCAGGCTGATGGTCACGGGCGTGTCGGAACCGAGTCCGACATCATCAAGCGCGCGATTGTCGATGACGATCGGAATATTGCGAGCCTGCTTCAGGTAATCGACCACTTCGGAAAGGGGCGCGTCATTGAATTCCAACAGGATTTCGTCTTTCAGGGCGTCGTAGATCTTCCGCTCCTTGCTCTCACCACTGAGCAGATCCATCGACTTATACTTCTGACGCGCATTTGAAATACGTTCCCAGAACTCGGCGTCCGGATAGACGATCGGCGGTTCGTCGGGGAACGGGATCGCCGCGCGTTCTACTTCATACAACGCGTCCGCAAAGCCGCGATGTCGCAGTTGGCGGAACTTGCGGATACCTGTCAATTGCCGCAAGATGCTGGCGTTCATGCGTGCCGAGATACCGATTGCTTCGCCTGGCAGAAGATCTTCGACCGGGTTGGCAATCTCGTCGATTGCCGAGTCAAAATTCTTTTCCGCTTCATCGTTCTCGCCGGCCAAAGCCAAGCCAATGCCTTCGTCGACCAACGCGTCGAATTTCTCCATGAGCAGTTTCACGCGCTGTCGTCGATCGGTAAACTCATCCGCCAGCCGCATCGCCTCATCGGCGATGGCTTGATTCGCTTCGGCCTGACGACGTGTTTCGTCGTTGACTACCTGGCGCCGACCCGCTTCACGAATCGCCGTGACGATTCGGTCACGCAACTGGCTGCGCAACTCGGCATCAAGATCGGGCGATCGGACGACGTTGTCGAGTACGGTCTTGAGTGCCTGGATTGCTTCCGCCGCGTTCACGCCCATCGTCTTGCGCGCCTGTGCCATGCCTTGTTCGACCTCGGCCTGGATCTTTCCCGCCCGTATTTGTCGTTCACCATGCACCTGTTCGAGCAATTCTGAAGTCGGGTCAAGCTCGGAGAGCAGCCCGGCATCGTCGCTCGACGGTGCGGCATCGGCGGTCGGTGGTGCAGTCGGAGGCACGGCGGGAGGTACGGCTGGATCCTCCTGATAGGCAACGAAGTGAAACGTTGCTTCGGCGGTTGTTTCTTTAGCCGTTGTTGCTTCGGCTAGTGCCGCCGTGGCGGGAGAAGGGCCAAAGACCGACAGGTCCTGCGAATCGGCAATGATCAAACGGGCCACTTCACGCAGGCCAGCTGAACCGACGGTCGGCAGTGTCAGGCCGCCATTGTCGCGCGCCTGGTCAACCAGTTTTGGTAAGAAGGCAAAATCTTGGTTCGATCGCTCGGCGACCAAGTCCCAAGCGAGTTCAATCGACTTGCCGTTCACTTCCGCTGTCATCGTCAGCTGCTGTGGCGCGTGTGACTCGAGTTTGCCAATCACAATCGTGTCGCGGTCTGTTCGCAATGGCGGAAATGCAATCGGATAGTGCTCGACGATCGCTGCTGGGAACTTAACCTGCTGAGGCCACAAGACCGGCAGCTGAACCGCGTGGGCCAGTTCCGTTCCGGCTTCCTGGGCGGACGATTCACTGTCCGAATCGATGTAGATCATGCCGCCGGTCTGGTTGGCCAGAACGGCCAGGAATGCGATGTTTCGCTCGGCGCCAATCACATAGCTCGATACCGACACACGTCGTTCGACCAACTGGCCGACCAGCGTCTTGATCTCCGGATCACCGAACAGATTCGCACGACTCAACCCGTCGCCGACATAAACGACCGACCGGGGATGCTCGCTCGCATCCGCAAAACTCGCGACCGCAGCTCGCAGTGCGACCAGCATGTCGGTCGATCCCAGCGGCGCACGTTGCTTGAGTTTCGTCAACGCCGCTTTCATTTCTTTGCTGGCCGGGCCAACAAACGCTGCGCTCATGGGTACCGCTTCCAGGTCGACCGCCAGTAATTTTACGCGATCCCCTGAATCAAGTCGGTTGAGCAACGTTTCGACCGCCAAGAGGCTGTCGCTACGAAACAGGCCGCGTTGGCTGGCCGAAGTATCGACCAATACCACCACGTCCTGAACGCGCGCCGGCTTGGGCCGGACCTGTGGCGTGATGCTCAATGCGTAGTACGATTCGCCAGCCGCCTTGTCGTAGGTTGCTAGTCGACCTCCAAAAGTATCGGCGGGCGGATCAGCCGCCCACGCGGTGGTCAACAACAAACCACTCAAGAGAACACCAACTGGCAGCAGATAGAAACTGCGTTTGGACATATTCGCGACCCCAAGCACAGAAGTGAGTTTTGAAATGGATACTTTCCCCGTGCCGGACTGGGAAAGCCCAACTTACCTACAAAATGAGCGTCTAATTCGTCGCTCGCACGTTCTCATTCTAAGCTCGCCCAATCGTTTCTGCCACATAAAAACCGCTAATTTGGGCGATCCACGCAAGATGGATGTAATGATCGGCCGGTTTACTACCACAATGGCCGAAATACGCTCGCTCACTCGTACCGAAACGATTCGTAAAGACGTTACAAGCAGTTGCCAGCAAGATTGCCGCTCACCATAACCGTGACAACCAGCAACCGTGACAACCTGCCTGGCTGGAATCGTATCGCTGGAATCGTATCGGTCTGGCATTTCGCTTCGGTTACCAGACTTCGATTCCACACCTGCCGGGCTTGCCGCCTTCGCACACCAATTGTTCGCCACCTCGTGCCAAACTCAACTTGGCGCGCCATGGCGGCCATTCCTACTTGCAAATTGTACGCCAAGAACGCTCCAACGGCCCTGGAATGGACCGTGAGTAGCTCGGATGAATGTCTATAACCAGTGGTTGATAAACGACTTAAGATGGAGTTGGTGAGTTTCGTGAAATGTCCTGCGCGACACTGATTCAAGTCGATAATGTCGGTCCTTGTTCCCCTTTATCAACCAACTGTTGCGATTCGCAACAGCGGCTCAGGGTTACCCTGGGCCTCGTATCAACGTTGGTTCGAGGGTTCTTGCGAGCGTTTCCAACTGCTGAAAGAGGTTAGGGGCGTCGGCCAGCGCGTTCGTCTTGCCTGCCGTCTCGAGTTGCCAGGCCAATTCTGCGGCATGGGCGACGCCGAAGAACCGGAGTGATCCCTTCATCGTGTGGGCGGCACGCTGCAGTGCATCGGCATCCCCCGACTCGATGGCAATGCGCATCCGGTCGAGCAGTTGTGGTGACTCTTCCAAAAAAGCATCGACCACCGATTTCAAGATCTCTCGATCGCCATTAACCGCATCCAACGCATCGTGCCAATCGACATCGCAGGCCGTTTCTTCCGGCGCTGCCCCAGCACCCGGCGCTGCCGCCATTTCGGGCGGTTGCTGCGAAGCGGGCGGTTGCCCGTCTGGTTCGGTTGGCGGTGAGTTGTCCTGTTGCGTAGTCAGCGGCGTGGGAGTTTCTTGGACATGACGCGTTGCGGCGCGTCCGAGTGCCGCCGCGATTGCTTCAAAAAGTTGATCCACGCGCAGCGGTTTCGAGACGTATTGGTCCATTCCCGATTGCAAGCAGCGTTCTCGATCGCCTTTCATGGCGTGGGCGGTCATGGCCACGATCGGCACGTGGCGCCCCGTATTGAGTTCGCGCGCCCGAATCTGTCGAGTTGCTTCGATGCCGTCCATCAACGGCATTTGCACATCCATCAAAACGACATCCGGTTGTTGCGTCCCGCTGGTATCCACCGCCTCTTGTCCGTTGCTGACCACGGTCACGCGATGTCCTCGTTTGTGGAGCAATTCGCGCACGAGTTTTTGATTGACCAATCCATCTTCGGCGACGAGGATATGGAGTGGTGGCAGTTGGCGAGAGGTATCTTCAGCAGCAATTTGGATGGAGCGGTCAACCGCTTCACCGAGCAAAGCGGCTTCGAGGCAGGTCAGCAGCCGCGACTGTCGAACCGGCTTGAGCAGATGGGCGGTAATCCCCAACGCACTTGCCCGTTCGGCATCTTCGGGCATTGACCCGGACGTCAACATCAGCACGATCGTAGCGCACACATCTTGATGTGCGCGGATCTGTTGGACCAAAGAAAACCCGTCCATTTCGGGCATGTGATAATCGGTCAAACAGACCTCGTACGGCGTTCCGTCGTGCGCCGCTTGCACAATCGTTGCCAACGCCTCCTTCGCACTCGATACGGCGGTTGGTTGCATTTCCCACGCGCCGAGCATTTCGTGCAGGATGCGGAGATTGGTTTGATTGTCGTCGACGACCAAGATTTTTACGCCGCGCAGGCGATCTCGATGATCGTCGAGTTCGCGGGGCGAAGGTTCGTCTTTCCAACCGAACGTGGCGGTGAAGAAGAAGGATGTCCCCTTTCCTTCGTCACTCTCGACCCAGATCTTGCCGCTCATGCGTTGGACCAGGTAGGCCGAGATGGTCAGGCCCAAGCCGGTGCCGCCAAACCTGCGCGTCGTAGACGCGTCCGCTTGCGTGAACGCCTCGAAGATCGAGCGTTGTTTGTCGGCCGCGATACCGATGCCGGTGTCGGTAACCTGGACATGCAGGGTCACCTGGTTGCTGTCGAATTGCTCGACGCGAACGTTCAGAACCACTTCGCCCTGTTGGGTGAACTTTATCGCATTGCCAATCAGATTCGTAACAATCTGGCGAAACCGGACGGGGTCGCCAATCAAGCAATTCGGCACATCGGCAGAGACGTAATAGGCCAGTTCCAGGCCTTTCTTGTGTGCGCGCAGCGCCAAGGTATGCAGGGTATTGTCGAGCGTATCGTGAAGCTGGAATTCGGTCATTTCCAGTTCCAACTTGCCCGCTTCGATTTTGGAGAAATCGAGGATATCGTTGACGATCAACAACAATGCCTCGGCGCTTTGCGCGACGGTTTCGAGATAGTCGCGTTGTTCCGACGAGAGGTCGGTATCGAGTGCCAACTCGGTCATTCCGATGATGCCGTTCAGGGGGGTGCGGATCTCGTGGCTCATGTTGGCCACAAACTCGCTCTTCGCCCGATTTGCCGCGTCGGCTGCTTCTTTCGCCTCACGCAATGCCAATTGGGCTTGTCTCCGCTGCGTGATATCGCGTGAAATCCCGAACGTACCGACCAGTTCGCCGGCATCGTTGCGCAGGGGCAATTTAGTGGTGGAAGCCCAGGTGATGCGGCCATCCGCCCAGGTCTCTTTTTCTTCGAGGTCAATGATGGGCTCGCCCGACAACATGAGTGCTTCTTCATCGCGGCGCGCCTGATTGGCGTGTTGTTCGGTGAAGAAGTCGTGATCGTTCTTGCCGATCGCATCGGCCGGGTCGGCCAACCCAAATCGGCTTGCCATGGCACGCCCGATACGCATGAATCGGCTTTCTCGATCCTTGAAATAGATATTGTCTGGCAAGGTTTCGAGCAACGTGTGCAGCAGGAATTGTTCTTGCTCGAGCGCCTGCTCCGTGGCGCGCCGCGCTTGGACCTCCTGGGTCAGTTTCTTGTTGGTCTTAATCAACTGTGCCGCGCGCCGCTCCACCCGTTGCTCCAACGTCGCATACGATTGTTGGAGCTGCTCGGCCATGTGATTCAGCGATTCAGCCAGGATGCCGATTTCATCATTACTGTCGATCGGGCAGCGTTGTTGGAAGTTGCCACGTGCCACGTTGCTGGAGAACTGCACGAGTTCCCGTAGCGGGCGTGTAATACGAAAGGTGAAAGCGTAGGAAAGCAGGATACCGACCAACAGCGTACCGGCAGCCAGTCCGAAGAGGAGGACGCGCATGCGTCCCATTGGTTCGTACGCGTCATCTTCGTCAACTTTGACGGCCAAGGCCCAGTCTTCATAACCGAGCGGTCGACTGGCGGCGATCACGCGGCGGCCGTTCCAATGGGCGACCGTTCCCGCGTCGGTTTTCCCGTGCAACGCCGCGCCAAAGAAACGGACTTCCTCCGGTGTGTGTGTTTTCAACAGCCGGTCCTGCATCGGGTCGAACAACTGTACACGACCGTCGACGACACGTCCCACAAAGATCGCGCCGCTATTTTCCAAACTGTTCGGCGAGACGCGGAGCAGCGCGACGAGGGGGACGGCTTCCACTTCAAGAATAGCGACATAGAGCCGTCGCGCGTTCGTAATGACGGGGATTGACAGGACGATCCGACTGTAATCTTCGTTGTCGATCCAGCGCCCGAGGGTAAATGCTTTGCGACCACGCTGATATTCGGCCGTTTCCGAAAAGGGCCCTTTTACGACCGGATCTCCGCTACGCAACACCAGTTTCCCTTGAACGTCGATCAGCGAAATTGCCAGGCAACGGCCGCAGCCATCGCCCGAAAACGCGCTGGAAGGCGCCAACGACGTTTGCACGTCAGCCAGGATTTGCCCCGCCTGTTCGCGAAACTCCTCAGCGGTGATCAGTTCGTCCGCGTACCAGTCGAGCAGATTGAGGAGCTGCGAATCATCGCGCAAGACCCGTGCGCGCTCGTTCTGACGGCTGATGAAACCAAGCAGGCCGTTGCGGCGCTCCACCGCAGCCAGGTTCAGCCGTTTTCCAATCTGCTGGGTGAGAATCTGACGAGCAAATCCGTACCCGGCAATGGTCAGTCCGCAGCCGGTCAACAGAATCATGACCGTAACGAAAATGGCCTGCCGTGTGAATAACGACGAAGAGGGTGAGACGATGCGATCGGCCGCCGTCACTGACGTCCTCTCCGCAGACGGATCTTCGTTCATGACAGCCCGCCTTTCAAGCGAGGGAACGCGGATCGAATCGTTGCTTCTCTCGGTAAAGGTTGATTACCACCGCTTTTCAAACGCAACATCGAACTCGTCGACGCTGCTGCTCGGGAATCCGTCAACAGCTCACAGATAACAATACGAAATGCCGTAACTGAGTTACGGTTGTTTGTCCGTTGCCTTCGCACTCGCCGGTGCCGTTCTTTCGCTTGACGCCCTCTTGGGCGCCACCGATCCCTCGGCACCTTGTCCTGGTCGACTGGCCAACGCTTGCTTGAATTCTTCTAGCCGTTTTCGCAGCGGCCCTTCCGCGTCGGGCGGCACGAGTCCGAGGGCCTGTTGCTGCCAACGAATGGCATCCTCCAGTTGACCCGCTAACGCACACGTTGCGGCCAGCAGTTGCACCAACCGCGGGTCCGAAAACCCTGACTGTCGGCAGGCCGTTTCCGCCAACGTGATCGCCTGCTTCGGATTCCGATACGATGGATCGGGGCACGTTGTCAACAGCGTCACCATCCGCTCGATCGGCTCGACATACGTCTGTTCGCGAAGAATCGCTTCCGCATAGTCGGCGCGTGCCTTATCAAACTCACTAAGCGAATAAAACAGGTCGCCGCGAATGACATAGTCGCGCGACGAGCTCCCATCGAGCTTGATGGCCTCATCCAAATCCGCGATCGCCTGCTTTACATCGCCGCTCGCCAGCCGCACTTGGGAGCGATTGCGATATGCCTTGACCAAACGGGAATCCAGCTCGAGTGCCTTGTTGTAATCGCTCTCCGCATTCTCCAAATCTTTCATGTTCCAATAAATATTGCCTCGTGCATTGAACGCGGCCGCATTGGCGCCGTCAAGTGAAATCACCACATTGATGTTTCCCAGTGCATTTTCAAACTCTTGGGTTCGCGCCTCGGCCAATGCCAGGTCGTAGCGAACGGTCGTATCCGCGGGGGCAAGTTCCACGGCACGCCGCAGGTGTGCGAGGCCCTCTTTGCGTTGGTTCAGGCCGAATAGCGTCTTGCCATATTCCGTGTGTGCCTGGGCCGAATCGGGCTCGATCTCAACGGCCCGTGCGAATTGCTTGGCCGCCTCGTCAAAACGGCCCACTTGCCGCAGCGTGCGTCCAAATTCACAATACGGAGCGGCCGTCGTAGGGACAAGATTCGTCGCCTCTTGCAACTGCTCGACCGCTTCCACCAAGCGACCCTGGGCGAGCAGTTCCGAGCCCCATCGCGCATGCGCCTGCCAGCTCATCGGTACGACTTCGGCCAAGTTGGCACTCGCCTGCTCGGCGTCACTTCTACCGCTCCGCTGCAGCGCACCGATCGCGATCACAGGAAACAGCAACAACACCCCCCATTTGAAAACGTGCGGCACTCGCTCCCAGAGCGACCACGCTATGCCCAGGCCAGGGTCGGCGTCGGGCAGCGTCAGAACCTCGCGCACGTCGCGTGCGCGTAACTGCCAGATGAAACTGTCAAAGTAATAGTGTAACAGCGTTGACGCGGCAACCAAGGCATAGACCGTCTTGAGCAACCTACTTGCCGTAACATCGTACTCGACCCATGTCGGCGAAATTGCCGCCCAAAATGCGGGAAGACCGTACATTGCCGTCGCTGCCAAATAGAGGACCAATCCCACGGCACCCCAGCCGAAGAAAAACTTGGCGTACCACGCCATCTCTCGCCCTAGTGCGAGGCGACGACCGCCGTAGTAACGCGTCAACGCCAAGTACTCGATGGCGTGAAAAAGCTCGAATAGCAACACGCCCAACAATAGGTTGTGCAGGTTGACCATCGCGTACCACCATAGCCCGATCCCGCCGGCCATCGCCGTCAGCTTCACGAGACTTGGCGCTTGCCCTTGACGCCGTTGGTAAACGTAATTCAGGACAAACGCGGTCGTGACCACGGCCGTCAGGAATCCCCAAAGAAGCTGCGCAGCGTTCACCCACGTAGGGTCCAACAACGGTCCTCCTGAGGCGTAAAATCGGTCCAGCAATTGGTACATGCGCTCGGGCGAATAGACGACGCCGGCGCCGAACCAGAAAAAGCACATCAGAAAATCGAGGCGAATCGTCATGCGCTCAAAGGAATCGGCCTTCGCATCGTAAATGCGCACAACCCCATACTGCTGTGTCAAGACATGCCAGAATCCAGCCAACAATAAAATCACCGCGAGTCCGTCCAGTCCCTGTGTGGCAAACCCGAATCCGATGCCCAGCATGACCAGCGGCGCAAGCAGGAAACGCATGCGGTATCGACGAAAGAGCTCACGGTCGCCGTAAGCACGCAAGAAACCAGGAAACTGATGGCCAACGGCAACCAACGTCAATACAGCCAAGTAGACGCTCGCTGTTGTGCCCTGATGATTGCGCAGCCATAAGACCACGGGAATCAGCAAGATTGGGGTCGCCAAGAAAAACAAGATGTCGTGCCATGGGTTGACGATCCAAATATTGCCGCCAAGCGAAGACGAAGCGGTCTCCGCCTTGCTCGGCTTCTTTCCAGCACCGTCCACGGCCGTCGCTAACGCTCCCGCCGAGCCCATATCCGTATCCGAATTCATGCGTCACTTGCCTTGAATAACAATCTTGTATCTGTTCAACCGCCTGCAGCGTCTTCCGGAGTCAGGGACCGCTACGGGTTCGCCCCACCGGTGAACGCGTTTCGCCAGTCGTTTCTGGCCCCGTAAACTTCTTCACCCACCCGTTGCGGCCACCTGCCCAAAGGCACTACCGATTCAACCGGCGTCATTCCATGCAGCGTGCCAGCTCGACCGCACCTTGCCACAGGGCAACAATAGCCACCCGGAAGCAATAGGTTCTCTTGGCGTTTCTACGCCGGGGCACCAAGCAATAGTTCAAGCTTGTTGAAACACCGTGTAGTGCCACCCCCACTTTGGTTGTCGGTACATCCCTCGTCGTTGTTGTTGATACTGGCCATCTTTGGTGTGTCGCCACTTCGCTGAACGAGGGGGCTTGAAGGTGTTGGGTTGGCACCTGAGCAACCGATCGATAACACTGCGTTCCCAC
>JAJRVM010000226.1 GCA_024277285.1 Planctomycetota bacterium
AGGCTTTACGTCGTGTGTTGTTACGCGAGCGTCGCTGGCGGCGGCTTCTCGGTCTAACCTCACCAACCGCTCGGCAGCACGACGAATTCTGGTGACCGATCACAATAGTGTGTGACGCATATTGGTCACCGGGTCTCTTCTGCTTAGCAAAAAGCTGCAGCCGATCGCTGATCGTCAACCGATTACGATCACAATACTCCATAATCGAGATGCCCTTTACCAACTCCATGGCGAAGTACGGGTGTCCTGAATCGGTGGTGCCGGCGTCGAGCACACGAGCGATGTTTGGGTGATCCATCAGAGCAAGGGCCTGCCGTTCCGCTTCAAACCTGGCGACGACCGATTTCGAGTCCATTCCCGGCTTGATGACTTTCAGGGCAACTTTGCGACGAATTGGGCGTTCCTGTTGAGCGACAAAAACAGTTCCCATGCCCCCTTCGCCAATTTTCTCCATTAATCGGTAGCGGCCAATCGTAGTTCCGGCGCGTTCCGGTTCGGATACGTGAGCGATGGGGCCGTAGCCTCTTGGGCCGACTCGAGAAAGCTCTTTTCCTGTTCGTGGATTTTGACCAGTGCCTCGACGCGCTCACGAAGGGCCAGATCACCACCGCAAACCTGGTCCAGATAAGTCGTTCGTTTGGCCTCGTCCGATAGGTCACGGGCAATATGGAAAACTGCTTCTTCGTCGAGTTGCCGATTAGTCATTTATTTTCTCCCGAGATGCCCGCCAGTTTCGTCACCTGAGAGTCTATGCGAAATCGAACAACGACGCCTGCCTCCTTTTTGGCACGTTCTACCCTTGTTGGTTGCGGGACGGATGGCAGTCGATGTCCATGGCGACAAGACCTTTCCAGAGCACGCACACAGATCGCCAAACGAAATGTGATTCCGTCCAACGCCCAAGCAATCCCCAACAGGGTACCGTCAATCAACCCGATCATCGCAGCCCTCTTTTGAGTTTACAAACGCCGAGTTGGAAAGCAGGATGCGAGCTTCTTATTGGAAACCGGGTTGGCGGTTCACAGAATCACGGTATCGAATTCGTCCCCCATGGAGAACCAGATTCCAACCAATGAATTCCTTGAACTCAAGCTTTTTGCCGTTGCCGTCCTTGACACCGCTCCAATCGCCGAAACGGAGGCAGGCGTCGTATCGCCGGCAATCTCGCTTGACTTAGTTCACTACGTAGTTTACCATTAAACTATGATCAAGCTAAACATCCATGAAGCGAAGACTCATCTTTCGCGATATCTCGCCCAACTGGACGAGCATGAGGTGATCATCCTCTGCAAACGCAATGTGCCAATCGCTGAAATTCGCCCTCTACCCCGGCACATTGAAGAGAAGCGAGAAGTTGGCTTTTTCAAGGGCCAGTTTTCCGTACCGCAAAGCTTTTTTGAGCCATTAAGTGACGCGATCCTCGGTGCCTTCGAAGGCAAGGAGTAGGACGTGAAAGTGCTGCTAGATACTTGCACGGCGCTTTGGCTGGCAGTCGATTCAAGTGAGCTATCGGATCGAGCCAAGACGCTGTTCGAAGCCCCTGCGAATGAAGTTTACCTGAGTACCGTTTCGACCTGGGAAATCAGCCTGAAGTACTCGATCGGTAAGCTTCCACTTCCGAGTTCGCCAGACGCGTTCATTCCCTCGTTGCGTCAACGGGGTCGTATGGAATCTCTGCCGCTCAGTGAGGAGGCTACTCTGCAGCTCTTCCGCTTGCCGGAACTCCATCGGGATCCATTCGATCGAATGTTGATCTGTCAGGCGATCACGGGAGGAATGACGCTGCTTACGCCCGACCAGGAAATTCGCCGCTACCCGGTCTCGACCGCCTGGTGACGCATGGAGCCCATAAGGGCCCAACGGCCAAAACATGGCTGGACACACCCGGAAAGAGACGAGGAAAACAGGAAGATTGATCCGCCAACTCCGTTTGTCCGCGGCGATTGTAGTAGACCGAACGAACGAGGGGCGCCACCATATAATCTGGGGGATCGGCAAGCCTTCGAGCCGGTTCGTCGGCAATTGGAATCATCTCATCCGCGTTCTCAACTGGATACGTAATTGCTTGATTGTAGACAATACACTTCACCATTAATGTGACCGGGTTATCAAGATCCATCGGTGCGGAGCGGTCAATCTCCGCAAGAGCGTCCCTCGCGGAGAACTCACCACTAATTGTGTAAAGGAGTCGCTGCGCTTCGGCAATCGTGTGTGCCACTGCGTGCTCGAACGAGTTTACCAACCAATTCGATCGAGTACTTCTAGACGGTCGAACGTCACGCCGTCGCTCACGGCACGCAGTGTGAACCGTCGTGCGACTCCGCCGTTGGTAGCTCGATCGGCGGTTTGCACTGCTCACATCGGCGTTTGCGCATCGTGGCGATGGCTTTTTGTGAGTCTCTGGAGTTGAAAGACGTTTGGAATGAGCAGTGGCACGGACGCGCAGTGCGATCCTCCAGCGTCTGTTTGGTACGGAGGCTTCAGTTCCCTGTGCTAACGCAGGACGACTTTGGATTCCGCGTCAGGGATTGCACGAACTGACTCGTCCCAAGGAGGTGGCCAACGATTGGGTGTGGCTAGGTGCCAGCTGATTTTTTGACAACACGGGGTTGCTTTTCAAGCCAATTGAAATAGCGAGTTTGGTGAAGAGATAACGTCGTCCACACTCGGGAGGGATTCCCGAGCCACGTGTGGCCTGGAGATTCCATCCCAGGCATGGAAAACGTTCTACCGGCGAGAAGCCCGCTATCGCCAAAACGCCGTCCCGGCTCAATCGCTCGGCAATAGAAATTCGCCTGAAGGGGTAACGTCGTCCATGCTCGGGAAAGATTCCCGAGCTACGTGTACAGACGGCTTGCAAGAAACAGGGCAGGGGGGCAGAATGGGGTAGCGACGCAGTAAACGCGGGCCAACGTGAGGGATAGACACATGTTGGCCAAGTTACACACATTCTCTCTGTTGGGTATTGACGCGGTGCCGGTCGAGGTCGAGGTGGATGTTTCGCCAACAGCGAACCCATCGACGACGTTGGTGGGACTGCCTGAAGCCGCAGTGCGCGAGAGCCGGCACCGGGTGGCACGCGCGTTGGTGAATTCGGGGTTCGTACGGCCGCAGGACCGTGTTGTCATCAACCTCGCCCCGGCCGAGCTACCGAAACAGGCGGCCTCGTTCGACCTGCCGATCACGTTAGGGTTATTGGCCGGCAGTGGTCAATTCTCGTCTGAGCTGTTCGACCAGTATGCCGTGGTCAGCGAACTGTCTTTGGAGGGCGCCACGCGTTCGGCCAAAGGCGCTCTATCCATGGCCATGGCCGCCGCACAACAAGACCACCTGCGTGGCATTGTGATGCCGAGTGTCAACGCGGCGGAAGCGGCGGTGGTCGAAGACATCGAAGTGATTCCGGTATCGTCATTGTCCGAAGCCGTGGCGTTTTTTGCCGGCCAGCTCGAGATCGACCCGACTCCATCTCGCTTGGGCGAGCTGTTCAGCACACTCTCCAAGTATGGCGAGAACTATGCCGATGTGCGTGGCCAGGAGATGGCCAAGCGCGCGTTGATCATCGCCGCCGCCGGATCACATAACCTGTTGATGCTCGGCCCGCCCGGCTCCGGCAAAACGATGCTTGCCAAACGCCTGCCGACCGTCTTGCCCGACCTGACCGCGTCCGAATCGATCGAAACGACACGTGTCTACAGCGCCATGGGACGGCTTCCGCAGAATCAACCCCTGCTCGCAAAACGGCCCTTCCGATCGCCCCATCACACCATCAGCGATGCGGGACTCGTTGGCGGTGGCAGCATTCCGGTCCCGGGCGAAATCAGTTTGTCGCATCATGGCGTTTTGTTCCTCGACGAATTGCCGGAATTCAATCGCCGCACACTCGAAGTACTCCGACAACCTCTTGAAGATGGCGTCGTCACGATCTCCCGAGCGCTAACGTCCACGACCTTCCCTGCCGAGTTCATGTTGGTGGCGGCGTTGAATCCGTGCCCTTGTGGTTTTCGCACCGACCCACGGCGTGATTGCCATTGCACCGGACCGCAGATCGAAAAGTACATTGGCAAGATCAGTGGCCCATTGCTCGACCGCATCGACATTCACATTGAAGTGCCCGCCGTACCGTTCAAGGAGTTGTCCAGCCAGCAACGGGGGACCAGCAGCGAAGAGATGCGCGAGCACGTGGTGATCGCCAGAGAGCGCCAGAACCAGCGATTCCAGGAAACCCGTTCGCGCACCAACGCGCACATGTCGACGCGACAGATACGCGAGTTCTGCAAACTGGATGCCGATTGCCTCACGTTGCTCCGAAGCAGCGTGCAAGAGATGGGGCTATCCGCGCGCGCGCACGACAAAATCCTCCGCGTGGCGCGCACCATCGCCGATCTGGACCAAGCTGATTGCGTGGCACTCGAGCATCTCTCCGAGGCGGTCAACTTCCGGCTGCTCGACCGCAAGTTTTGGACGTAATGCCCCTGGGTTCCCGATCGATGGACGATCTTCGGATTGTTCGCAACCTCCTCCCTTGGGAGACGCCCGTCGTTGAAGGTGTGGCGGAACGCCTGCCTCCGCTTGGCATACGGCAGGGCACACAATGGGTGGGACAATCGCTACAGCCGACACTACCGCACCACGGCCCGCTCACTTATCGTTAACCCTATCTGCCGGGCCAGCCCTACGTCGCCAAGCCTGGCGGATGGCCTATGATTTCTGGTGGCGATGAGTCGCGGAGACTTGAGAACGCGTAACCGCGCCAGGACCTCAATGCAAGCCAACTTCCGAGGGTTGACGTGTTTAGCAGCAAGTGCACACGGTTTACGTCGTGAACCGTTGCAGAACAACAGAAAAGCCATGAACGAGTCCAGGCATTTGGAGAGACAATCGATGAGACGTTTGACTTTGGGCGTATGTTTGCTGGCCTTGAACTGCTGTGCGGCGGACGCCAGGGCGCAGACCACGTGGGCCGAGCAACTTGGCTTTCCGGCCGGCAAGCGCGTTGTGATCTTGCACGCCAATGACATGGGCATTGCATACGAGTGCAATCGACCGGCCGAGCATGCGTTGACCAACGGGCCATTAACGTCCGCCAGCGTAATTTCGGCCGGCCCTTGGTTCGCCGAATGCGCCGAGTGGGCCAAACACAACCCCAACCAGGACCTCGGCATCTCGCTTGCGTTCCTCAGCCCCAGTCCGGCCGTAAAGTGGGGCAGCGTTGCGCCGCGCTCGGAGGTCCCAAGCCTGAGTGACATTAACGGCTATTTCCCAGCCACCGCAGCTCGATTCCTGGCGCGCGCCGATGCAGAACAAGTTCGCCGCGAGGCGATTGCGCAAATCCAGCGGGCCCAGAGCATGGGTATTCAGCCGACCCACCTGCACCCGCACTTGGGCACAATACTAGCCCGGCCCGATTTACTGCGTGTCTACTTGGACTTGGCCGAAGAACTCCAGATCCCGGCGGTCATGGTCGAGTTCACGCCTGATCTTTGCGAACGGTTTGCGAAACTCGGGATCCCGATGGACGACGAGACGCTCGCGATCGTCTCCCAATACCGATTGCCCAAGATCGACGATATCATGAACGTGCCGTCCGCAGACAGTTACGCGGAGAAGCGGCAACAGTTTTTCGCTCTATTCGACGAAATGAAGCCCGGCATCACACAGGTTTTCTTACACCCGTCGGACGATTCGCTCGGCATGCGTCGCGCCAATAATCAATGGCAAGATCGCGTTTGGGAAGCCAAACTGATGGCCGATGCGGAAGTGCAGCAGTTCCTGAAAAAGCAAGACATCGTCTTTACCAATTGGCGCGAGATCATGCAGCGGTTCCAGACGATGAAGAAAAAACAGGCTGACGACTCCCCATAGCCGCCGGAAAAATGTCGCTCCTGCAGCGGCTGTTTTTTCGAGTCCTTTGTATAATGAATGACGTTTTGCGATTCACCGCCAGCGATCGTCACTCGGTCCCTGGCAAGGGCATCTTCGACTTGCCACCATCCAAAGAGCTAACCATGCATTTCACGAACCCATATCGCGCTCTGTCGTGCCGCCGCACGCAAACCAATCGCACCATTCTGGCGTTAGCCGCGTGGCTGCTGGTCGCCACGGTCACGTCGATCGCCAACGCGCAAATAACGGCCAAGGGGCTTACCGATCCCAATTTGACGGACTCCGAGCGTAAGCAGGCCACGATGTTGTGGTTGGACAAATACCTCACCGATTCGGAGCTCATGCGCAAGGAAGACACCGCCAAGATCCATCAGGCAGTGAGCAACATGTCGCCCAGCCAGTTACGTCAGTGGTTGCAATCGACGCGGGAGCTGGCCGAGTACGTTGAGAGCCCTCAGTGGCAGGAGACGAAGCGTTGGTTGCGTAATTTCCTGCGCGTGCAGGCGATGTACAGCGACAAGGAAATCGAAAAGCTGCGTAGCGACATCCTGAATGCCGACGCGAATCAGATGCTGGCAATCCTGAAACGCATTCATGCGAAACACGCGTCACTCACTTGGATGCATCAAGCGTCCGAGAAATCACGTGCCATGGCCGTGAAACAACGAAATGCCAGTGTCGCCAAGCAGGCGAGTGCCGTGGCCAGTGCGCGGTCAAGCGGCTCCTCAAGTGCCCCCCTCTTTGGAGCGGGTTTCTCGAAAGGACAAAAGCCGTCCAAAGGCTACCGTCCACCCGCACCGCTGATCACCTCGCGCGACGTCGCGCGCGCCACCGTCTGGAGCGAAGTATGGGGTGGCCGGGGCTGGGCTTGGTAACGCCCACCGCCGGGAAAGCGTGGCAGCAACGGCAAATGGTGCGATGGCGACTTCTCGCGCCACCGTTTGGCAAATGCGTGGGACGAAACACCTGTCCCCGATCGGTGCAGGAGAAAAGTGGTGTTTTATTCTGCCGGTTGCAAAAAGTTCACGCCATAAAGAAACTCGCTCCAGCCGATACATAGGGTATGAAACGCGAAAGTGGTTTCCGCGTTGACGCACGCTTTTTGGCAAGAAATACTCAAGTTTTTGGCCAACTCAGCCGCCAGATTTGCAGGTTTTGACGCATTCGCAAGGCTGAAACACCGTACAATACTTGCACGAATCGGACCTTCTGTATATTAATTCAATGGCTGATCGGCTGGCACAATAGTCCTGACACTGGGCCTTAGCGTGACATTTTCGCGTGTGCCAAATGCGTTTTTTTGCTCCGTGTCAACGGCCAACGCCACCGAACGAGCCCAGTCGCGTTGCTGCCGCTCGGAGGTTGAGAACCGCAGGCACGGCAAAACACTAACGACTTCATCGCCGTAGTCGCAGGGCCGTCACAGGCCAACCAAGTCAGAGGGTCTCCAGCCCTCACTAGAAAAGGGCCAGAAACCTGATTGGAATGGCGCCGTTACCCAGACGTGAGGCGACCTAGTTAATCGAAAGAGAAGACCCATGAAGCGTTCACTGTACACCCTTCGTAGCGTCACTTTGATACTGTTGTCGGCAGGCATGGCA
>JAJRVM010000227.1 GCA_024277285.1 Planctomycetota bacterium
GATCCTACCGCAATTCGTTGCCTGGGCAACGGAGTTCGGCGCATCTGTGGGGCTCGATCGCCACTTTTTTCGACTTTCTTGGCCACCGGTGACATGCGTGTGTCGCAGTGAGATCCTCAAAGGCCGGATCGGGCTGCAAAAAAGTCCGCGAGAGAGCAGGGTGTCTGCTCCCTGTTCTTGCCCACCGTATTTACCGCCTCACAGAGATCACACCCTTTTCAAAGCTTTGCAGGAAAGCAACCATTGGCGGATTTTTGCTGACGCCGAGCGTGCCCACGCGTTAAAATATATTGAATACATCCGCAAGCTTTACGGAAACTAGGCAGCAGAACGACTATGACTACGACCACAACAATTACAAATGTTTGCCAAATCGCCGAAGACTACGGTCGCGCGATTGGTCTGGCTGATTTTGAGATTGAAAGAATTGTTCACTCAAGGAATAAGGACAAAGACGAATGGATTATTCATGTTCGATTTGGTGAATTAGATCCGTTGATCGAGGATGACGGCAATGGTGCGATCATCGTCGTCGATGCAGTAACCGAAAAACCGCGACTGATTCAGGGATTGTAGGTTCGTCGTTGTAGTGAGTAGCCCCAAGGGGTGTAGCGAATCAGCCGAGTTTGTTCACAAGAATACGTCGGTTCTTCTACGACAATCGCGACTTTCGTCGCCAGATTGGCCCCGAATACTGGAGGGCGCGTGGTGGGGCGAATGGCCATAGTCTTCACCACTGGCTGTTCCCACAGCGAGCTGGAATTCCTCAAGGCATTCAAAACGCTGGCTTCAATCTCCCACCGATGCGCGCATCTTCCATCGCTCGCTCGACCTGAATACATGGATGGGTTGGGCTCGCAACTGGGGGCCGCACCATGCCGCCCGCGCCGCGCGTGTCGAAAATGCAATTCGTATTGGAATTCCCGCCCTTGCCACGGGGACGTTCTATGTCAGTTACGAAATCGGCGGAGAACTTTGGGAATTGCTCAACGGTAGTGAGGACTGATTGTGACTGCGATTTGCATCAAATGCGGAGCAAGGAAATCGCTTCCGTACGAAAGTGCCCCGATTGTGCGTTTGATCCTCAACAAGACCGCGAAGATCTCGTGAAAAGCGTCTACCTATCATCGGGACGGTTTGATTCTCAAAGCAACAAGGAAAAATACGAGGAGCAATTGAACAGTTACTCGGTACGCCTACGATCAGGACTTAGTGTCGAGTACGATCAAGCGGAGATCGAACGATTGGATGCGCAGTTGACGGAAGTAGAAATGTTTGATGAGAATTTGATTCTCAAATACCTGTTTCGAGTTTTTTTCCCCGGAATCCTTCTGTTGCTATTTCTGATTGGTGTGCTGATGATACTGAAGCAGCTATGATCCATCGCCCTAAGGGCGGGAGTCAGGCAATTACGACTACCTGCAACCGACGCTTCATTGGCCGGTACGAACACACTGGGTTACACTACGACGAATGGGCGAGTGTTCTTACAGCCCGGCCTATCACGATCGCAGCAGGCTGCGACACTCCGCCATGAGGGCGTTCACGCTTTTCTTTCTGTTGCCGACGACGCGCCCCTTGCTGGGATTCGACAACGCGTAGGAATTGGAGCTTACAACAACAGCGCATTCTTCAACGGGAAGGGAATGAGGTCAGGTCTTGACATATAACTTATCGTCTGGATGTGTGGCGTCTTGGCAGCGCGCGGTAACTGCGGGAAGAATCGAACAGACGCACGATTGTTGACGGGAGGCAGGACTTCGCTGTAAGACTCTTTCATTCTCAACTCCAAGACGGTTTATCCCGGCGCTTTCTCAGACTTGGTTTTCGGTTTTCAGGATGATAAAATCGGGCTTTTGCCGACGACATCCATGCTGCAACGGGAGCGGATCGATGCCGAGACCACCTAGAATTCAGTTTCCTGGCGCGAACTACCGCGTCGTAACACGGGGCGATGGAAAACGACCAATATTTCACGATGAGGGCCACTACGAGCGATTTACCCGCGGGCCTAGCCGATGAAGTCGTGCGATCGGGGTGGCAAGTATTTTCCTGGTGCTGGATGCCAAATCATATTCACCTGCTTCTGAAGACTCCCGAACCTAATCTTTCCAATGGCATGCAGCGCTGGCTCAGCAGCTCGTTTGGAGCGGGCCGTGAAGTCGGGTGGGCTGGGCATGGCCTCAGGGACCTCCGCGCGAAGTGAAATCTGTTGCACGCTTAGGTGGCATTGTAGCACGGACCGGTTATGTTCCCGACGGTGATCGGATGCCTTCTCATCCTCACCCTCAGTGCTGTGACTTCGACAGCGCAAACGCTGAGTGAAACTCCTCCAAAACGTCGGCTTCCCAAGGCATGCTCTCCGCGTCGATCTTATTGAAATGTAAGCACTTAGGCGGCTTTCTTCCGCACCGTGAAGGGGATAGTCAGGAAACTAATAACTTGTGAAGTACTGCGCGCAGTGAACGGTGACGCTCTTCCCGCTATCCGAGATGCCGGGCGAACCAGTTCCAAGTTCGCTGCTGCATGGCATCGGTGAACGCGTGCCCCGTGTTCGGTTCAATGAAGTAGCTGAAATGCGCCGCTGCATCGTGTTGTTGGTATGCATTTGCTATCAAGTTGATGCCGGCGCGAACCTCTTCGATCGGACTGCCCCTGTCTTGTTCACCGAAGTTCATCAGTAACGGCCGAGGTGCCGTCATTGCGGCGATATCGGGTGTGTCGCCGTACTGGAAGAAGCCGGGAATGAAGTTGGGGAAACAGTGCAGCAAGTGGTGCCGGTGAATGCCTACGTAAGTGGGAAGGCAGCAGTTGGCGACCAGGCATTTGAGTCTCGGTTCCCATGGGCCAAGCAACCAGCAGTGCGTTGCGCCCATCGAGTGACCGTAGCAGCCGATACGATCGTGTCGCACTTCGGCGCGCGAACAGAGCAAGTCGATGGCGCGACGCATGTCAAGGATGTTCTTCCAGGCCATGGACTTGCCATCCACGACGTATCGTAAGAATTCGAACCGCTCGAAATCACCTCCCTTAAGATCAGGACTCTGCCGCTGTTCAAAGCAGACTGCGTCTGGACAGAGCACTACATAGCCTTTTCGGGCTAAAGCAACGCCGGTGTGGTGCATCGGATCACCCGCCAGACCGGCGGGTTCGCTCTTGCCAAGATGCCATTGGCCATTGTGCTGGTGCCACACGGCGACGGCCGGTGCCGGACGAACGCTCGAAACGGAATCGGGAATCAGCAGCAAAGCGGGGATCTGGCATCCTGGTTCCGCTTCGTAGGTGAGGGTCTCGATTCGGTAGCCATCCTTCTGTGTCGTGTCGTGGCGTTGCGTGTTCAGCGGTGCTGGGTCGGGCCATGGTCCGCCCAGGCACGCCAGTAGTCTTTCACGTAGTGCGATGGCGTCCATGATCGAACTCCTGAATCTATGGGGCATCGTTGCCAGTGCCCCGTCGGGTGAAGTCGTTGCTCGCTTATGCGCGGCGATACTGGGGCGATTATTGCCGTCAGGACGCATTAGAAAGCGGTAACGGCAGCGACACAACATCCCGGTGCCATCCGTGCAGGGTTTTGCCAGGGATCGTGTCGGAATCTGGGGCCTGCCAGCCGCCAACTTGGACTTGAGCAAGGGGCTGTTTCCGCCCTCTACGCCAGGACTCTGCAAAGTGCCGTATCTCACAGCTTGAAACTCAGTCGAGGCGGCGGGGGTAAATTCGTTCGGAGAGCAGACCGGTGTGCGGGCCATGGGGGGCTGGTGGAGATACGGGGCGATTATTCAAGCTGTGGCGGGAGATGCAACGTGGATTTGGCGGTTAGAACTGAGCATTTGACCAAAATCTATGGTGGTCGCGTGATTGCCGTGAACGACCTTACGTGGCAGGTGCCGCGTGGTGCCGTCTATGGTCTATTAGGCCCCAACGGGGCGGGCAAGACCACTACGCTACGCCTGTTGTTGGGTTTGCAGCGGGCCACGGCCGGCCAGGCCGAGGTGCTGGGCAAGAGGTGCGGAGTTAATGCCACGAGGGTGCGCAGTGCGATCGGTTATTTGCCCACGCATCCTTCGTTTCCTGAAAATCTGCGGCCGGTCGAATACCTCGATTTGCTGGGGAAATTGAGCCGCATTGCGGGGCCCGTGCGCCAGCCACGATTGACCTCTCTGCTGCGTGCGGTCGGGTTGTTGGGGGCGACTGACCAGAAAATCCGCACGTTTTCGACGGGCATGCGCACGCGGCTCGGGATCGCAGCTTCACTGTTGTCCGATCCGCCGCTGTTGATTTGGGACGAACCGACTGCAGGGCTCGACCCAGCCGCGCGGCGATTCACCTTGGATTTGATCGCGCAGCTTGCGCGCACACGGACCGTGATTGTGGCGACGCATATTCTGAGCGACATCGATCAGATCTGTGATCACGTCGGCGTGATGCACGAAGGACGCATGATCTTCAGCGGCGCGATGCGCGAGATGAAACAGCGTTTGCAACACGATGATTTTTGTTTGGAACTCGAAGGTTCGGTCGAGAGTATCCAGAGTGTGGCGATGCAAGTCTCTACGCTCGAAGGATTGGCGGCGCGCGTGCGTGATCAGCGAACGATGACGATCCAGTTGGCGGAAGGGCGGAGTCGCGCGGCCGCGCTCGCGGAAGTGCTGCAGCTGGTCGAATCCCATGGTCTGTTGCTCCAGTCGGTGGGGTCGGGGCAGAACGAAACAGAAAACGCTTATTTGCAATTGCTCCAAGAGGATAGTGCCCATGGTTTCCGGCGATTCGATTTACAGAGCGAGCAGGTCGTGGATGCCGATTCTGGCGATCTTCAACTATGAAATGAAGGAGTTGCTGGCCAGCTGGTTGGTGCGTGGATGGTTTATTGTCACCGCGTTGATCACCTTGTTAGCTGTGGCAGGTGCGTGGGATCAAGCTGATCCAACACCGTTGATTGCCACGCTGCTGTTTTCGTACCTTGTGATTCCCTGGTTCCTGGTCGTGATCATGCTGGGCGTCAGTCCGACGACTGGATCGCGTTTGGATGCGTTGACGGACGGGATTCTGTGTCGTCCGGTAACGCGATATGAGTATCTGCTGGCATCCTGGGGTGCGCGTGTGGTTGTCGTGTTGGCGGTTTACCTGGCCGTGATGCTGCCGGCCATCGCCATGGTCACGTTGGCCGAGCGGACGACGGGTGAACAGCCAGTCACGTTTTACGGGGCCACCGCTGCGCTGGCGGTCGTGGCGCTGGTCTTGACCTTCCTGGTGACTCTATCGTTTCTGGCTGGAACCATTTTAGGCAGGCCGTTGCTGGCCATCATCGTGCTGATCCTCGTGTGGTTCCCCGTCAATTTGGTGTTGCACACGTTTTCGCTTGAGGAGTTTTCGCCCATCAGTCTCGGCCAGGCATTGCCAACGCTGTTGCGCACGCCGTGGTCGGAACGTGATGCCGATTCGTCGCCAGAGTTAACATCACAGGATGTCGAAGTGTTGGCACGGCAGGCGAACCAGTTTATGAGCATGCTTTCGGGCAGTGCGCCACAGCCCTCTCGAGAAGAGAATTTCTTTGACCGGGGCAACTACGAAGATTTTTCGCTGGTACGAGTTGCTTTGGGGTACGGCATACCAACGCTGTTGGCATTGGGGTTGTCGCTCCTGTTCTTCTCGCGACGCGATCTCTGATTCGTGCGGCAAATGTTTCGTGCGGCAAGTATTTCGGAGCACCGCTAGTGTGAAACCAGGGCGTCCCAAGGCTCTTGATGTGTGGAATTGTATCGCCAAGGACCGTATCGCCAAGGACCGTATTGCCAAGGACCGTATTGCCAAGGACCAAGGAACGCCGGTAGACGAGCGAGCAGAGTACCAATCGCAAAGTATCAATCACTGTCCATTTACACTCTTGTTGAGGAGACATAACCATGTTTCGAGAGACGACCCGTCATTTGCTACTTGTCTTGCCATTGCTGCTCGGCGGAACCGCCATCGCGGACGACAATCAAGGTGCCGCCACGACGCTCGTTCCGGACAATGCGATCATCGTGTTGCAAGTGACGAATCCCAAGGCACTGATCGACCGTGCGTTTGATGATCAGATTGTCTCGTTTGTGGAATCACTGCCGGTGTACAAGGAGGCCATGACGCGGCCCGATACGCAGCAAGTGCTGGGTTTGGTGCGTTTCTTCGAAACGAAGTATGACGCCAAATTACCTGAGTTACTGAAGAAACTTGTGGGTGGTGGAATCACATTGGCAGTACTGCCGGATGAGCACAACCTGCTGATCGTCGAAGCCGAAGACGCTGCGATGTTGGAGGAAGTGCATGAGTTCTTTCGTACGATCGCCAAAGGCGATGCGGCGAAAGAGGGGAACCCCGAGCGTATCAAGTCGGCCGAGTATCGCGGTGTGCAGGGCTGGTCGTTTGGGCCAGGCGAAGTACATGCGATTGTCGGCAATCGCCTGCTCTTGGCTAACAAGCCCGAAACGCTGAAACTGGCTTTGGATCGCCGTGCCGAGCAGGCCACGGGAAGTATCGCCAAGTCGTCGAACTTCGTCGCCGCTCAGAAAGCACTCAGCTCGGATGCCAAAGTCAAGCTGTATGCGGACATGCGCGTGCTCAAGCAGTTGCCCGGTTTTCAACAGGCGATCGAGCAGAACCAGAACCCCTTGGCGAGACTGCTCTTTGCTCCGCTATTGGCTGGGGCCACTCAGGCGACCTGGCTGTCGGTGGGAGTCAATTTGGAGCAAGATGACTTGGCCATCGAAGTCCTGGCGGATCACGGCGGCAGTCCTTCAACACCGCTCAATGGTTTCGCGGTGCCCGCGTCGCCCGACCAAGGGGCAATGCCGAACTTGACGGTCCCTGGGCAGATTGCGGGCCTTAGCTTCTATCGCGACCTGCACAAATTCTACGCTGCCAAGGACGAGTTGTTCGCGGAACGGACGGGCGGCCTTATCTTCTTTGAGAATATGATGGGGATCTTCTTCTCGGGCAAGGACCTTACCGAAGAAGTGTTGGCGCAAACACTCCCAGATATGCGTTTTGTCGTAGCTGAACAGAAGTACAATGCCAAGACCGGAACGCCTGCGATGCAATTGCCTGGATTCGCGATGGTGGTTGGCTTGCGTGATCCCAAGGGGTTCAGCTTGGTGATGAAAGAAGCGTGGCAGAAGGCGATTGGGCTGGTTAATTTTACACGCGGACAGCAGGCGCTGCCTGGTTTGATCATTGATACGACATCCTATCAAGGCACCACCTACACGACCTCCTTCTTTTCGGTTGCTGATGAGGACGACAAGGATGCCGTTGATACCCGGTTCAATTTTCAGCCAGCATTGGCGATCGAAGGTGATCATCTGATCATGAGTTCGACCGACGCGCTGGCACGCGATCTGATTGATGCGTTGCGTACCGAATCGCAAGAGCACGTTAAGCCGTTGAGTGGGTTGCATAGCTTGGCGACGCTCAACGGTGCTTCCCTGGCGGCAATTCTGGCTGCCAATCGCAGCGCGATGGTGCGTCAGAACATGGTCGAGAAAGGTCATTCACGGGAAGAGGCGGAAAACGACATCGACGGGATGCTCACCGCGTTGCGATATGTCAATGACGTCAAGGTTACGGCGGGCGAGAACGGCGGACTGACGCAATTGAAGATTTCCATCGGCTACAAGTTGCCGAAGTAGAACAACGTAGCTGGAGCCGCTAGGAGTCAGCAAAAATGTGTTGGAATTGGGAGTTGGAATGAGTTGCTGCTGCTGAGCCCTTGGCGGGCTCAGCTACGGCGGGTCCAGCCATGGCGAACCCATCTACGGCGGAATTGTTTGGAGGTCAAGACATGACGGCAGAAAAACCAAATGCCAATTCGAGTGACGTGGTCGACCCCGATTGGGCGTGGGCTGAGTACCAGCCGGATGCCGGGCGACCGTGGACTTTGTCGAAAGTTGGCCACTTGTTTCGGCGCGCCGCGTTTGGGGCGCGTTGGGATACGCTCCAGCGCGCGGTGAAAGATGGACTCAGGCGATCGATCGACCAGTTGATACGCCCTCAAGAAGACGTGGCGGCGTTCGAGTCAATGATGCGAGCCGACGAGCAGGAAGTGGCTCGCACTAGCGGCGTTGACAGCTTGCGTGCCTGGTGGTTGCGGCGAATTCTCGCATCGCCTTACCCGCTGCAGGAGAAAATGACGCTGTTTTGGCACAGCCACTTCGGTGTGAGTAATCGCGGTGTGGACGATTCTTTGCTAATGTTGCGGCATGTCGGTTTGTTGCGCAAGCACGCACTTGGCTCGTATCGGGCGTTGCTTGCGGCGGTGGCGGCTGATCCGGCAGTGTTGTTGAGTGTCGGCGCGGAGCGGAGCCGTAAGATCCAGCCCAACGAGAACTTCATTCGCCAACTCATGGAACGCTATAGCGTGGGGCCGGGACATTACGGCGACGAGGATGTGCGCGAGGCGGCACGCGCGTTCACGGGTTGGTCTGTGTTGCGTGGCCGCTTGCGGTTCTTGGCGCACGAACATGATAGTGGTTCAAAACGCGTGTTGGGCAACCAAGGCGATTGGGAAGCCAAGGACATCGTACGCATTGTGCTCGACCAACCCGCGACACCGCGCATGATCGCCGGCAAACTTTATCGTTGGTTCGTTTCCGAAGTGGGCGAACCGAGCGATGAGTTGCTCGCACCGTTGGCGCGAATGTTGGCGGGCGAGTACGAAGTGGGCGAAGTGGTCGAGACCATCTTGCGCTCGAATCTGTTCTTTTCCGAAGCGGCATACCGGCGGCGCGTGAAGAGCCCGGTTCAATATGGTACCGAGCTGGCAATGGGGTTAGAAGGAAATGCCGCCACGCAGCCAATGGGCGAAGCGTTGGCAGCATTGGGCGAAGACCTGTATAACCCACCTACCCACAACGGCTGGGTCGGTGGAACGCATTGGATCAATGCCGCCACGATCCTGGGCCGCGAGAAGTTAGCCAAGGCAATGCTGGCGGTCAAGGGACCGTATGAAGGGAATTTCGATGTGGTCGCGATGGCCATGCGCCACGACTGTGCGACGCCACGTGACGCTGCAGAATTGCTGTTGAAACTGTACCTGCAAGATGACGTGCCGTCGGCGGTGCGTAACGCACTTCTTAAAGCGGCGCCGGCTGGTTCGGTTGCTGAATCGGCTGATTGGCTGCGAAGCTTTGTCTATCGTGTTGTCACGCTACCTGAATTTCAATTGTCGTAGCTGAAGCCACCAATATTCAGCGGAAGTGTCACACAACCTATCATCGGACCGAGTTGCGGCTGAGCCCTTGGCGGGCCCAGCTACTGTGGGCCCAGCTATAAGGAGATCACCATGTCTCATTCACGTCGCGAGTTTCTTAAAACGATGGTTGGTGCGTCGTCGGTCTTGTCGTTCACGTCGGCCATGCCGACCTTGCTGCAGCACGCAGCGCTGGCGGCCGAACCCGATTCTGAGAGTGGCGACCGCGTGTTGGTCGTGCTGCAAATGTCGGGTGGTAATGATGGTCTAAATACTGTCGTTCCCTATGCGGACGATGTGTACGCACGCAGTAGAACGACGTTGCGCTTGACCAAACGTGATGTGCTGAAGATCGATGACTATCTTGGCTTCCATCCGCAGCTGACGGGGCTCCAAAAACTGATGGGTGATGGGCACCTTGGCGTGTTGCAGGGAGTAGGGTATCCGAAAAACAATCGTGATCACGACAGTGCGATGCGCGAATGGCATACGGCCAGGCCAGGTGAGCCGAACTGCCCAACCGGCTGGATTGGCCGGACCGTCGACCTGGAAATGCAACCCGGTTCAGGGGATGTTCCCGCGGCGTTTGTTGGGCCGATCGCACAGCCGTTTGCCTTGCGCGCTGAGGCCTCGGTGGTCCCCAGTGTGCGGCGCACGGAGCAATGGACCGTGGGACGGTCTGCATCGAGTTTCGCCGGCGAAGAGCGGACTTTTACGCGTTCACAGGACAATCCGTTGCTTGATGTGGTCCAGCGTGGAACAACGGCCGCTCACAACATGAGCCAGCGTGTCGAACAGGTCTTGGCCAAGGCCGGATCGGGTGCGGACTACCCACCCTTTACGCTTGCCGGCCAATTACGGACCGTTTCGCATCTGATCCAGGCGGATCTGGGAGTGCGGATCTATTTCGTCGAGCTTGGTGGCGGGGGAATCGGCGGATTCGATAACCACGCAAACCAACGCGATAACCACGCGGCACTGCTGCACGAGATGTCGGAGTCGATTGCGGCATTTGTGGCGGATCTGCAACGCCGGAAACGGCTTGGCCAGACCTTGCTGATGACCTTTTCCGAATTCGGCCGTACGGTCAGCGAGAATGGCCGCCGCGGGACGGGCCATGGCGCCGCCGCCCCAGTGCTGCTGGTAGGTGGGTGCGTCAAGAGTGGCCTGATCGGTCGCCATCCCAGTTTGACCGACTTGGACCAGGACGGCCTGAAATATCACACCGATTACCGTCGCGTTTATGCAACGGTCCTCCAAAAATGGCTCGGTTATTACGCTGCTGGCGTGCTTGGCGGTGCCTACAAGCCCCTTGATGTGCTGGTGTAGGTTGTGCGGAACAGGGTGATTGTGAGGGTTTTGCGAATCACCGTGGCAGGTGATTTCCGTGCACAAAATGACCGAGACGCATCGCCCGCAAAGGCTATGAAAATAGTCGTTTAGGCGACTTTTTTCCACTTTGGCAGGGATTTTGAAACGCTCTTTTTTGAAATAGCATGAAATGGGTGGCTTTTTGGTTGTCAGGATGCGATGGCTGGTGGAGAACTACTTAGTGGAACAATCACGCGTACCGTCGCTGATGCATCCACCGTGAGTGAATAAGTAGCGAGCATGGCCGGATCTCGTGGAACAGGGCCTGGGCATGCGGAACCAGAGAAGAGGAGTGCAATCCTATGAGACGCGTCTTGGTTATTGCTAGCTGTTTTGTGCTGGCGCTCGGAATGGTTTCTGCCGTCAAGGCAGACTTGGTGTCCGATTTTTGGGCAAAAGTCCAAAGCACGGGCGTACAACAGGGCGAAGCCATTCGAGTGGTATTCGTCACAGCGCCGATCATTCGAGGCGACATTAGTGAGCAGGCCGTTTACGATGATTTTGCGTTGCAGTCCGCGCTTGCCGGTGAACTGACTAACGGGTTGATCATCGACAACGACCTCGGCCAGACGGGCGGCTGGAAGTCGCTGGTAACGGCCCATGACGCCAGTGGTGGAACGCCGGTGGCTGACTGGATCAGCCAGACGGGCGATCCGGGTGTCGCTGAAGTCAAGGTGTTCAATACGAATGGCGAGTTAGTGGGAACCACCGCCACTTTGTCGTCCTTGAGTGCCGCCATTAAGTACGATGGCAGTGGCTCGAATCTAGAAGTGCTGGACGTAGACGGGAATCTGGTTTCCAACACGGCTGTTTGGACCGGTACAAAAGCCAGTGGTGCTCCGGCATCCGAGGGAGTGGTGCCGTTGTGGATGGGCAACGATTATGCCTTTGGAAGCCAGCAGGGGATGACCGGCGGCTTCCTGCAGCTAGACGGACAGTGGCTCGAGAATGCGAAGGTTCCGTTCAATGCGGGCTTCCCCGTTGCCTTGCCTGTTTACGCAATGAGCGGTACGATTTCGGCCGTTCCTGAACCCTCCACGATCATGCTGTGGCTCGGTTTTTCGAGTATTGCTGGTTTGGTTTATTGGCGTAAGCGTCGCAACTAGGCCAGGGCACAGAAGCTCGGCTAGAAGCTACTTACAACTCATCAAGACGCGTGTTGATTTCGTTCGACACGCGTCTTGTGTTCTTGCGTCTCAGGAAGGCTTTGCGGGTCGACAACCGTTCACGGAAACGAGGGCGCGATTGACGCATTCAAGAATGGAACCGTTAGTAGACGCGAATAGGCGCTGACCAAAAGGCACTCCGCTGCGCTTGCCCCGGCCGGAGGCACGACTGGTCAGCTACTAGCAACGCGCCTTCGTCTGTCGGCGGTCGAACATGAAATTATCCATTAATCGCCGCTTTGCTGAGACCGAATCAAGCCGCGGTTTGCTTTGACATTGGGCGCTCGCCTTTCAAGCTGAACGCCACTTGAAGCGGGGCAATAGTTCCTCGGTCACCGTGACGAGTCCGTTGTGGTTTGGGTTGCGTGAACGGTTACTTGGGTCGTTCCTGCAGCGCCTTTTCCCTTGGCTGAGTCACCGTCCCGGAATCGCCACCGGCACCGCCAGTCTCAATCTCTTACGTCACCCGTCTTGCGCTGGGGTGCGGCGCCGCCGGGTTCATTGCCTGCTTGAACGGCCAGCAGGGCCGTCTTACACTGCGGTGGTAGGATAGTTGGATTCTTGACACTACGGGAATAGTCGGAAGAGCCGTTTGCCGGGGAGAACTCATGATAGTAGTTCGTGTTCGTTGGATGGCATTGTTCGCGTTGATGCTTCAAGCCGGTCTGCTTTGGGGCTCCGACACGATTGTATTTGTAGCCCGCCACCAATATGCCAACGATCACCATAACACGGCGACGTTGTTCCAGACCGGCGAGATCAACGCAAGTAAGTTTCGAGGTGGCAGTGCGATTCGCACGATCGATTTGGCGAACAAGAATGCTCCCAAGACACTGTTGGACGTCCCCGATGGTGTGGCGCGGGATATCGAAGTCAGTTTTGACGGCACTCGGATCTTGTTCTCGATGCGTCGTAACGCGACCGATGACTACCACATCTACGAGATGAACGCGGATGGGACCGAGTTGCGGCAACTGACATATGGAGCTGGGATCTCGGATATCGATCCGATCTATCTGGCGGACGACCGGGTCTTGTTCACGTCAACGCGCGAGCCGAAGTATTGCATGTGCAACCGGCACATCATGTGCAACTTGTTCACGATGGATGCAGACGGCGCGAACATCCAGCAGATCGGGCACAGCACGCTTTTCGAGGGGCACCCGTCATTGCTACCCGATGGCCGCGTGTTGTACGACCGGTGGGAGTACGTCGACCGGAACTTCGGTGACGCACAAGGTGCTTGGGTTTGCAACCCTGACGGTACCAACCACGCGATTCACTGGGGCAACAACACCAACTCGCCAGGCGCCGTGTTGGACAACCGAGCGATTCCCGGAACTGAGTTGTTTGTCTGCACGTTCTCGTCCTGTCACGATCGTCCCTGGGGCGCTTTGGCGATTGTCAATCGGGAGCTGGGATTGGACGGTCGTGCCCCGGTGGTACGCACCTGGCCCGCCCATGCTATCGATCTGGTCGGCAAGGGGAACTACGACACATTCAAGCGAGTTCAACCCAAGTATGAAGATCCCTTCCCGCTATCTTCCAGCCAGCTACTTTGTTCACGCAGCACCGGCAAGGGCGCGCCAATGGGGATCTACTTGATCGATATCGAGGGTGGCGAAAAGCTGTTGCACCGCGAGACGCTAGGGTGCTTCGATCCGATGCCATTGGCACCACGCGTGCGACCTCCGGTGATTCCATCGCGCGTCGATCTGGCTCAGTCGGTCGGTTATTTCTATGTGGCCGACGTCTATGTTGGAACGGGGATGGAGTCGATACAACGCGGCACGGTCAAGTCGTTACGAGTCGTCGAATCGCCCGAGAAACGCTTTTGGACCAAATTGGGTTGGGACGGTGGTACGGGCCAGCAAGCGCCCGGCATGGCGTGGGACGATTTCAACAACAAACGGATTCTGGGCACGGTGCCCGTGGAGCAAGATGGCAGCGTTTACTTCGCGGTGCCAGCCGATCGGTTTGTCTATTTCCAGTTGTTGGATGAGCGTGGGATGATGGTTCAATCGATGCGCAGTGGCACGATGGTGCGACCCGGTGAAACGGCAGGTTGTGTCGGTTGTCACGAACAGCGGCAGACATCGGTACCGCATGGCGAGCTGGCTGGGGCGATGCGAAAACCACCGCAGCGGTTAGCTCCCTGGTACGGGCCGCCACGTAATTTCGGGTACGTGGCAGAGGTTCAGCCGGTATTGGACCGGCATTGCGTATCGTGTCACGACTTCGGAAAACCGGCTGGCGACAAGCTGAACCTGGCAGGTGATTTGAGTTTGCCGTTCAACACATCCTACGCGTCGCTGCGGCGCGGCAAATACGTTACCGTACCGGGTGCCGGACCTTACCAGACGCTGTTGCCAAAGAGCTGGGGGGCGCACGCCAGCCGGCTGACCAGCGTACTTCTCAACGGACATGGTGATTCGGAAATCGATGCTCAAGTGCATTTGGACCGCGAGAGTTTTGATCGAATCGTCACTTGGATTGATATCAATGCTCCCTACTACCCCAACTATGCCAGCGCGTACGGTGACAATCGTTACGGTCGCTCGCCGTTGAACGAGGCAGAATTGAATAGGTTGCAGCAACTGACCGGCTCGGTAGACGTGAATCTTACTCGCCCTGAGCTCAGCCCATGCCTGGCCAAGTTTGCGGACCGACTAGATGATGATCCTGATCCGATCCACGTCGAGGCGCTGAAGATCATCGAGTTGGGGCGCCAGCGACTGATTGCTCGTCCGCGCGCGGACATGCCTGGTTTTCAGCTGGTGGCTGAAAACGAAGTCCAGCAACAGGGCAAGTATGACGCGTTGCGCGCTGCCGAAGCGAAAGCGAGAGAGGCCGTGGTGCACGGCGCGAAGCACTACGATGTGGCTCGGTAGTGGACCCTTCTCGTGCCTGAAATGCACGGCACGCCAGGCTTTGTTGTTGGGATTCCTGAGCGGCTCACGTCCGCCGCTGCGAGACCCTGATATCACCCAATAACTCTTCGGAAGAGCCTTGTTTTGAAACATTTCGTTCTGTCGTGGTCGGAGCATTCCGGCCTGTTGCCACGGAAGAAGACGATTAGAAATAGTGGCTGCATCGAGTCATCAAACGAAGCCCAGCTCCAAGGTCCTACCACTTCTCGTCGTACTTGGTCCAGAGTAGATCGCCAAGGTTCCAAAAGGCGTTGGTGGCTTCCTCGCATGCCCGGGCAGTCGCGCGCGTGAGGAAGGCTTGGCCTTTTTGCGGGTTGTCCTTGAGCAGTTTGCCGGCCGTCTTGGCGATTTCCTCTTGTGCCGCCAGGAACTTCTCTTGAAGCGGGGCGCGTGTGGCAGCGATGTCGTGGCGCATGTCACCCCAACGGTGCGCGGCGAGTGTGGCGGCACGATTGTAGCCCCACCATGCGCTCCGGCGGCTAAAGCCGGTGGTGCGGCCATCTGTCTTATAGTCGAGGGGAAGATCGGTCACACCGGCGTAGATCGGCACATAGACCGTCATGGCGGGATTGCCATAGCCGAACCAGACGATTCCCCCCACGGAGTTCGGCAGCCAGGCGCGCGATTGTGTGACGGTCACATACATGCAGTACCAGCGCGCAATATGGCGTTCCCCCAACTCGCCCCAGCCACCATTGATCTTGAGAACCTTGTTCATGTCGTATGGCATGAACGGGTTGGCCAGCGGGCTCTTGATCGTCTTCCCTTCGTCATCGGTGACGGTGAGATTCTTGGTCGTGTCAAAATCGGTCCCTTCATACGTGTCGCGAAACAACTCCATAATCCTCTCCGGCCCGACGGGACGGTCCGGTTTGATGGAAAACGGAAAGACATTGGCGTTCGGGCTCAGCTCCAGTGAAGGAGCCAGCAACGATAGCACTCGCCATTCCCGTCTGGTGGCGGCGAAGCTGAATCGTCCTTCGGGATTGTACGCTTCGTAGAACCGAAACGGCTTGCCGTTCTTGGGATCCCAGTAACCGCGCTCCTTGGCCACTTGGTGGACATTCTTGGAGGCCATGAAGAAATCGGGTTTGGCAAGATCGAGCGTGCCGATACGAGCCGAGTTGGCGACGGCCGACACATGGTCGTCGGGCACTCGCTGAGCGGCCCAAATCGCTCCAATCTGATCCTTGCCGGGGCCGACGATTTCCAGAACCCAGACTTCCTTCGTGTCCGCGATGGTCAACGCTTCGCCTTCGTCGCACCATCCATGTTGTTCGAGTAACTTGCCGGCCAGAGTGATCGCTTGCCGAGCGGTCGAAGCACGTTCGAGAATCAGGCGAGTGAGCGTCTCGCAGTCAATCAGCCCTTTGTCGCTGACCAGTTCCTCACGGCCACCGAAGGTGGACTCGCCAATGGCCAATTGTTGTTGGTTCATGCAAGCATAGGCGGGAGCAATGTAGCCATACGTGCTCTTAACCTGATCGATCTTTCCGGTGGCGGCACGTCCGTAACGTGGCATCGGGCCGGAGTCGTCCATGGTACGTTTCGACAAGGCACGCTGAGCGGCAGGCGGGTAGGTGGCGGCTGGCACGATCAAGACGTGCGAACCGGTCCGATGGCTGTCGCATGTATGGGATGTCATCACCGATCCATCGGTCGATGCCTTGCGACCCACCATGATCGAGGTGCAGGCCGAAGTCGACGGCACGCGTGGCGCAACGAGCAATATCAGGACTATCAGCGAGGCAGGAATTCTCTGTTTCGTCACGGTGCGTGGTCTCCTCAAGGGGGATTGGCTGGGCACCCGCTCGGTGCGCCGCGTGCCCGCCGATGTTGCGGTGCGATCCTGGCGCGGTTGGGGTGTGATCGTTTCGGCTGCGCAAAATGTGACGGTGGCGTCAACTTGCTTATCTATCATAGCCTAGCTCAGCGGTGCCACTTGAGGCAAGTATTGCGGAGTGGTGGCCACTGGCTTGCATCCGCGTGCGATCGGGTCGATAATCGATCTAGATTGGTTCGTGGAGGCGGCATTGCCGCGTGTGCGATCTCTGCATGGGTGGAAGACTGGCGAGTGGGATCCACGAGCGATTTCATGCCGCTGGCAACCGCTCGAATTCCTGTTGCCTGTTGGGCCGTTTCTTTTCGGGGTGGGGGCAAACCACTTTTCTCATCAAATGGGGTGATGTCGTGCGAAACGCAATTCTTTGTGGCGGGGTTCTATTGGCACTGCTCTGTTCGACCGCCAATGCGGACATTGTGCTATACCGAATCCCGGGCACGGGGTTGGCCTTCAAGCTACAAGGCAAGGTATCGACCAATCCAGGCGGAACCGTGACGTTTCGTCATCCTCGATACGGCACGCTCTATCTTGCTCTGAAAGACATCACGAAATACGAGCTGCCATCGACCAAGGCGTTGGCGAACGAGAAGATTCGCAAAGCGATCAAGAGTCAAGATGTGGAGCAATGCATCGAGGCAGCGCGATGGTCTTTGCATAATGGCCTGATTGATCGTTTCTTCGAGGCGGCTTCGGCGGCATGGAAAATCGACAAGAACCATCGGACGGTTCAGCGATTGGCCGCCATGAACAGGAAGATTCGGACCAAGCTGCCGGAATCGAAAGAACGAGAGAACGAGATGCTCAAGTTCGTGCGCGGTAGCAGTGGCATGAAGTTCCAACGCAGTGACCACTTCTTGCTGTTACACGACACTTCGGGCATCACGGATCGTCGCACCAAGAAGACGCGTGCCGATGAGCGGCTCGACCTGCTCGAAGCGGTCTACAAGAGTTTTCTGCTAAAATTCTGTCTTGAAGGATATGATCTTGATGTACCGAAGGAACGCTTGAAGGTTGTGCTGTTTGCGGACAAGGACGACTATCTGCGATTTGTCGATCTACTTGGCCCCGACCTTTCGAAAGCCTCAGGTTTTTACCACCGCAAGGAGAATATATCGGTTTTTTACGACTCGGGCACGAACGAATTGTTTGATGCACTTTATGCGCTGAATAAAAAGCTGCAGGCGACCACAAAACGCATGAAACGCGACCGCGCTCCAGGCACTCGCGAGATTGTGCGTTTTGCAGGAACCATTCAGCTGCTAACTGAGGTTTCCCGCGAGAATTCGGATATTGAAGTCGTGTCGCACGAGGCGACGCACCATATGGCCGGTAACACCGGTCTGATGCCTGGCGACGCGCCCGTCCCGGTTTGGGCTGCCGAAGGGTTGGCGACCTATTTCGAATCGCCTAAAGACGCGGCATGGAGCGGTATTGGAGCGGTCAACGAAGAGCGACTCGATTGGTATCGAGAATTGGCCCGCGATACGACGCATTCAAACATCGACTTCATTGTGTCGGATCAGGTCTTCTCGCGCGCCGCAACGCATGGCGCTGCCTTGCACGGATATGGACAGGCTTGGGCGCTTACGCATTTCCTGATGGCGAAGCATTTCGACAAACTCATCGAATGGTACAAGCTGATCGCTCAAATGCCGAAGGACAAGCCGCTGTCCGGAAAAGAGCTGATTGAGTCGTTCGATAAAGTGTTTGGAAAGAATCGCGCGGCGCTCGACAGAGAGTGGCGTCGCTACATGAATTCACTCAAGACCGACTTCGAACGTGTGCTGGAAGAGCAGGGTTAGTTTACGGCGGAAACTCAGACCGCGTTGCGCACTTCCGGAAAGCGAGAATGCAGTGATGGCTTCGCGGTCTCTTAGTTTGATACGGCTTCGCTGGAAACGGTTGCGGAACCGCCTAGTGCCGCTTGGCGCGTGCTTGTGACGTGCCTTGCCGACCGCACGTATGATCGCTTTGCGAATCCTCTGCAGGTTAGCACCGCCGCCGCGTCCATCGTCACGTGCTCACAGGCAGAGTAACCCTACGAGCAGGGCGAAGAGCATGATGCCGGCAACGAGAGCAACGCTCCCCGATTTGCGGTTTCGTGGCCGCCGTATCCAGAGATAGATCCCCGAGACAACCCAGATCAGGATCGATGCGGATACCAGGTCCACGATCACTGCCCATGCCCGGTAGACGAAGTAAGGTTGTCTGTACCCGCAGCGGAAGTGAAGATAGTGAACCAACCGCAGGCCGGAAAACGATGTTTGTCGCTCGATGATCAGCATCTGTTGGGGCCGTTGCCAGCGGATGCGATAGTGCCCCGCCGCCGACAACCGGAGGATTAGAAAGCCCTTGGCATTCGGTTTGCCTTGAATGCGGTGGGCACCTTCCAGGTCCAGCATGCGCAGGATTACCTTGGCCTGTTCGACGGGTGGGAGCAGTTGTTCAAGATGGCATCATAGCCGGACAAACTTGTTGGTGCGGGGCGCAGAGCGTGAGAGCTCTCCAGTATCACTTGCCAGCATCGCTTTGGTTGATCGGCTAGAGAGAGTCGCTATTTGCCTTAAACCGCTATGCAGCAAGGAGTCATTGGACGTGAAGCAAGGCAGAGTCCATCGCGTTGGAATCGTGGGGTACGGGTTTATTGGCAAAGTGCACGCCTACGCTTATCGAACGCTTCCGTTCTACTACGACCCCGTGCCACTGGCAACGCGCATCACGCACGTGGTGACGAGCCAGCCAGGTAGCGCCGAATGTGCGCGACGCGCGCTCGGAGCAGACACCGGTGGCACCGATTATCGCATCGTTACCGAGAACCCTGATGTCGATATTGTCCACATCTGCTCGCCTAACCATGTGCATAAGGAAGCATTGGTGTCGGCACTAGCGCATGGGAAACATATCTACTGTGACAAACCGTTGGTCGCCGATTGGGCGGAAGTGGCTGAGGTGGTGCATGCTCTGGAGAGTTACCACGGCACATCGCAAATGACATTCCAAAACCGCTTCTTCGCGGCGACGTTATGTGCACGTCAATTAGTCGAACAAGGGCGATTGGGCGACGTGTTGGGGCTGCGCGCGGCCTATTTGCATAGCGGTAGTGCGGACCCAAAGACGCCGTTGAAATGGAAGCTGGCGGCCGCTGCCGGCGGCGGAGTGATCGCGGATCTGGCATCACACGTGTTCGATTTCGTGGAGTACCTGGCCGGTCCCATTGCCAGTTTGATGGCGACGACGCACATTGCGTACGCCGAACGTCCATCGGCGAATGATTCCGCCGTGTCAGTTCGTGTTGACGCGGAAGATGCCGTGGTGATGCTGGCACGTTTAACGTCGGGTGCGATGGGCACTCTGGAAGCAACAAAAATTGCGACCGGTAGCGAAGATGAGTTGCGCTGTGAGATTGAAGGCTCACGCGGCGCTCTGCGGTTCAATTTGATGGATCCACACCATCTGGAATTCTACGATGCGGCCGCGGCGCCCGTTTGTGGT
This sequence comes from Planctomycetota bacterium, assembly GCA_024277285.1. Next base: position 20,023 of record JAJRVM010000227.1, read on the forward strand.
GGTGCTCGAGGATGGACACGCATTGATGCGGGACAACGCTACGCTGCGCCGGCGACTAGTTTTCCGAGTCCCAAGGCCGCAACGGGTTGGATTCGTGCTCACGTTGCATGTCTGGCTAGTTTCTTGCAGGCCATTGCGGACGAACGGCCCGCAGCTCCCGATCTATTGCAAGGAGTGCGTGTACAGCGACTCATGCACGCCGCGCGCCGGTCCGAAACGGAGCGGCGCTGGGTGGACGTTTAGAACGGTAATCCGAGTGTTTGCCCCTATAGGCAAAGGCCGATTTGGCTCGGAACGCCAAAATAACTCGGCTCGGCGAATTTGGCCAATCCCCCCAAATTTGCCAATCCCGGAATTTGCAGCGACAGCCACTACATCGTATCCATCACGCCATTGATGTAGCCAACCGATTCGGCGATGCCGGGGAGCGGATTGGTTGGGTCTTCTTCGTACTCGAATGCGAGGAAGCCGCGGTAATCTACTTTGACAAGCATCTTCAGCAGTGCCGGCATGTCGATGATCCCTCGGCCGCACGCGACCGCATGCCCTTTCTTCGTCGGTTCGTTTACATCCTTGAGGTGGATATCCAGGATGCGGTCGGCACACTGTTGCGTGATGGCCACAGGATCCTTACCCGCGCGCATGGTGTGCCCAACGTCGTGGCAGAGTCCCATACGAGGGTCCAAGTTCTTGATTCGCTCGTAGGCCACGTCAGGTGTGGGGTAGGTATTGTCACCCGGACCATGGTTGTGGATGCAAACGGCAATATCGTATTGTTGAACCTTGTCGTTGACCAATGGGAGCACCGCCGGGGCAGGTACGCCGATGATCTTGGTCATGCCGGCTGCTTTGGCATACTCGAACGCCCGTTCAACTTCCTGCTCGTTCTTCATGCCAATCACGCCGCCTCCGTACAGCAAGATCCCTGCCGCTTTGACTTTGGCTGCCTCTGCAGCGATCGCGTCATTTGGTAAGTCGAGTGGCAAATGAAAAGATTTCAAACATATGGCGTCCAGTTCGACCGCAGCGGTAATCTGTAATGCTTCGGCAAGCTTGAATTTGCGCAGGCTGTAGGAAGCCATGGCCAATCGCAACGGCCGCTGCTTCTTCGTTTTCGTAGGACCGGCTGCGCTGGCCGATTTCGGCGTGGCGAACCCTGTCAGGCCGAGCATCGCCGCGGCCGTACCGGTGCTCGCCATCTGAAAGAACTGACGCCGGGTCGATTTCAAGGTGCTCGTCATGTTGCATGTGTCTCCACTGCGAGGAAGGACTTGCGATCGCCGTGCGATCGCAGTGGGGGGGTAGGCCGGTAGCATCAGTTTTCAGCGTACCATTCTGAGGTTCTTCGTCAAGAAGGCTGACGGCGTTCTCCGTGAGTTCGACGCGCGGTTGTGGGGTGTGTCGAGCTCGCCGCGCAGATATCATGCATCGGCTATCAACGCTCAACGGCGAGCGTTGGCACACGAGCTGGACAACGCCACTTAGCCGCCCAACCGGAGCCGCGTAATGACGAATGACGAAACACCGAATGGCCCAAGAATGCCGGAATCGGAAGCCAGGAAACAGTGTACAGCGCTACCCTGTGCAGGTCATTCGCAGGCGAGACGCCCGGGTTGTTTTCGCCATGCGCCGCTACCTGTATGATGTACGCTGACGTTCTGGACGGTTTCTTCAAGTCCAGCGACGAGTCAACTGCAACAACGATAGATGTTCGTTCGCCCCATCGGGAGCACGGGAGATCGTCATGACCAGCGAAAAAGAACAACTTGACGTCGGTTTCGTGCGCAGCCTGTATCCCGCTTTCCAGCAGCGCGAGATTGCGGAATGGGCTTTTTTTGAGAATGCGGGCGGGTCGTACGTGCCGGAGCCCGTGATCGAGCGATTGGATCGCTTTTTCCGTTGTTACAAAGTCCAGCCCTATGGGCCGTTCGAATCGTCAGTTATTGCTGGCGAGGCGATGGACGAAGGGTATCGATGCATCGCGCGTTTGCTCAATGCGAATGACGATGCGTTGACATTGGGGCCTTCCACCACACTCAATTGTTATGTGTTGGCTCACGCCATTCGGCCGACGCTTGCTGAGGGTGACGAAGTGATTGTGACGAACCAGGATCACGAGGCGAATATCGGTTGTTGGGAACGGCTTGGCACACCGTGCGGGTGCCGCCGGTTACTTATTTGCGGCTCAAGCGGTGTCAACGGACTGAGGCGAGTTCGCTATTCCAGACGCTGCTTGGCAACCGGCCCCGTGCTGCCAAACGGATAGGGTTCAGGTGTGATAGCCTCTTGTTCCAAGGTGTGCAGGACCGGTGAAAAGACATCCCAGGCGGCCTGTAGTTCGTCACTGCGGATGAACAGGCTGTGATCTCCTTGAATCACGTCCAGAATCAAGCTCTCGTAGGCGTCGGGGATCAATTCTGAAAAAGCGGCTTTATATTGCAGGTCGAGGTTCCGGGTCACTAACTTCATATCCATTCCCGGAACCTTGTGGACTAGCGACAGATAGATTGATTCGTCAGGTTGCACGCGTATGACCAATTCGTTTGCCAGCGGGCATGCGCCGACGTGGCAGAAGAGGTTCGCCGGCACCTCGCGGAACTGTATTCGTATTTCGGTCAACCGTGTATCGAGCCCTTTGCCAGCAGTGACTAGGAAAGGGACTCCTTGCCAGCGTTCATTGTTGACAGCCAGCCGAGCCGCGGCATAGGTAGGGGTGGGCGAATCGTTGGGCACCGTTGGATCGTCTCGATAGCCGGGGACAGATGTACCGTCACGCGACGATCCGACGAACTGTCCGACGACGAGGTCGTCGAGCGTGAGCGGTTCGATGCTTCGCAACGCCTTCACTTTTTCGGCAGCGATGCAGGTTGCGTCAAGCTGCCGAGGTGGCTCCATGGCGACGAGGGCCAGTATTTGAAGCAAATGGTTCTGCATCACGTCTCGAATGATGCCGTACTGATCGAAATAACCTCCTCGTCCGCCAAGCCCAAGGTCCTCTTTCCAGTCGATCCGCACGCGACGAATAAAGTTGTGGTTCCAGATCGGCTCGAAGATGAGGTTGGCAAAACGCAGAACCAGTAGGTTCTGAATCACCTCTTTACCGAGATAGTGGTCGATGCGGAACGTCTGCTCTTCGATAAACACCTCGGCCATCGCGCGAGTCAACGCGTCGGACGATTCGCGGTCACGCCCGAATGGTTTTTCAATGATCACGCGGGACCACGGCTCACCTCCACTGCATGCGACCAGTCCGGCATTACCAATGGCGTGCGCCACGTCTAAGAAGATGGAAGGAGGGATCGCCAGGTAGAAGAGTCGATTTGCAGGCTCGTTGTTTTCCGCGGAACGCATGGCGACGAACAGATCAAGGAAGGACTCGGTGCTGTCGTAGCTGCCAGTAACGTAGTGGCAGCGGTCCAAGAATTCTCGAATCCGCAGGTCGCACTGGCCGTCTGGTGAGTATCGGCACGTCAGGTTTTCGGAGATCTTGTTGCGAAAGTCGGTGTCCGAATAGCGTGATCGGGCGAATCCGAAGATCTGGAAATGGTCCGGCAGGTAACCTTGGCAGTAAAGCGCGAATAATGCCGGGTAAGTCTTGCGGCGCGCCAAATCACCCGACGCGCCGACCACGATGATACTAAGAGCCTGTCCCATAACTTGGCTGACCTTTTTGATTTGCTCGGTATTAGCGGTACCTACCGATGGTTTTGTGACAAGTTCTGAGGTTGTTGATCGCGCTAGCGGACATGAGAGTATTCCGCTCTCTGTTGCGTTGTGACCCTGCCGTTGCAATGCAATTGGCTCGTAAACCTCATAGAGACCGTGCCCACGATGCGTCGGTCGTTCAAAAAGATACGCGCATGCCGCGCACATCCTGCACCTTGAGATGCTGCCTCACAATGAACTCGACCCGAACCGTGTCAAACGCATGAGATGGTCCGTGCTTGGCAGGGTCGGTCGGTAATCCTGATGCTCGACTCCCATTAGTCGTTGTGTTGTCGTGTCAAAGCGTTCGCCAAAAACGTGGCGAGAATAGCACAAGAATCGAGAAGAGTTCAAGACGTCCGAGCATCATTAGCCATACGAACAAAGTCTTGCTCACCGGACTGAAGGAGGTGTACTGTTGCGTCGCTCCAACGATTCCCAATCCAGGGCCAATATTGTTCAGTGTTGCCGCGACACCGCTGGCGCAATCAATTAACTTATGCTCGATGGTTGGCCCCCAAGTATTGTCCGGCTCGAACGCGACCAGGAACACCCAGCTGAGCACAAAGATGGTCATGATCAAGGAAAAGTAGACCAATACATTTTTGCGCAACCCCGGATCGGTGATCGCGGTCTTTCCGAGTCGCAGCGGTCGCACCACGGTGGGGTGACCGGCCAATTCGATTTCCTGGCGGAGGATCTTAGCCATCAAAACGTGGCGGATCACCTTCATGCCACCTCCCGTGCTGCCGGCGCAACCGCCAACGAACATCAAGACGAATAGCACTGCACGGCCGAAACTGTTCCAGCTATCGAAGTCGTGCGTGCCGAATCCTGTCGTCGTGATAATCGAGACGACTTGAAACAGGCCGTACCGGACTGCGGATAAGAGACTGCTGAAGTCTTGGTGCAGTAGCCCGAATACGACGACGGCCGCGGTTGTCAAGACAATCAACCCCATGTAAGCACGCCATTCAACATCCTGAAGAAGCTTCTTGGGCTGCCGGATGATACACAAGTAGAGGAGCGTGAAGTTGGTGCCGGCCAGGATCATGAACAGGATAATGCTGTATTCAATGACGGCGCCGTTATAAAGGTTGGGATGCTGGGCGAAATGGCCGACACTGGCGTTGTACGTGCTGAACCCACCGGTCGCCATCGTGGCAAACGCGTGGCAGAGTGCGTCGAATACGGAAAGGCCGGCCAGTTTTAGTATCAGCGCAAGCACGGCGTTGAGGCCAACGTAGACGGCTGCAAATAACCACGCCGTTTGCTGCATGCGCGGCGTGGCCCCTTCCTTGGTTGGCCCCGGCATTTCGGCACGCATCAGTGCCTTGCCCGCCGAACCGCTGCCCAGCAGCGTGACAAACAACACAATGATCCCGAGCCCGCCAAGGAAGTGCGTTGTGCTGCGCCAAAAAAGAATGCAGTGTGGGAGCAAAAGCGGATCTTCCAAGTCGGCAAATACGGTCGCGCCGGTTGTGCTGAAACCTGATTGCGATTCAAAACATGCATCGGTTAGTCCCATCTTTACCCAACGCATGCGATAGTTGCCGACCCGATCGGTCGGCGCCCCTTCATCGGCGTTCGGATAAAGAACGACCGTCCGCCAGGCGGGGTCGGAGGCCACCAAGGCACGCAGTACTTGTTCTGCATGGTCGATGCCGGGCAGATCCTGAAGTTCTTGAGGTGAGATTCCCACCGCTCTGGCATCGTTGATCGCCTTCATAACCGCGAATTGGTCTGGCGAGAGTGGCCTCATTTCCTCCCACTGTTTGCGCAATCGGAACGCTCCGAATTGGAATAGCAGCGGGGCTTCGTTCGGTGCAAGGAGGCGTACTCCCGAACAGCGATAGGCGCCGGTGATATAGAACGGCATGGCGCCGAGTGCGGTTGCCAGAACCCAGCTGAGCCCGACGACGGCCATCGCTTCCTTGCGATACATCTGGCTCTTGGCCTTGCGGCCGAACCAGAGCAGCGCTCCCGATACGATGCCACAGATGACCATGCTGGCAATCAACGCCAGAAAACCCCGAGTCTCGAATGCGTATTCGTTGATGAGATCCGGTCCCCGAGCATTTTCCAGCGACTCGCGGAAACCCAGTCGCGGAAACGCCCAGGGCAGGCTGAAGATCATCGACGTGCCGATGAGCAGAGCCACAACTCCCAATAACTTGCTGATCAGACGGTAATTCATGGCCGCAGTCAATCGCATGAAGGTAAGCTGGATAGCCCGTAGTGTGGAGAGCTTGAATCCTGGTTCTCCCCTTCACCAGGTGCGTAGGCACCCTAGCATATCGGCCACCACGTTGGCAACGGTAGAACGTCGGATGCCCCATGCCGCAACCGAGCAAACGGTTGCAAGTTTAAGGCATTCGCACGTCGATGGTGATAATATGTCCCGAGGTGTTAACGTCAACGACGTCACCGATATCCAGCCGGTCCGCAAAGGCCTGGATGTCGTTGACGGGCCCGACGGCAACACGAAGCATGCCGTTGTTGAGCGACGCGGCGTACCCGGTTTGGTCGGCGTGAGCGGCCTTACGGATCGCCTGAGTGATTTCTTGGAACCGCTTGCCGGTAACGGGATCGGCCTCCACGGTCACGACACGCTCGACGCCAAACCGGGAGGCGAGTTTGGCAACCGATGATTCAAAGCTAGGAGGAGAGCGACGTGTGCCTCCGGTTTCGGGCCCGGTACGGGACGCACGATTGCCGCGAGAAGGGCCGCCAGGTGTGAACGGGTTCGGCGCTAGCGAACCACGTTTCCCTCGAGACGGCACGTTGGCACCACTTGGCACGGAATCCGGTTGCCCAAGAGGCGTACTCGAACGCCGATTTGAACCGAATCGCTCCGCATGTGACGAATGAGGCTGAGGCGATGGGTGTGCTTGCTCCAGACGCTTTCCCATGCCGTTGATAGAAGGCTGATCGTCCGGGCGATTTGCTTGCTCGTGCTCCGGGACGTTGGCGGTGCTTCTGTCGTGCCCCGTTAAGTTGCCAATCAGCGCGATTGGGATGATTACTACTGGCAGTGCAACGGTCAGCATGATGTACATGACGGCAAAAAAACGCAGTATATTTGCCTTTGGGAATAACAGAACCGCGATGTTGTAGGCCAACAACACGGCAGCTACAAACGCGACAAAGAGCGGGACAAGCAACAGTGGCGCGCCAACGATGGCCACGCTCGGTATCGGAACGCCCGCGCGTGCCGCAAGTATTATCCCCACGTAGGCAAGCAGGGCGAAGCCCAGAGTTGCGAAGAACCACATGGTCAACCGGCCAATGCGACGCGTTGTTGATTTCCTGTTGTGGCGCGCTGTGCCTTCTCTCAATCCTGCGAACAAAATGACCGCACCGACTGTCAATAGCAACGCGTGCGGCAATAAAGCGAAGTCGAAACCTTTGCTGATGAATCGATGCAGTGCCAAGACGAGTGTCACACTTATGCCGATCCCCACCCCGATCATGAGCGTTTTGTTCCGCAGAAGCTGCTCCAGACGGTGGCTGCCTAGTCTCGTCGCGTGGGACGGCGCGTGACGCTCATGGTGATCAAGCGGTGAGGCTCTCCAGGGACCGTTTGTCGCGGGTTCGGACAACGGGGCAAATTCATTGGTGTTGCCAGGCGAATCGATGAACGGCGAGGGGATATCGTTACCGGTCAGCACAACGTCGACTATCTGTACCGGGACGTCAACCGACGCTTGGCAACGAGGGCATTGCACGCGCTTGCCAGCCCATGTGTCTGGCACCGCGTACTGTTTGCCGCATCGACCGCAATTTGCCTCGATTCCCATCGATCGCACTCCTGTTGCCGGCAGGTCCTATGACCGAGAAAGGAGAATGAACGGACGCACTACCTATCCGAGCATACGATCTTGCCGGTCGTTGATCCACCTCTCTCCTCAAAAAA
>JAJRVM010000228.1 GCA_024277285.1 Planctomycetota bacterium
AAAGTGGTTGAGCGCCGCAACATACGCTGCATGCGTGGCATGCCGGCCGCGCGGCGCATCTTCGGCCAGTGTGACGAATAGTCTGCAAGACGTCCGCCACGCGCGCTGAAGTTCGGTTCAGTCCATCACCAAAAAAAATGACACGCCACAAGGCGTCGCGCTCCGCGTCCGCGCTCACCGCAGAATTCCCGCCCTCATCGCTGTGCAAATCCCTCCAAACCGCGGCCGCCGCTCTGTCTCTCGTCAAATTCGGCGCCGATTCGCGTCTTCCGCGCACACCGAACCCAAGAAATTGCCGCCGCCAGCCCCCGCAGGGCCCTTCGGAACCAGACTGTCTGGTCCCGAGCTCTGGTCCCGAGTGGTCCCGAGGGCCGCTGGAGGTCAGACAGTCTGCCGCCACCGAGGCTGCTGGTGGCCATCTGGCCCCACTGCGGTGTTGGGACTCGCGTTGGGTATCCGCTTGCGCACCGCACCGCTCGCATGAGAGCACACTTGCCGGCTGTTACGGCCTCCAAGACACCGGTGTCTCCGCCACGTTGCAAGAAGTCACTCGTCACTCCAGTCAAACACTTGAGTGTATTGTTGACGTGGCAGACGGGGCGCGTAGGGCGCGTCACTTTCAGGAACGTACTGGGCCAATCGCTTCTTTGTGGCCGAATGTTTCGGATCGTTGGCCAGATTCTTCCACTCGTGCGGATCGCAGTTCCTGCTCGATCATGTAAACACCGTTACGCCACGGGTAGGTACCGGTCAACAAACTGGTACGAGACGGCATGCAGATGGGCGCTTGGCAGTGTGCATTGGTGAACAACACACCGCGTTTGGCCAAACGAGTAATGTGCGGCGTCTTGACTTGAAGATGCCCTTCCAGCCCCTCCACCCAATCGTTCAGGTCATCGATGGCAATGAAGAGAACATTGGGGTGACTCACATTGCCGTTTTTGGCCCAGCACGGTAGGGTGATCATGAAAGTCGTCAGCGCAATTACACAAGCGCTTGTGATGCGGTTCATTTCTTGTCCTTTCGTTCTGGTCCGCGCACGTGCGCACACTGAAGCCGAAGCCATTCGATGGAACCCTGGGAACTGTAGTTACTTCTTGATAACCAAGACGGGGCAATGACTCATCCTGATGACGCGTTCAGCCACAGACCCGAGCAGCATGTGCGCGATGCCGGTGCGACCGTGTGATGGCATCACGATCAGATCCGCACCGTTCTGTTTCGCAAAGTCGGCGATACGGTACCCAGGATCGCCAATTTCGACGTGAAACTGTAACTGCCCGTACTTTTCTTCCGAAAGCAGCTCATGCAGTTTTTCCATCGCATGTTTGCTGCGAGTCGAGTTGTCAATCTCTTGCCAGATCACACCCGCCTCCGCGACATTCAGCTCCGGGATCACGTGCACCACATGGACATTGGACGGGCTTTCCGCGATTCCTAAAGCCTGGTCGATGGCTGTGAGCGAATCGCTCGAGAAATCGACAGGGACAACGATCCTCTTGGCCAAGAAGTCACTCATTTCTCAATCTCCTATGATATCGAGCCTCGAGATCGACTTGCGAAATCTCCCCGCGAGCATTCGACGCCATTCATCGTCGTGTACTCGATACGCACGAACCGAGCGAATGCGAGGCACTCACCACGAACTCTATCATCTTTATACCACACTACGTCTGTTTTCGGTTGGAATATGCGGTCAAGTTGGTTCGCGACTGACCAGTGACCAGCGACGAAAGACTCCGCATGACGAATGTTGAAGGCTTTCCCATCGGACGACCCGAGCAGCATCACGCCGCAAACCGCATTCGTGCTTCGGATTGCGCCCTTTTGTGGGTCATTGAATATATCGTCATTCACGGCTTGATGCGGCCTCGGCACAGAAACGGTGGACGGCGACGCGAGGCGGTTCGGTTGCCGAGTTTCGCTAGCCTGTCAAACTGCTTCACCTGCCTGACAAGCAGGGCAAGGGCCTGTGTAGTTGACGTCGCGCCGAACCGTTAAATAGCGACGTTATCGTCAGGCAAAACGAACTTTGAGCGTGCCGCCTTCATCGAGTGTGACTTGTTGCCCCAGCGTAATGACAGTTCGGCCGTCAACAGTGGTGGTTGTTGCGGGGATCGTTTTGCCGTTCAATGTGACGGTCAGAGATTGCAACTTTGCCGGAGCTACAAACGACAATGACTTCAAGCTCAGTTTGCCCCACGCTACTGAAACCCGCTCGATCTGCTGTCCATTCCGCACGGTTTGTTCAAATGTGCCCCAGCCTTCTGCCGTCGTGAATGCGGTCTTGAAATCCTTGGGAGTTACCTTTGGAGCAAAACCGATGTGGCCGTTCGGACCATGGTAGTCGAAACCGGCGAGTGTCAATAAAACGCCCCACGAAGCCAAGGCGCGCGCATAATGGTCGCCACACTCGACTTCGTTATAGGGGTTGATCAACTCAGGTTGGTACCGGTCGTGTATTGCACGGCAGATTGCGAGCCCTTCAGTCACCATGTCTTCGGCGATCATATGCCCAGCCACTTGATATTCAATTCCTGTCCAGATTTCATTCTTGTAGATAGTCCCTTTCGGCAAATAATCTCCCTTCGGCCATGTGCAGGTAAACAGCCCTGCTTGGCCAGGTGAGATGAACCAGCGGAAAGGTTTATGGACCTCGTTGTAGGGTGTCACATCGGGAGCCCAGTTGTATTTCCAGATGGCCTTGAGGGCGGAACGAACCATTTCCTTCGGGTAGATGTAGCCCAAGTCAAGCTGGGAAGCCCAGCCTTGGCCGAACAAGTGATCGGAAAGGCACCCATCCGCGTATTGGTGCTCGGGATATTTTGCGAGGTCCACATCTTGAATGAAATATTCGCCATTCCAAAGTCGCTCTTGCGACAAGCGTGTGCCACTATTGAACACCGTCCGGCAGCGTTTGGCGAACGAGGTATCTCCCATCGTGGCCGCCATTTCCTCGCCGGCGCGCAACGCCGCCAAATAGAGCGACCCCACAAACGTATTGGCACCTTCGTAGTTGATATCATACGTATTGTGCTGTGTGTTTTCGATCAACCCATCAGCATTGCCATCTTGGTTAATGGAATACTCGAGCGCCTTCTTGATGCGTGGCCAGAACGTGCGCAGGAAGGAGTCGTCGGATGATAGCAAGTGTTCACGATACGCCTTGAGGATCGTGCCGCACTGTCCGTCCGCCGCATAGGCGTCGTTGCTGCGGAAACCGACCAGGCCGGAGTCGGGGTGGAAACCACCTCCTTCGTTGCGTGGGCAGAGGTCTTGCATGCTGCGAATACTGCGTGCCAGAGACGGGAAGAGACGAGCATGTGCATGGGCATAGTTCCATACGTGCGTGCACGTGCCTTCACAGCAGGTTACACCTTCGTAGGCGTAAAATCGTCCATTCGCCCACCATTGGCAGGTGCCGGTGGCTAGCGTCGAGACGGTCGAATGCAACCTGTCTAGTAACCAAAAGGGAAGCGTGCTGTCATAGTAAGTGTCTCGCCACAGTCGTGTTTGGCCGGCAAGCCGGTCGTGTTGGTCCAAGACGTATTTCGCTACCGCCTCGGCATTCGCGAATCGCACTGCATAGGCGTTCCCTTTGGCGGCGTTAGGGAAATGCCAGGCGAGGACGAAAGTGAACGTTTTTTTTTCGCCTGCTTTGATCACCATTTCCGCCGAACGCAGTCGGCCCACCAACTTGCTGCTCAACGGGACCGTTTGTTCCCCTTCCTTGGTGAAGTGGTTTCCCAAGTCGGCAATCGTGTCATCATCATGCTGTGCCGTGTCGGCTGACATGCAAGCCAGAGCCATCGTGCCAAAGTCCGCCGCCTGAGGCATTGGCACGACAGCGCCCTCGCGAGGCTTGTCGCTCAGTTCGATGTGGTCGACCAGCACATGGCCCCAACTGCTGCCCTACTGGTCCGTGATCTCAATGCACGCCTCCTTGCCTTCGAGTGGCAGCACGGGCCAACTGATCCAACGCAGTTTCTCGGTGTTGCCACCTCGTGCAGTGCGCACGGTCTTTCCATCAACTTTCAGCGATACGCACGTTTTCTCCGGGTGCCCACCGCCACCAACTTTCAAATTGACGAAACGTCGATTGATGGTGAAGCGACGCGAGGTCATCGCACCCGTCGGCGCGTCGCCTCCCAGGAAACTGTTGATCAGGCCCTTGCCGTCGAAACCCGATACCGTCTGCTGACCCGGCAAAGTGCCGCCCGCCGGCTTGGTGCCGAACGCATCGCCGGTAACGGTCCAACCGTCGTAGTTGTCACTTTCAAAATCCTCGAAAACGACTGTTGGCCTCGGTTTCTGATGACTCTTGAGAGCCTCTTTGTCTTCCTGAGCACGATGCAGGATATACCCACGGTCGCCGTCACGCACTATCCGCGTGACTTTCTGGCCAACCAGTTGAGCACCGCTGCGCTGGCACACGGCATTCTCCAGCCACCCAATCACGCACGTGTAGATCGGACGATCCGAACGGTTTTCCAGAGTGATGTGGAATAGAGTCGCCGGCAGGCCGGAGTCTTGCGCGTTCAAGGGAATAAACGGCGAGAAAGCCTCCATGGTGACGCACACTGGAACGCCTTCCTCTTGGTATCGGACCGTGCCAATCGGATACTGTCCGTTGAACGTAATGTCCTTGAAGCCCTCGCGACTCAGCTTCTTGACGGTCGGTTTTTCCTCTCCCGTCCTCACCGCCACAGCAAATCCCTGTTCGACCGGTTTGGCGAAACCGTGGTGCGAGTAAGTAGCGTGTGTGTCACCAACCCAATTCGAAGCCGCATAGTTGAAAATCTGCCATGAACCGAGCGTGCCATCGCCACACAGATACAGCTGACCTGATCCGATTCCACCGCACGGCATGCCGATGTTGTCGAGTGCCTTGCCGTCGTAAACCTCCTTTGTCCCGCGTTCGAACAGAGCGCGAACCCAAGAGGCGTCGAGTTTCTTGTCAGCTGGCACAAGGCGTTCACCATGAAGATCTGCTGCGGAAAACCCGCCTGCCATGATCGATCTCTGCCCGCCGAGCATCGCCCCCACTGTTCCCACGCCGGCGATCTTGAGGAATTCACGCCGTGGCACGTTGTGCGAGGCCCCTTGCGATGAACAACCGCATGTCTCGCCTGATGACGAACTGCTGCACTTGGCGGCACGTGATGGGCGTGAGTTTCTATCGTCGGTGGGATTCATGGAGGGCTCCTTTAGTGCTCTTGGACTGTCGCAACCGCAGCATGATACCATACGTTTGGTAGGCCATACCATAATTCGCTTGAAACAAGCGTAGACTAATCGGGCCACGCCGCAGGAGGTTCACTGCTCGCTACGCAAGCGTTCGTCTCGACGTCGCAAACGTGTGAGACCGAGCATAATCGGGCTTGTCAGCCTTGCTTGGAGAATACGCCATGCCGATGCATGATTGGATCAGGGTGCAACTGGGTTCTCTCACGCGGCTTGCTACCATTTGATCCAAGATCGACTGCAAGTCTTTCGGGATCGTTGTCCGCGCGCCCGAACGGATCATCTTCGCGGTCCACTTGAGTAGTTTCAGATAATCCTCAAGCGATATCGGCAAGATCCCCAAATCGGTGGCGCGGCGACCTGTGCGCGATGAATTGGCTAACGACTCGTTCGCCTTGCACTCAGGTAACAGAGTCAACTCGCCGAGCCAGCCGTCAGCGCGATTACGCGCGTTCTTGCGCTGCGACATTGCTTGAAGACGGGTATAGACCGACGTGTAGGTCGCTTCTTCCGGGGTGTCCGCTTCTCCCGCCTTGATCGGGTTTAAGTCGACGTAGATTCCACAGAGCAAGATGGCGCTGGTATCAAGACATTCGCGACAACCGAACCTGGCACTCCAGAAATGCCCCGAGGTGCCAGCTTCCGCATTCGCACGGCGCGAAATGTTCTCCAGAAG
>JAJRVM010000229.1 GCA_024277285.1 Planctomycetota bacterium
CCAATGAGATGCTTCTTAACAAAAGAAGCAGACGGCCGCAGCCGAAGTAGACGAGAGCCGAAGTAGACCGACAAGAACACAAGGGAAGTAACGCGGGTGTCCAGAACGCTGGAAGTACGGGCGAATCCACCGGCGGTACCACATACAGCCGGTTCATCCCCGCGTGTACGGGGAACACCGCGGCACGGACCAGCAGCGGCCCGTAATATCCGGTTCATCCCCGCGTGTACGGGGAACACGCTCGACTGATGCCAGGGTAAGCGCCCATTTTGACCGTGTTTTGGCCTCGTCTACCTTGGAGGGGATGTTTGTTTTTCCGCTTTTCAAGGAGACGATGCATGAGACGTAAGGATCCCAAGGTGAAAGCGAAGTGGCGTGCTCATTTCACGGCGTTTCGACGGAGCAATCTCACGGTGACGGCGTACTGCCGCCAAGCCGGGATTTCCGAGTCGGCCTTCTACCGGCGCCGACAAGAACTCGAACCGAGAGCGCGGCGACAAGCAGCGCCGTCGCGCAGCGCGCGCCCAAGTGCGACTTCCCATGAGAATAAGCAGCCGTTTGTTCCCGTTGCCGTTGCGCCGATCGCCACCGCCGAAATCGAACTGCCCGGCGGGATTCGGATTCGCGCCGCGGCAACGGACCGGCCAACGCTCGCAACGGTAATTCGAGCGGCGCTCGACGCCCAGGAGGAGCGGACATGATCCAAAGGGTGCCACCGAATGTGCGTGTCTATTTATGCACACTCCCGACCGACATGCGAAAGAGCTTCGATGGTTTACAGGCTCTGGTCACGCAAGTCTTCCAACAGAACCCGTTGGACGGTCACTTGTTCCTATTTATCAACCGGCGCGGCGACCGGCTGAAGATCCTCTGGTGGGACCATGATGGCTTGGCAATTTTTTACAAGCGTCTCGAAGCCGGGACCTTTCAGTTGCCCACCCTATCCCAAGAGGTATCGGGTATTGAGATCGATACGGCACAACTTAGCATGTTGCTCAGTGGTATCGACATGCGGTCAGCGCAGCGCCGCAAGCGCTATGCCGTCGCGTCATGAATTCGTGCCGGTGACATCGTCATGCCAGGCGGTGTGCAACCGCGTCTTGCCCGCCGCCTGGTATCATTTCGTTCGCCCAACTATTTTTGACTTTGTTCTCATTTGCTTCGTTGCCCCCCTTGCTAGCTTGCGGCAGGCTTTGCTATACCTAGGGCATGCTCGATTTCACGGAAGTCCCCGACGACTTGGAAGCCTGTCAGCAACTGTTGCGCGACCTGATGGCGGCGCATCAGCGCTTGCAGCAAGTGCATGAAGAACTCGTGGCCACTTGCGCGACCGTTCAACAATCCCAACAGAAACTGGCACACGAGAAGGAAGAACTTGAGCAGACGATCAAGCAGTTGATGCAGCGTCTGTATGGGCGGCGGACGGAACGTCACGTGGCTGACCCGAATCAGATCCCGTTGGATTTTGGTGAAGCGGATCCCGTAATCGTGGTACCGGATACCGCCGAAGATGAGGCCTTTGTCCACGAGCATGAGCAACAGCGCCGTCGACGGCGTCGGCGACGACGACGCCCCGGCACGGGCCGTTTTCCCGACCACCTGGAACGTCGCACCGAACGGATCGAACCGGAACTTCCCGCGGGCGTTTCCCCGGATGATTGCGCGTTGATCGGCGTGGATGTCGTCGAAATCCTCGAATTCGATCGCCCGAAGTTATGGGTGCGCCGTCTGGAATATCCGAAATACAAGCTTCCGGAAGCGGACACGCCGGGGATTACTCAAGCGCCACGTCAGGTGAGCCTGATTCCCGGTGGCTCATTCGGCTTTGGGATCGGGGCCGAAGTCTTGTACAACAAGTTCGCCTTGCACGTTCCCCTGTATCGTCAACAAGATCCGTTTGCCCAGTTAGGGTGGGCGCCGAATCGTTCGACGCTTGGCCAGATTGTCGCCACGTCGGCCGAATTGTTATCCCCCTTGGCGCTGCTGGAAACCAAGTTGGTCTTGGCCTCTCCCGTCATCAATACGGACGACACGCCGGTTACGTTGCTGGTTCGTGGCGAGGAAAAAGGCAGTCGCAAGGCACGCTTGTGGATCTATCATGGTCGGCAGTCCGATGCACCGTACGATGTGTTTGCCTTTACCGAAAGCCGGGCGCGGGCTGGACCGGATGATTTTCTGCAGTCTTTTTCGGGAACGCTGTGCGGCGATTGCTATAGCGGGTATGTGAACATCGAAATGGTCACCGATGGGCGTATTGTGTTTGCGGCCTGTAATGCGCATGCGCGTCGTTATGTCTTCAATGCGCGCACGCAACATCCCGAGCTGAGCAGTCAGATTCTTGGTCTGTACCAATTGCTTTATGACGTGGAAGATCGCGGTCGTTTGCTGGATCCCGTGGCGCGTTTGGCGTTGCGTCGTCGCGAAAGCGTTCCCTTGATGCAGCAACTGCAACAGATCATTCATGGTCCATTGACGAAGCGTTTATTGCCCAAGAGCAAACTGGGGATCGCGGTCAACTATTTACGGAATAACTGGAACCCCTTGACGCGTTTCCTAAGCGATGGTCGTGTGCCGAATGATAATAACGATGCGGAACGGAATCTACGCCGTGTGGCGGTCGGGCGGCGCAATTGGTTGTTTGTTGGCAGTCAGGACGGTGGTGATCGCCTTGCCACTATTCTCACGGTGATCGCCAGTGCACATCGCCATGATCTGGATGTATGGGCCTATCTGCGCGATGTATTGGAACGGCTGGCACGCGGTGAAGACGACCTGACGCAGTTGCTTCCCGATGTGTGGAAGGCAGCTCATCCGGACAAAGTCCGTGTGTTTCGCGCCGAAGAGCGACAGCACCGCGCTGCGGATCGCCGTTATCGCCGTGCCAAGCGGCGTATTGAGCGGGTGGCGAACGCCTGAGATCCAACTCCACGGTGTATTGCCGCGCTGTCGGTCACAAGCACGCATGTGCCTCACGCTTCTGCCCTTGGTGCTTCGTCGTAGTATCCTGCCCGACGCAACGTAAGCTGCGGTTTACCATCTTGCTCATGGCTGCGCTGCCAAGCAATACGTTCCTGGACAGCGACGCGTCTTGTTCTATCCGGTGCGTGA
>JAJRVM010000230.1 GCA_024277285.1 Planctomycetota bacterium
CGGCGGCGGGGAGGGAAGTGGGGCCGTGTATGTGGGGGATGGGACGCCACGGGTAGCCTACCAATCCTCTTCACCCACCGCACAAGGCGATGGGGGTCGACCAATGGAAAATGCACTCGAGTGCACGTCCCACTTCAGATGGCTAAACAGTTACATCGGAATAAGACGCACGGTGAAGTGCCTTCCGATCGGGCAGCTGTTCACCTATCTTTGCCAGTCGAATCACGTTGCTGCCGGATCACATGCAATTGGTCAACCGCAGGGTTCGTGATCGTTTGATTCTCGCCTCCTGGCCAATGGATCACCACCTTGTCGACCGACGGTGCATCTCCCAAGCCAACGGTCACCGTCAACTCGGACTGCGACAGGTATCCTCGCGTGCGCATCACCTGGCGCGGGTAAACCTGGTCGCCAACATGTACCTCAATCAACGCACCCAGCGCGTCACGATTACACTGCGTACCCTGCAATTGAAACTTGATCCAATGATGTCCCAGCAACTGATCGTTGCGCAGCAACCTCGGCGCCCGGCCACTGGCTGTAATCAGCAGATCCAGATCACCATCGCCGTCCAAATCACCGAAGGCCGAACCACGTCCCACCATCGGCCTATGTAGATCAAGTCCACACTTGTCGCTTGGCACGCGCACAAACTCGGGCTCTCGCCCGACGCCACCGTTCCAAAACAGCTGCGGTGGTTGCTCATACCGCTGGCTTTGCTGGACCTTTTGAACCTCTTCTT
The DNA here is from genome assembly GCA_024277285.1 of Planctomycetota bacterium. The sequence continues at coordinate 743 of JAJRVM010000230.1, forward strand.
CCAAATGGCCATTGGCAGCCAGCAGATCAAGGCGCCCGTCTAGATCATAGTCGAAGAAGAAAACCCCGAAGGTCAATTCCAGCCTGGTTGGTGGACCCAGCCCCGTAGCGATCGATGCGTCGACAAACTGCATCGGATCGTCGACGGAGACGTAGAGTGCCGTCATTTCATTGGCAAAGTTCCCGATCGCCACGCCCATTGTCGAGTCGTTCCGAAAATGAGCGGCATCGATTCCCATCGCCCCTCGCGCATGCCCCATACTGTCAAAGGCAATACCGGTCAGCGCGCCGACCTCGCGAAACCGCTTGCCCCGCTCGTTGTGGAACACGAAGTTCTGCACCGTATCGTTCGCAATCACAACGTCCACCCATCCGTCCTGATCCAAATCGACTGGAGCGATCCCCAGTGCTTTAGCCATCGGCACTCCCGTTGCTGGGTTGGCAATCTGGACGCCGATTTGCTTCGAAACATCGGCAAAGCGCCCATCCCCTTCATTGTGGTAGACGTATGCAAACGCGCCTCCGAACGCCAGCGGAGGTCCATAAGCGCGGGTCGAACCGTCGAGCGAAAAGTGCTGCGTAAGGTCGATTTCGCGTGACCAGCGAATATAGTTGCAGACGAATAGATCGAGCCGCCCGTCGTTGTCGTAGTCCAACCAGGTACATCCGCTGCTCCACTGCTGCGAGTCACCCGCAACTCCCGCCGCATCGGCAACTTCCACAAAGGGGTTGCGATCGTTTCGAAACAACCGGTTCGCACCGACGGCAGTAACGAACAAGTCTCGATCACCGTCGTTATCAAAATCGCCGACCGCGACTCCCATGCCGTAGAAAGGGACGGCTAATCCAACCGATTGCGTCACATCGGTGAAGCTCCAATCGCCCTGATTTTCGTATAGCACCATGGTTGCCGCCGGCTCCGAGACAGCACTGGCCTTACGGTTTTCGGCATCCGACACAGCCGCAGAATCCGCGGGCCAACGCATGGAATTGATCAGCAAAATATCCAGGTCGCCATCGTCGTCGTAATCGAACAGCGCACAGCCTCCCCCCATCGTTTCGGGAAGCAGTTTGTCGCCCCTCGCACCGTTCTCGTGCACGAATGTAATCCCGGCTTTGGCTGTGACATCGGCAAACAGAGCCGTCGGAATCTCCGCGTCGGGCGTATCGCGTGTTTCGGGCAGATTCAACTTCGTCAGCTTGGTCACTTCGCGTGTTTCGGGCAGATTGAGCCACACGGCGGCAACGACGACCAGCAGCGTCAGCAGACCAATCGCGATCAAGGATCGACGAAACGCTCGATTCACGCGCTGGTCACGCCGACTCACATGCTTTGGATTCGCTCCTTTCGTCATCGCGCACCTCCCGCCGATTCGATCGGAGCGGTAACCTGGTCAGTTGCTTCCCCGTCGTGCCGATTCAACGAATAGATCACCAACGCTTCGGCCGCATGATTGGCCGCCGGATAGCGCTGGCGTGCCAACCGGATGGCCCGATCGCGCGCGTTATCATCGACCTTATAACGTTGATGCAACTTGCGGTGCTCGTCTGCTCTGTCAGGCTGGTCCAACTGCGTATAGATCAACGCCAAATTGTAGTGGGCTGTGACATTCTCCGAATCGAGTGCCAACGTCTTTTCGAATTGTCCGACCGCAAGCCTGAGTAACTGTTGCCGTTGCTGATGCTTGCTGCTCCCGACCATCTGCTGAGCACGAAAGAACCGCGTCAGCCCCAATTCGTTGATCACCTCGTAGTCGCGACTGAAGTCAAATCCGCGCCGCATCATCTCGGGCGTCCGGTCTTCGAGCACACTGCGCAGGTCCCTTTCAGCGGCCGTCAAATGCCCTTGCTCGCGATTGACCAGCCCGCTGAGCCATGCCACAGTCCAAGGCGGGGCAGGGGGGGCCTTGAAACGTGCCGCACGGCGTAACGCGCCAACCGCTTCGTCCAGTCGTCCTTCCCGATAGAAAACGCGTGCTAGATTCAATGGACCGTCGTAACGACCCAACTTCTCGACCTCAACAAACGCGTCCGCCGCCTGACGCAACTCGGCCTTGCCCTTCAGCAGCATTCCGATCCCATAATCATTCCAGCGTTGCCATGGGGGAATAGCGCGCGGTGGATTGTCCACTTTCGCGGCAGCTCCTTCCACGGGGAACACCAACTCGTCCTCAGCCAACACGGTTACCGGCAATTCGTTCCGATAAGGTTGGCCATCCACCTGCCCGCGCAAGGGAGCCATCCCTTTATGCGTCATACTGGCGACGAATTCCATATATTCAGTGTCAAATTTACGGTACTTCAGTTGCAATGTGACGCGAATCGGTTCTGTGACGTCCGCCGGCACCCGCAGTGCATAATGCACGGTTTGGCCAGCACCCGGAGGAATCTGGTGATTGTACAGCGGCACGAAAATATCCTGACCGTTGCGCCGAGCGATTCGATTGCCATCCTTGTCGAGCATGAAGATGTTCACGAAATGTGCCCATCGATCGACTACCCTGCGTCGGTCCATACCGCCACTCTGTCCCAGCACTCGATCGCCACTGGTCACTTTCACCTCCAACCAAATCTCATTGGAATCGGTCGTCCCCTGCGTGAACAGATGCCCCAGCTTCAAAGTCCGAATCACCGTTTCCAACAAGTACGTGCTGCCCGGCTTCAACACCGGCACCGCGGGCCGCAGTGGCGCGTGCAGTTCGCCCTCGATTGTGCCACTCTCCCGCACGCCAAAGATGTCAACCCGCATGCATTCGCGTAAGAATTCCTGGTGAGCGGCAACCGCTTCGTCCATATTGTGGAGCCAGGTGATGGCGGTGTTGGCACCGACAAACAAATGGTTGTGGATCGACGGTTTTTCGGCATCAGCGAACTGCTTCGCGCCGAAATCGGTCGACTCCTTCAGCGGCATGTGGCAATTATTGCAATTCGCCTCCGCTTTTTCCGGATAGTAAAAGCTGCGCGCGCCAACTCCCGACACCCCACTCAACAGATAGTTGTCATAGTGATTCTGACCGCGCAGGAATTTTTTATAGTGAGTGACCTCCCACGGCAAGTGGACTTTGTGACAGGCCGAGCAGAACTCGGCCGTCTTATGAAACGGTTTCAAGAACTGCTGCTTGTGAAACGATGGCTTCGCCTTGACCAACGTGTTATTGATGAACTGGAGCACACGGTTTTCGCTGTACGCAAACGGGTAATGCAACGGTTCTTCAATCACATAGTCGGCATTACCCCGCGTGCTGTTGATATGGGTAATGGCATGGCATGCGGTGCAACTGATACCCACCTTGCCAGTCGGGTCATTGATCAGGTCGTAATCGGGATCATCGAATTGACCGCTGAAGAAAGGCACCGGATCGTGGCACCCAGCACACCAACGTCCCGCCTTGACGTTGCCGTCGCGTTTCATCAACACTTCACGCGTCTCGAGAATCGTCGCCAAATAGGCCGGGTTGTTGAACGAGCTTAGATGATGCTGACTCTGCAACCAGTCGCGATGCGCGTCTTCATGGCACTTCTTGCAGTAGTCATCCATCATCAGAGAACGGGCCGAGATCAACTTGCCGTTCTGCGTGCGGGCCAACGAAGGCTCGAAGTACTGTTCGCCCTCGGCCGGCGCTTCGGCATACCAGTCGCGCGGATCCTGGGATTGCAGAAAGACCATCACCAAGACGATCGCGGCAACCGAACCAGCGTAGGCGATGCCGATCCGCCATCGAATACGCCGGCCCGCAAGTCGATGCAGCCAGTAGAGCCAGAGTCCGAACAGTGGCAGAACCACGTGCAACCAATAGACAACCGCCCGAGTGATGGGCGCCTTAAGTTCAAAGAGCCCTTCAATGCGAACCAAGAGTACACCGGTAATCAACACCGCCAACGCCACGTAGAACAACGCGTAGCCGAATTGGACCGCCTTGCGGTTGCGCCGCTTGCGCGCCAACCATAAATGGACGAGTGCAAAGCCCCAGAACGGCAGGATCAAGATCAAACCCAACAGGACATGGAGCAGGAACATGATCAGATAGAAACTGTTCTGATACGTCAGCCCCTCGCCCCACCGACCACTAACCCATTCTAGACACGTGATTGCCGCCAAGTACAGTGAATTGGCTCCCAGCAGCGCGACCATCGCCAACACGATATAGAAGAGTACTTTCAGTCGCGGGCCCAGCACGCGGCGGTGCCTCTTTCGCCACGCGGGTGACACATCACTTGCTCGCTCATGTTCCGACATAGTTCGCCCTATTAATCACCTGTAGATCTGCGGCTCGGTCATGGGCTTGGGGCCCAAGAGTAATTGTCGCCAGAACGCGCGCGGATCTTGCGCGCGCGTCTGGTATCGCCGCAAGTAGTCTTGGTACGCCGGGCCTCCCGGAGCTGTCGCATCGGGATCGAACGGATAGCTTTTCATGGCACGGAATGGCAGCGGTTCTACCGTCTGACCGTAGATTGTGTTCAAATCCGCGTCCTTGTCCCAGCCGACACTGTGCAGGAAAAAGTCCCTTTTCCAGCCGACCGGGAGCGGTTGTTGAGGCACGGCAAATCGGACGGTCATTGCGTCTCCCGCCCCCAAGACGACCATCATGTCATCGGCGTCGGAAACCAATTCGTCAACCGCCCCGTAGCGTGTGAACTTGCCGCGCATGGGCGGCCAGGCCGGAGTACGCCGCACTTGGTTATAGTCGTACATCTGCGGTGCTTCGTCGGGCCGCGGTATCTCGACCGAGCAACCGCGAAAAGCCAAGTCAGCCGACTCGAGCGTCAACGGCGTCTGCCGCACTGCCACCGCCGGCTCGTCCACCGTGAAAAATGCTTCGTCCCAATAGATTTCGGCCGTTGTCGCGATGCGGACCCGATAGTCTGTCGTCAAGAACGCCTTCGACAGATCGATGGCAATGGTCTTCGTCTTCCCACCGGGGAATCCCATATAGGCAATTGTCTCGTGCCATTGTCCGTTCGCATCGGGAACCAACACGTAAGGCATCCGCGGCCCGTCGGTTTCGGGGTCTTGGGCGAATGCCACGTTCAACGACGTGTCGGTGGGCAAGATCCAGCCGGTCAGCATCAGCGTGATTTGCTTCGGATCGTCAAGTTTCCCCAGGTCCAGTTCGATATAGTGCTCTGGCGTAAATCCTTGGCGAATTCGTCTATCAAAGGCCTTGACGAAATCGCCGTCACGTCGACTCAACTTCGGCAGCAGATCGCGTCCCTTCTGGTCGACCGCCTTGACCGGGTAGCGGCGGCGGCGAACCGTGTGCACCTTCAACTCAGCAATTTCACCAGGTCCCACTTTTTCGTTTGAATAGACCTCGACGTCAGCCGGATGATCGATCGCGATCAGCTGTACTTTGTCAAAGTATCCCGCCTCCCACAATTCTTCGGTCAGCATGACCCAGTACGATCCATCGCGCGGTGTCAGCCGCTCCCCCGGAATCAACAAGTATTCCCAACTGCGTGTCGGTGCAACGGTCCCCGCCGGAGTCTGCATACCGATCGGCGCAGCCCAAAGGCAATCGGTAAAGAACGAAAACTGACCGTTGGCCATCGTATAGACATAGGGGCACGATCCCTTCAGTGCCATCGGCTCGCACACCGCCACGTTGCCCGCCTGATCGACGATGTCCTGCGGAATACCATTGGTCCAGACGATCCGCAATTGCTCGGCCTTCTTCTGTGCACCGAGCCCAAAATGGATCGGACCTGCATTGACCACTTGCGCCTGGTACCAACCTCCCACGCGCAATTCCACCAAGCTGCCAACGGCATGATGATTGCAACGGCCTTTATTGTCCGAACGCCCCAGCGGATAAAGTGTGATCCAGGCATTCTCGGTGCCCCCTTCGTTACTCAGGACCGATAGGCCCGTATCGGTCGCCACCACGAGATCTTGATCGCCGTCGCGATCCAAGTCGATACAGGCAACAGTATTGACCGTCCCGGCCAAATCACCCGTTACAACAGCAGCCTTCGCATAGGTCGCCTTCGGCCCGCCGCGCCACACACTCAGGCCATGATCACCCCAAACGGCCGCGTCGCGGAACCCGTCGTTGTCGAAGTCCCATACCAAGGCACCCGTTGCACTCTCGTTGGTCACTTGCACAGCCCGCAAGTAATTTACGATTCCCGAACGAGGCGTCGCCGTAAGGTACAACTGCACTCCTTTTGCCCCGGCCGACAGCAAATCCCACGACACGTTACCGTCCGCTTCCAAGAGCGCCAGCTGTTCGGGTTGATTGAGTTCGGAATATTTGGCATCGAATGCCGTCCATCGGAATTCGCCGTGACGCATGTTTTCCATATAGCCGGCCAGTTTTCCGTTCGGCGCACCGACCACGATATCGATATCAGCGTCCCGATCCCAGTCGACTGCCACCATGGTCGAAAGAGGGGTATCGGCCGGTGGCATCTGCGAAAACTCACTCGTATTCGTAAACGCCATTTTCGCGCCTGCTTGCCATGTCGTCAGTCCCTGAGCGGATGAAAACGCCACGTCCAAATCGCCATCGTGGTCCAGATCCAACAATACGCCCGTGGTCACTTTCGTCAGTTTCTTCAGCGAATCGTTTTCCACGACCACCAGTCTTGCGTCGTTTCCTTCCGCATCGGTTTCGTTGCGCACGACCAGCACACCGTCGGCGCCGTAGACAATGATGTCAGGATCGGCATCGTGACAAACATCGGTCGCCGATACAACGCGATCGAAGCGCGCGTTGCTGTCTCCCTCCTCACCATTTTCAGAGGGTGCCGAAAGCGACTTATGCCGATCACGATCCAAGTCGGCTGCCAGCAAACCGGTCATGCCGGCCGGCAGGTCGAGCGCCGCCAACTCCGTCCAGGCGGAACGGGGCTCGGTACGCCCCAACAGACGCAGCTTGCCCGGCTGCAGCACCAGCATGTCGGGCAGCCCATTCAACGTGAAGTCCATCACGCGTATATCCAAGACGCCGTTAACGCCAGCCAACACATCGTCCACCGTAACCTGCAACTTGACCGGTGTTGCCTTGTTCCACTTGGGTGTCGGCCGAGCATACTGCGCATAAAACTCTTCGCTGAAATCGTACACCACGAACTCCAACGGATGGACCTTGACTCTTGCAATATCGCTCTTGGCAATCTCTTCGGGACGCACCACATTCTGGAGGATCCGGACGCTCAGGTTGACACCGCGCCACTGCCCTTCCTTGGCCGCCTTGATCGCCGTGTCGATACGCTCATTCAAGTCGATATCCGCGCGTTGCCGCACTGCGGGAACCAACGGCCTGAAGACCTCCTTGGCGGCTGTCAGTGTCTTTACAATGGCCGTATCTTCGGTCGCCACCTGCATCCTTAACAGTTCCGTGATCAGATACATGTTGCGCGGCCGCAAGGCGTAGGCGTGCTGCAACGCATCTTTGGCAAGCGGATGTGGCTGCTGGACCGTACGATCGGTCGCGGCCTCCCTAAGGGCAAACCAAAACACCGGGTTGTCGGGTTCCAACTCAGTCGCTTTCTGTAACTGAGCGATCGCCTTGGCCCGCGCTCCCTCGGTGATCGCCGTCGGGTTGGCCGGGTCCGGGCACAGTGTGACCTTCGCCGCCAACCAATGCGCGACCGCCGAGTTGGGCTCCATGTCGAGGAACTGATTCGCCGCGGCGCGGGCTAGGTCGCGCGCTTGTGATACATTTCCCTGAGTGTTTTGCAGGAGCAGCAAACGAGTGACGGCAAGATTCTGGACCGGTAACCGCTCGTCCGGCAACTGCGCGGCCAACTTCTCAAAGCCCTCCGCAGCAACATCGATACCGCGAACACTCGCGCCGTTAATCCGGACTTCACTCGGCCCGTTCTCCAAATGCCCGATCGATTCGTCCTTCAACGCAATCGCCTGCAAAACTTGTTCGGGCGTCAGCTTGGGCACCGACGCGGTCGTCGTCTCCGCCTTGGCTGGCGCCTCGTCCGGTCCCTTGCCATCTTCGCGCTGTTGGCGAACAAAAAACCCAACACCGCAGCCTACGATCATCATCGTCAAGAATAAGGCTACGCGTCTTGTCCGCCGGGCCCCAGCCTTCGCATCGTCGTTCATGTTTCCATAACCATTTTGTAGTTTATTTTGTAGTTTTGTGTAGGTGAGCAATTTCGCGATGGAAATCGCCAAAACCACAGCTGGCAAAGGCGCCGCCCGTCATGGCAGTCACCACATTGCAGTCACTACGCAAATCTGTGCACGATTGTGCGGTCCGATCGCGGACAACGGACCTCCTCCCAGGTCGCATCGCAACCGCAGACCACGCCACACCGGCTCTGCCCCCCACCAGCCCCATCCGGTCCAATCAAAACGCGTGTTCCGCTCGATCAAAACCACCTGCATTGAGCTAAACCGCTTTACATCAACAGGTTAACGACGTTCGCGGCAGGTGATTCCCGTAGACCAGCCGCCCGGTTGCGTTGCAATGACCAAGGCTTCGCCACTATAGGATCTCCCCACTATGGATCGCGATTGCCCAGCATCAGGACCGATTCTTCCCATTCACCTGGAAATTGCAAGACGGTGCCCGCTTGTCACCACGCCCGAAGCCCGCATCGGTTCATCCCCCCAATAGAAGCTGACTTCTAATCGCACGCTAAACTTTATATGCATTTCGCCGTAAAAAAAGGGAAGGGAGTAGAATGGTCTCTCAGGCCGTTTGTGCAGATTGATCGATGGCGCCAGTTTCGCGCCACGGTGAATGGCTGAAGGAGCCGTTGTGAGGACGCACTGTGGTACGACGCTCCGCGTCGTAAAACGGCACGGATGTCGACAACGGCAACAACCAACCAGCGGCCGCAGCGAGCAGTTCGTCTACTTCAACTCGTGGGGCATAGGTCTTGAATCAACACTTTCACATACACGGCCTCCTTCCGGCCGGTGGCCTTAGTGTGGAAGTGCCACTGCATGATCGGACGCGTTTCCCGTTGCGAGTTACGTTGCCCATCGGTAGACGTTACGAACTGGCCGCCGCAGTGATCACGCAGTGCGCGCCGCCAAGAGGTGTCCCGATCGCGGTGGAGAATCGTTCGACATCGCACACTGCTCCGCCGAAGCGGCGACATGCCAATCGAGAGTGCCGTGCCGTTTAACCGCTACGCCAGAGCCGCAGCGCGTCGAGAGCGTGTGTGGCATCGTGGTACGGTTCGAGGCAGTGTGGCGGCTTCCTTACGCACCCTTCAGCGCCACGCCGGGTGAGGTTCCAGACGCCGAGCCGGGGCAGGCCGGTGCCGTTGTCGAGCGGGGACGAATCATGCAAACGCCACCTTTTAGCGCGCATCCCGCCAGAGCATCCTGAAAAAGTCCCCTGCACCTACAATGCGTCATGCAAACGTACTATCCCAACACCTGATGCGCGGCATTCGAACCCGCTTTTTTCAGCACGCTCCTCTGGGATTGCGGTTAACCGCATCTGCACACCACCGCGCTACCGGTCCGTCTCGACTGACGCGTGCGGCCCGAAGGGCCGCTGCTATGGAAGCCCAGGGTGGAGGTCGCCGAAGGCGAACGGAACCCTGGGTGACACGCACCATCACCAACACGGCCGAGCGCAGCGGTCCAAGTCGTCACCCCCCTCAGGTGTCGCAGTACCACCGATACGTGTTAGCGAAACCGTAACGATCAGGCAAGCGGAAGGGGGAAACGTCAGACGTTTGCCGAAAAGGGGCGTGCACGACCGATATCAGCATAGACACGACGCTAAGCCGGTGCGCAGGTGAGGCGATTCTTGACCGAACTTTGCACTGCAACCTGTGTAACACGGGCCCTGAAAACCCGCTGTAAACAGAGCCCATCCGTATTCAAACACCGAACATCATTCAAACACCGAACATCGCGCAGCAAACGCCCGATCAGCACGGAAAGGACTTGATGAAATGCCGGCACGTGAGTTCGCGAAAGTGCGAGCAACCCTCTATCTTCCGCGCGACATCCTGGATGAGGCGCGTAACGCGGCCGTTTTTCTCGCTGGGCCGCCGGCACGTCTGACCTTGACCAAACTGGCAGAAAACGCGCTGCGTGCCGAGTTAGAACGTCTCAAGGAGCGGTACAACGAAGGGAAGGACTTCCCAGCCCGTGACGAGGAGCTTAAAGGTGGCCGACCCATTGCGGCCTGAAATGTGGCCGAAATCACGCTGGAGTACACCGATGCAAAGGCATTTCCTCAACCCTGCGCCCAAACAGGGCGGTGATCACCCGAACAGCAGCCAGGATGACGACATTCGTGCTCGACTGTTGAAGATGATTGTCGCCAGCGAGGAAGCGCGGAAACCAAACGCCCAATGAACGCAGTGACACCTGCCAGCGACCGCAAAGGGTCACCGCGATCGCCCACTGCGCCACCACGTTTGGCGATCCCACTTGTCAGGCAGGCAACGGTTGTCAGGCAGGCAACGGTTGTCAGGCAGGCAACGGCGTGGCCGCGCAAAGCGTACCGCCAGAGGTTCATTGCATTGGCACCGGCCACCCGCGCGGCGCATGTCGTGCCAGCCTTGCCGATACGCTGCGTTATTCTGCTTGCCATGACACTCGTTCTGCTGGTCGCCGCCAACTCCCACGCCGGGAAATGGCCATGGTCGACCCCCTTGGCACTCCCTCAGACTCCCCACCCGGCCGTAGCGCGCATCACGGTCGAGGAAACGGACGGCATCGCCTATGGGTCCGGCAGTTTGGTCGACCTGCGCGACCGGTTTGGTGTGGTGATTACGAATTGGCACGTCGTGCGCGATGCGACCGGGCCAATCAACGTCATTTTCCCTGACGGCTTTCGATCTGCCGCTCGTGTGCTGCGGGTCGATCGCGACTGGGATCTGGCCGCACTGCTGATCTGGCGTCCCAGTGCAACTCCCATTCCGATCGCCGGTCAAGCGCCGCGTCCCGGCGAACCGCTCACGATTGCCGGCTACGGAGCGGGAAACTACCGCGCCAGCACCGGACGTTGCACGCAATACCTCGCCCCCAGCGATCATCATCCGTTTGAATTGGTTGAATTGGCTGCCGACGCGCGACAGGGCGACTCGGGCGGACCGATCTTCAACGCGTCGGGCGAATTAGCCGGCGTCTTGTTCGGATCTGGCGGCGGCACAACTTCCGGCAGCTACGCGGGGCGCGTGCACCAGTTCCTTGCCACGGCTTGGCCGCCGGGTCAGAAACTCGATATTCCGCAAACTTTGCCCACGGCCACGCCGCTAACGAAGTCGGCCACCGCGCGTCCCAACGCATCTCGCTACCACTCCACTCCTGCGCCAATGCAGCCACTGCCGGCAGAAGTCGCCAACGCCACACGGCACAACACCGCCCCGATGACCCCGCTGCTTCCACCCAATGACGCGTTGGCGACGGCGGACCCCGCATCCCGTGCGTCTTCTGCCGACGTGGCGGACCCGCGGCGTAACACGCGTCTCACTCCCACCAACGCCCCCTCCTTTACATGGCAAGACGTGGCCGGCCGTTCACTCTTCCAGCAAGGTAAAACGTTTCTCGCAATCTTGGGGATCTTCACATTGCTCGCCCAATTCACGCGTCTGCTGAAGCCGTAAAACGGGCCTTCAGTCCGATCCACTCGGCTCATTGCATTGTGAAGACGTGCGGGAACCAGAACATCGTCAACAGCGTGATCAGCACCACTCCGATCAGGTTCAGCCAGATCCCGGCCCATGCCATATGGGCAATGCGGACTTCACCACTGCCAAAAACGATCGCGTTGGGAGGCGTTGCCACCGGCATCATGAACGCGCAACTGGCGGCGATCGTCGCCGGCAGGATTAACATGAAAGGGTGCAGCCCCATGCCGGGCGCGAACGCCGCAAGCACAGGCAGTAACGTCGCGGTTGTCGCCGCATTGGAAGTCAGTTCGGTCAGGAAAATCACGGTGATCGTGACCACCAACACGATTACGATCGGGGGCATTCCGGCGAAGTGATGTGACAAACTGCCAAAAAACTCCGCCACATGGTTTTCGCGCACCGCCGCAGCCAGACTCAACCCACCTCCAAACAGGATCAGGATCCCCCACGGCAAGTCGCGTGTTGACGCCCAGTCGAGTGTAAAGACGCGTTTGCCCAGATCGATCGGAATGACAAACAGTGCCAAGGCACCCGTCATCGCGATCCCCGCATCGGACAAACCGGCCAGCGGCGTTACCTGCACGTCGCCCCATGACCAGGCAATCTTTATCAATAACGGCCGCAGGATCCAGGTCAATGCCGTCAGTGCAAAGACGATTGCCGTGGCTTTCTCGCCACGTCGCATTGTGCCCAACGACCGCAACTCGCTGCGGATCAGATCGCCACCCTGTTCGACCGGTTGCCGACTCAATGGAAAAAGGACTCGGGTGAGTAAGAACCAGCAACATGGCAGAAACAGCACCGTCACCGGCACTCCAATCAGCAGCCAATTGCTGAACGTAATGGTCGTTCGATACGACTCGGCCACGTCCGATTCCACGAACGCCACAAGCAGCGAATTGGGGGGCGTGCCGATGATCGTGGCAATCCCCCCAAGCGACGCGGCGTAGGCAATCCCCAATAACAAGCAAACGGCCAAGTTGTCAGACGCTTTCGCGTGCTGCCGTTGCCCGTGTTGCCGTTGATCAGCGCCCATCTTGTGCTGCACAACATGCACCACGCTCAACGCGATCGGAACCATCATCGCCGTGGTAGCCGTGTTTGAAACGAAGGCACTCAAGCCGGCGGTCGTCAGCATGAAACCGGCCACCATGTTCGCTGGCCGAGTGCCGGCGATGCGCAGTGTCTGCAACGCGACACGGCGGTCCAAATGCCAACGTTGCATGGCGATGGCGATCAGGAACCCCCCCATGAAAAGGAAAATCATCGGGTGTGCGTAGGGTGCCGCCGCCTTGGCCATCGGCAACGTCCCAGTCAACGGAAACAACACCAGCGGGAGCAAGGCCGTGACCGAAATATCCAACGCTTCCGTGATCCACCACACCGCCATCCAAACCATGATGGCCAACGTGGCTCGGCCAGCATGTGTGAAGGCAACTCGTTCGCCGCCCGTACCCACATAGTCGTTGGGAAGCGCCCAATAGGCGAACAACGCCAGCGCAGGGCCGCAAAAGAGGCCCATCCACTGGATCCGCGCACGCAACTTAAAGAGCTGACTTCCGCTCATTCTCGCTCTCCTGCTCAATTTACCTGTGTGACAGCGTAATATAATCGAACTCCACGCGCATGAGAAACCGCGTGCAGCGGGGCACACGCGACGTTTCTTGGCCAAACTGACGCACACCGCATTCGAGCACAGGTCGACCGTCTTGCCTCGTCGCAACGCAACCCATCAAGCGTTATTCATTGCCCATCATTTTCTTTGCCCTCTTCTCCTGCCGCGAAGTGGACGGCGTGCTGGTTGCTCTCCTTTGAGGGCAGAAGAAAACAATCTGCTGCCAGCCTCTTTTCTGCCCGTTGGACGCCTGACTTCGACGGTTCGACCCGTTTGCCTGCACTCCCCACATCGACCACTCGTTCGCGGAACAACAATGGGACGAAATGTGCCGATCGCGTCCGCGCTGCCGTGACGGTTACCTGGCAATCTCTACGGCGCTGGCAAACTGGGTTACTTGCAAACTATCTGTGGGAAAACGGGGAAATCCTTATTTTGGCGGTCAAGGCGGTCGAAATGATGAGTGAGCACGATGCGAATCGCCGACGAGAATTCCGGTTTCGACGCACTGCAGTCAAACCGCGGGTCGCCGCGCGCGGTTCACGCGTCCCGTTCTCGTCTCCCTGAGGGTCCGCAGTGCACCTTCCCTTTGCATGCGAGACGCCCTTTGCATGCGAGACGGACTTCTCGAACGGACGCGCATGTTCCCTGTCACGACGGCAGGCCAGTTACGTCGGGACGCCGTAACTCGTTTTCGCTGCCGGTGCTCCTCGACGAGCATCACGTGCACATCGATATACGACCCGCGCCACGACAACCTGTGCTCGATTTTTATTGGCGCTGCATGAATTCCTTGAATTCACCACACATCCCACACACACTCGTTTGAGACAAAATACCATGACAACACGGATTCAAAAGCGAATGGTGGTCCACTCATTGGCAATGGCGCTGCTGCTGCCAGCACTCGCCAATTTCGCCACGGCTCAGATTCCCGGTCAGGCCGCCGACACCCAAACCGTTTCGACCACACCGTGGCTCACACCGGTCAAGACAACAGCAGCCCAAACACCGCCGGCGCTCATGCCGGCGCAGCCGACGAACTCCGCCAGCCTCCTGGCCGGTTCGACGGACGATCCGAATTGGATCGATGCTCCCGTGAAGCCTGCCAGTTTCACGACGCAAACGTTTTATGACACGCCGCCGCAAAAGGACGGTTTCAAACTGGGTGCTCTTACGGTCAAGCCCTACGGCATTTTGTGGACCGATATGATCTACTCGTCCAGCCGCACCTTTCCCGGTCACTTCGTCTTGTGGATCGATTCAGAAGAGACGCAGGGCGAGAACACCATCGTGCTTGACGCGCGCCGCAGCCGTGTCGGCGTCGATATCCTCGGCCCCGAAGTCGATGTCTTCGGCGGCATGAAGGGCGGCGGTAAGATCGAAGTCGATTTCTTCGGCAGCTTCACTACCGAGAACACGACCAATGTCCGTTTGCGACACGTCTACTGGGAAGCGAAGAACGACGACCTGCGCCTGTTGGCGGGCCAAACCTGGGACCTGGTCTCGCCGCTATATCCCAATACCGTCAACTTCTCGGTCAATTGGGCGGCCGGCAACATTGGTTTCCGCCGCACTCAGTTCCGCGCAGAACGCTACATCCACCTTTCGGATGATGTCACTCTGGCTGTGCAGGGCGCCGTGGCACAGAACATCATTCCCGACCTGGCTACAGGTGACCTGGCCGCCGGCGTCGTGCGTGAAACGGGTAACTGGCCCATGTTGCAAGCACGGACCGGCATCACCTTTCCCGCCTTTGACTGTAAACCATGGACGATCGGCTTCTCAGGACACATTGGCGAGACCGGCTTCGACTTCCTCCAGACTAGCCCCGGACCACTCCGCATGCCGCCTCAAGATGACGCCCGGTTCCTGGAATGGTCCGTCAATACGGACATCAATATGCCGATCACTGACCGCCTCGGCTTTCACGGCGAAATGTTCCACGGCTCGAATCTCAGCAACGTGCTGGGCGGAATCGGCCAAGGCGTCTGCCCCTGCAATCGCGAGCCCATCATGGCAACCGGCGGTTGGGGAGAAATCTGGTACGATTGGAATTCGTGCTTGACCAGCCACTTCGGGTTTGGCGTGGATGATCCTAACAACAATGACAGCCTGATCGGCCGCACCTACAATCGTGTCCTGTACGCCAATGTGTTCGTGCAAATCACCGACAACCTGCGCACCGGATTTGAAGTTTCATCTTGGCTCACGACGTACCATAACGATACGCTCAACGAACCCGATCCCAATGATCGCATCGCCTTCCCAACACTACCCGGCGAAGCGACTGTGCTCGATTGGACCGTTCAATATCGGTTTTGATATGCCCGAGCGACCTGTCTTGATGCGACATCCCAAACGCCTTCTTGGGGTGGGGGGGACTGCAGTAATAGCGCAGTCCAGGGGCTTACGTGAAACACAAGAAACCCTTGTCGCATCAGAACTTTTTTGCAATATCGATTCTTCCCTTTATCCGTGACGGTCACCGGCGTAGAGTGCCACTGCATGCGCAAACGCATTCGCGATCCCGATCGATTTAGCACTACCAAACGCTTAACCAACACGCCGCCAGTAACTGCACGCAGTGCGAACCGGCGAACCGGTTTCCATCTGGCAGCTCGAGCGCCGCTTCACACTGCTCAACTTGGCGTTCTCGTGTTCGCGTCGATTTGTGACTTTGTTGGGTGTCTGCCGTTAGGAAACGTACGGAATGAGCAGTGGCACGGACGCGCGGTGGGAATCGTGTGCACCTACCGCGCGGCCGCCACGCAAAAATGCCCTCTCCGTTGTGGCTTGAAATGCGGGAACGGTTACACATGACCATCGTCGCTAACCAAAGCACGTGATTTGCCGGACGTTCGATTAGCTCGCACAAGAAATCAAGCGAGGTGATTGCCAAAGTCTGAACCTGAGTTCGCGACCACACCGGTTCACATCTCGTCACGCCCCCCCGATAGGTATATGACCGAGTCAGCCATCACGCGACCTCTCCCCAAAGGTGGCACAAAAGTCGCTGCAACGCCGCAGGTCGGTCAAGGAATGCTGCAGCCGAGCAACGATCGGCCGCAGCATTCGCATACTGGGGTATCGCAACTTGGCAGCTACACGAACTGACCGCCTCCGAGCAACGACGCGTCTGCCAACAACCGAGCAAGATGCTCGACAAAACTACGGGTCAGCGTGTATGATACAGGGGTAGAGGAACTGGAGCAGATCGGTAGGAGCCTTAACCCATGCCAAATGGATCCGACACCCATATTGGGCGCGCGGACAGCGATACAGTTTGCCTGAGTGTCAAGTCTGGGCAACTGGTTCGCATCGTCGCAGGCCCACTCGAGGGTTCGGACGCAATCGTCGTCCAGTCTCGTACACATGGCCGGGTGTTAGTCCGCGTACAGCAGGGAGTGTACGTCGAGATTCACCAGTTCTGTTTGGAGAAGATCAAGAGGATCGACAGAAATCATGATTAGCAACGAACAACAAGACGTTGTCGCGAACACAGGCGGGAAACGGCGATCAAAGCGAGTGGGACTCGCAGAATTTGATGGTCAACGTCTGGCCGTGATCTTGCGCAAAGAAAGACAAGAAACCGTGCTGCGTGGCACCGCAGTCTTCGTCCGCGACGATAGGGTGGGCAATTCGCTCCAAATCGTATTGGGCGACGACGTCACCGGAAAACCGGTCTTGATACTGTCCGAGGACGAATGGAACGGACGGATCATCCCGGACTTTCATCACGGTTGTGATTTCTGCCTGGTTATCAGCTAGTCGCTCGGCTTCTCAATGCCACCGCGCGCAAACCTGGTAGCTCGGGATCCTTCCCGAGCCACGGTCGCCGCTTCTCTGTCGACTGCAAACCATGCACTTGTTCGGTGCGTCCGGCTGGCCCAAGTGTCTAGCTGGTCTGGAATCGTTGGCCACAACCGTAGGCAAGCACGAATGACGAAATACCCAATGACGAATAACACGGGTACTATCACGACCAGGTCCTGAATGCCGTTAACCGAGCCGCCATAATAATAGGAATAAGTGCGGGTGGTCGTCAGGCAGGACGCGTTCGTTTCATCGGTGCGACAGGTCAACCGAACCGAATTGCGCTACGGTGCCGATAGACGTACTGTGCCGAATTCAGCAAGACATACCAGTGTCGATACGGGCAGGTGGGTATTGGGGCGGGGGCCGTTGCGGTGGGACAGATGCCGTTGCGGTGGGACAGACGCGGTTGCAGCGTGCTAGGATGCTTTCAGGAATAGTGCTGTCTGCACACCTCGCTTGAGACTGCCGAGCATATTCTCCGCACGCTCTTTGAAACTAATCGTCACGGGCTCTTCGCGAGAAACAGAAGACCCAAGGTACTCGGACCAGATACACTCACCATTGATTTTGTAGATGAGTTTCTTGCCGAACGGTGTCGATGCCATTGATTTGGTGACCACGTTACAGCTCCTGAAACGTTAGAGTATCACCTCCCAAACTGATAAGTGCATCCTGCGACCAGTGTATCTCCGTTGTATCCTCTAGCATCGACGCGTCGCCGATTGATCAATCGCTTTTTCGGTCAGCTACCGGTTGTTCTTCTAAGCGAAACTCGATCGCATGGGCCGGTTTTGACGACGCTGGTTGCCACACGCACAGACAGCCCATGCGCGCGTCGAGGCCCGGCAAACGCAACAACGACTTAAGAAATTGACCACCCCAGGCCGAGCCGGGAATGTACCACACCATTACAACGCGGGTTCGTTCATCCGCTCGCGCAACTTCCGGCACGCCGGCACCAGGTCAGGCTGAAGCTGTTCAATGCCGCCACAGATAAAACAGAGATGCCGCCTCTCCGTTTCATGGAACGCGTCAATACGTCTGACAAAACAGGAATCGCTAGCGGAAATCACACCGCGGAACACGTCGTTGATTTCGGACGATTCAATATCGATCACCTGCTCGAAAGCATCCCTAGCACTGCGAACTTCATCAATCGAATGGGCCGCGCGCTCCATACGTCGTTCCAATCGCGGTACAACACCGCGCCATGGGGCAGCCTTGTCCTCCTGCCAACGTTCACGACTCGCGGCCGTTTCGGCCAGCTCTAGCAGTTCCGCGTGTGCCCTTTCTTGTCGCGCTAGCGCGGCAAAGAACTCGTGCACCGGTTGCTGGTCCGCGAAACGCTCCGCAAAGGCACTATAAAGACCACTCGCTTGCAGCTCCAACGCAACACAGCGCGCCACAAACTCGGGAACCCCTTGCCCGGCAGGCTTGAGCGTCTCGGAATCGGTTAGCAACGACAAGAACGTCGTGTTGGCACCGGCGAAGACCGCGCGTAAGAAGACGCGCCACCCGAAACAGCGAATCGTCACAAGGGGGTGAGTGAGGATGTCTCGTTTGACGATTGCACCTACCATGCCAAAACCCTCCAACGTGATTGAACACGGCCACCGTTCACCCGCCAAGCTACCCGGTCACCAGGGCCAGGTCAACTCGAACCAACACGACGCACTGTGGCACGGCACTCCGTGCCGTGAACAACACCTCTAACCACATTGCCTTCCGCCAGGAAATGGCGAGTGGCGTGGCAACACCAACGACGCGGAGCGTCGTTCCACACTGCGTCGACGCCGAAGTGTGGAACGGGCTGAGGAACTGCGTGACCTGCGAAACCACCTGAAGTGGAGGCAATTCGACACTCACCGCCGTGGTACGATTGCCCAAACTGTTTGAATCCTGCACAATTGGGGCTGGCCCTTATATCGTTCTCAGCGAACACCGAGCAACTACCACGCACCGAACTGCTCCATTTTCAGGGATATCCTCGCGATGCGTCATTCACTTCGTCTCGTCACCATGTTCACGGGCCAAGTCCTGCTCTGGCTCACGTGCTCGATACCGGTCATGGCCGACACGATCACTGAGCACTTTCCAGAAGCTGCCAAGTCAGGTTGCATGGCGTGTCACAAGGGAATCGAATTGATTCGCGCGCCGGAATCGAAAATGATGCAGCAGATCATGACGCGTGGCAAGTCAATGGGCGATCCGGCCGGTTGTGTCGTCTGCCATGGTGGCGATCCCACGGAGCAAAATGACAAGGCGGTTGCTCACGGCAGCAATGCGAGTAACGATTTCTATCCAGCGCCCGGCAGCCCGTGGATCAACGAGCAAACGTGTGGCAAGTGTCATCCAAAGCACGTCGCCGTGCAGTGGACCAGCCTGATGATGACTGAGGCTGGTAAGATTCAAGGCACTGCCTGGGCCTTCGGTTCCCTGACCGGCTATAAGCACCGCTGGGCCAACTATGCCGTTGAAAATCCCAAGGACCCAAACGCTCGCCTGGGCACGCCGGCGTATCGCGAGTACATGAAAAAACTGAAAGCGATCGAGCCCAATGTCTTTGTCGATTCACATGAAGCATTGCCTGATGCACTGAAAAAGGATGAGCTTGATCGCCTCAATGAAGACCCCGCATTGGCGGCGTTCACCTATATTCGCCAAGAGTGTCAACGCTGCCACCACGCCGTCAAGGGCCGCCAGAAACGGGGTGACTTTCGTGGCATCGGTTGTTCGTCGTGTCATACGCCGTACGGCAACGAGGGTTTCTACGAAGGGGACGATCCCACGATCGACCGCAAGGCGCCCGGCCACATGCTGGTCCACTCGATCCAGGGCACTCGTGACGCCAAGGTGACCGTGCACGACACGACCTATAGCGGCATTCCGGTCGAAACCTGTACAACCTGCCACGATCGAGGCAAGCGAATTGGCGTCTCGTTCCAAGGGCTCATGGAAACACCCTACCACTCGCCCTTTGCCGCCGATGGTGGCCCGCAGCCCGCCTTGCATACGAAGCACTACATCGCGATGGAACAGGACGTTCACTATCAAAACGGCATGACCTGCCAGGATTGCCATGTTTCCCAAGATGTCCACAGCGACGGTTTTCTGGCCGCAGCGAACCTCGCCGCCGTACAGATCGAATGTGCCGACTGCCACGGTACACCTGACAAGTTCCCCTGGGAACTGCCACTCGGGTTCATGGACGAGTTCACGATGGATCCCGCTCTAGGAACACCACGTGGCGTGCTAAAGAACCAACTGGATCATGCCAAACAAGGCTATCGTTACGACGCCAAGGACGGATTTCTGGTAACAGCGCGTGGCAATCCGTACGAGAACGTCGTCCGCGACGGCGACGAGGTGATCGTTCACACCGCAGCGGGGAAAGACCTGCAATTGAAACCACTCAAGAAACTGTTCCAGCTAAAAGCGGTCAGCCGGCGTGGAACCGTGGCGATGCAAGGCGTCGGCGCGCATATGGAACGGCTGGAGTGTTACACCTGCCACGCCAGTTGGACACCCCAGTGTTACGGCTGTCATGTGAAAATCGACTTCTCGCAAAAGGACAAATGCCCTGAATGCAATGAGTCGCAACAAGGATTTGACTGGGTCGCTGCCGGGCGCAAACACCAGCAGAAAGAACACGCAGCCGATCGCGGCGAAACGGGTTACGCAACAATCATTCCGGGCAAAGTGACCGAAGGCCGCTCTTACTTGCGTTGGGAAGAACCGATGCTGGGCATCAATGGTGAAGGCCGCGTCACGCCACTCGAACCTGGCTGTCAGACCGCAGTGACCGTGATCGGCGAAGACGGCAAAACGCTTCTGTTGAACCACATCTACAAGACGGACGCCGGCTTAGAGCGAGGTGGCGATGATGGACAACTCTCGATCGACATGAGCCCAACACAACCGCATACCATGACCAAGAATGCCCGCACCTGTGAATCATGTCATGCCTCGCGCAAGGCACTCGGACTGGGCATCGGCAGTACACGCCCTTGGGACAAACAGCATACGGTTGATTTGAAAACCGTCGACGGCAAGATCTTGCCCAACCAAACGCAACCGCAGATGGAAGCGATCGAGAACCTCGACCACGACTGGTCGCAGATCGTCGACCAAGAGGGCAACCAATTGGCCACGGTCGGACACCATTTTCAGCTGTCGCGCGCATTCAACAAGGAAGAACAGCAACATGTCAATCGCCAAGGCACCTGCTTGGCTTGCCACCAGGAGATCCCGAAAGAATCGCTTGCGGTCAGTTTTCTGCACCATATAGCTGAGTACACCGGACAGCTGCCCGAGACCAACCAACAACACGGCAGCCTGGTGCATAAGATCCTGTTGATGAGCGCGTGGCTGCAGCTTGGCCTGGCAATCGGTCTACCTACGCTCGGCATAGCAGGCGTCTGGTATTGGCGCCGCCGGCGTCGTCGCGCGCCGTAGAACAGGCTTGTGCCCGTCCACGGCCCCGCGGTATCGTGAACTGCGTCCCCTGGCTCATGTGCACGCTCGGCGCCCATGTACCCACTCGGCCTGGGGTGATCAAAAAGCCAAACAATGGGAGAACTGGTTCTGCTCGGGGCGGGTGTTGCATCGCCGCGTCGAGCGCGGCCTTTCAGGCCTCCGGCTCTTGGTGGTGCGATACCCCAGGCCTTTGTTCGCCTTCGGCTCACGTCGACCTGAGCTATCATAGCGCCGGCCGTTCAGGCCGAGCCCAGTGGAAGAAGCCCAGTGGAAGAAACCCAGTGGAAGAAACCCAGTGGAAGAAAAGCAACGCGACTGGCCACGCTCGGCCCGCGAGACCGTAAACCACCTACCCAAGAGCGTGACCGCATACGCTGATCAAAAGACAACCTCCACGTTCCACGGAAATTTCACTCCGGCACCGCAGCCACCAGTGCGCTAACCCAACGTTCCAGCTGGCTGGCGGTTACCGTCCCCACAGCTTTGTGCCGAATCACTCCTTCGTGGTCCAACAGCGGTCCACCACTGCTCCCCCCCGCAATGGCCGCCGTCGTTTGGAGCCATACCTGATCCGTCCTGGCGTTTAGATACCGTTGATACTGCCGCAGCAAGTCACCTGTCGTATGAATCGCACTGATGATTCCCGTGGACGTCGAGAACTTGAATGCCTGGGGATGCCCGATTGAAATGACGTCCGAGGCGTTCTCGCGCTCCTTCCGAGCGGACACCGTCAGGACGGTGGCACTCGGCGGCAACTGCTCCAACTCCAGGATCGCAAGGTCAACGGCGGCGTCCCACGCACGAACTCCCGTCACCTTAATCTTGGTGCGGTCATGAAACTCGGCGTCAGCCGAGGACGCCGTCTGCAGCACATGCTGCCGCGTGGGTTTTCACAACAAACGGAGATACAGCTTTTGGGGCACTCGCGTGAGAACCGAGAACCTCGCGCTGATCCGCCGCTAGATGGGCGTGGCGCCGGTGGTGTCTGAGGCCGCAGAGAGAGACGAGCAGGCAGACGAGGAGGGTGTTTCGTCATTCGTCATTCCCCGCGAGGGTCACTTGCTTCGGGCCACCGGCACGATTTTCTCGCCTTTGAGTAATCGGGCCAAGTCTTCTTGGATCAGCTTGTGCGTCTCGAAATGGCTGCCAACGTGGACCGCTTGTAAGGTGCCATCGGTGCCGATCAACACGATGACAGGCACCGAAGTGACACGGTAAGCTCGCGCGGCCTTTTGTTTATCATCCAGAAACACGTCACCGACGTACTTCACTTTGCGCAGGTACGCCTTCACGTCTTTTTCCGGCTGAGCGACATTGATGGCCTGCAGCGCAACGCCCTGTTTTTGAAACGCTTGCATCTCCTTCGACAACTCGGCGAGTCCCTGCGTGCTGGCAGCGGCCCAAGTGGTCCAGAAGTAGAGCACGATGACCTTGCTGCCAGGCTGTTTCCCAATTGGCTGGGAAGACCCATCGAGCGTTTTCAAGGTAACGACCGGGGCTTTTTGGCCCAGCATGTCGATAGTGCCACCCTCGGTCAAGAATGTGTCCAGGTCACGCGTTTCAATGGCATCATCAGGCAATTTCACGCGAAACGTCTCGTCCCCATAGCTTTGACCATGTTGCCAATCGAATTTCGTCGTGACAACCGACACATGCTTCTTGTCGGCCTCCGCGTAATACTCGAGCTTGCGCACGGTTTGCAAGAGGACGGGCACATCGCCAGAAGCGAACCATACGTCAAGGACCGATCCATTGCGCCAGGTCATCGTATAGTGCTCGGTTTTGACATCGCCAAGTTTTTCTCCGCCAACGAAATGCACCTTCGAAACGCTCGACATGATGAACATGTGCGGATCGGGATGGAAAATCACATCGAGACCGCTATCACGCACAGCTCCTCGCGTCATCGCGTCGTCCAGCATCTTGGTCAAGTCACCTTTACTCCGCGAGTAAACCGTGTCGGGACCAAAGCTGAAGAAACGCGTAATCCGTTGGCCATCACTGACACAAACAAGACGTCCCTTCACCTCACCTTCCGAAGTGGCTTCGAGTCGGAAGTGGCCGGGATGCCGCACCTTTACGAGAAAGGAATTCACGCCTTGGACTGGCTGATCGCCGTCAAGCTGCCATCGCTGGGTGACCTTGACGCTGTAAGCCGGCAACGCCTTCAGATACGCCGACATACGGCTCGTTATCGCGTCAAACTTGCGCAAATCAGCGCTCGGCTTGGGCGACAACGTCTTGTCCTGCGATGGGAGTTGGCGCGCCACACTGGCACAACAAATGAATACACAACCGAGGGGCAAGAGCGATTTCATTCGCATCACGAGAACCCTTTCTATGATTCTAGTGGTAAATAGATCGAAGAGGTGAGCCGTTGAAGTTTCCGCCACATCAACACGGCAATCGGTGGCCAAACCAGCGTGAATGAAAAGCCGTTTGTATTGAACACACGTGTCGCGGTGGCAGTGGTGTTAACCAACATGCCGAACGTCCGTGCCAGCAACAATGCAACGAAGCTTCCTCGCCACCATCATGCTGGACGCTACCATACCGGACGTTATCACGCCAGACGCTATCAGGTACGGATTCCTCGTGCCACATAACGCAGCCGCTGCACGAGTTCGCCGATCTGGGATAACAACGGGGAATTCAAATTCGCATCGCGCGTAATCGCTTGCACCGCATAGCTGGATACCTGCTGATAACGTGTCATCAACAGGTCCGAACTGCGTTGCAAACGCGATCCGTAGCTTCCTGAAGCGGCGAGTTGCCGAAAAGAAAGGAGCGCGTGCCGCAAATCCTGGATACGGCCGATCAGCTTCAACGCGTCCGATCTGGGCGTTGCAACGGGTCTCAACGAGTTGACATAGCCGTCGATCTTGGTCAGCAATTGATCGGCAACCCCCACAACATCATCGTTTCTGGCGGAGGGATGCGACGCGTTGACCTGGTAAGGGAACTGGTTCCACGTCGGTTGATTGATGATCACCGGCCGGCTGGATTGGACCAGGCTACTTCCACGAATTCCGAGCGATTCCGCCGTCTGATTCAAATCGTGCTGAATATTCCACCATCCTTGCTGGACACGCATATCCGCTCGACTCATATCATGTGAAATTCGGTTGGCTTGATTCACAATACTCGTCATCACCTGGCGCAGTGCACGACGCCCCTGGCGCTGCCGTGCCATCAGCTGTAACGACTCGATCTGCACAGATAATCCCTCAAGATCACGATACAGACCGTTGTAGAACGGGCTCTGATTCGCATAGTTTTGAAGCCCATAGGTGTACCGGCGAATCGAGGTCAACAAACGGCTGTAGTCGCGATTGTAGCTCGGCCGCGCAATGGGTTGCGAGACGACGGGATTGTTTGGATAGTTGCGGTAGGGAGGGCCCGATACCGCCGACCGACTGCGCGCGGCGGCGGTCAACTGAGCAATCTGCTGCAGCACGATCTGACTCTGGCTCGATGCGCCGGGAACGCGTTGATACTGAGCCTGGACGTTTAAAAGGGCTTTCTCCACGTTGTCCGCGGCAATCCGCAGTTGCTCGCCCGTACCACCAGAAGACTGAAGTACTTGCCGGTATTGCTCGGCAACCGACAGCAAGCTTGCGGCCCGCGCAACGACGTCTCGTCCATAGATCGAACCACCGAGTTCACGCTGGACGAGCCCGGTAAACAAGTTGATCTTTGCCACCAACTCGGTCGCAATCTGCTGTACCGTACCAGGAACCTGGTACGTCGGCCAGTTCGATGGAATACTCGGCAACTGCGTGACGTGGTTCACCTCACAAAAACTGCGCACCATGGCCGCCCGGTTCGTACTGCTACGCTGGAACTGAGTGGCCCAATAGCGTACTTCGCCAGGAGTGGGAGCGCGGTGCAACAAGTTCAAATATAGCTGCGTTACGTAGGTACCCAGATTGCCCTGGCATTGATTGAAGAAAAAGTCATCCGAGCCATACATGGCGATATAGCTCTCGATCGGTCCTCCCTGCCGCGCCAGATTGGCATGATAGTTGAGCGTGGTGCCGTTCGGAGCGTATCCCATCTGGTCACCGAGCGCCTGGTGCAGGAACTTGGTAAACTCCGAGGCGTCGGCCAAGCCGGCTGTAACCAGTAAGAATCCAGCGAATATTGCCACACGGCATGGACGTAATCCACTCTTCATTTGAAATCTCCGTTTGATGAACGATGTGATAAAAACGATTGGAATCAATCGCGACTAGCCCTCGTATTCTAGTAGCGCGGACTGCCGGCGAAAACCGCCCGACGGCGACGGAATCGCCACGCCGCGCGGCATATCGCATGACGCGTGAATGGCCTCGTTGCGTAATCCGAACGCTGTTTTCTGCGACGCAAGTGTGGAAACTACCGTCGCGCGGCGGTATCCTGGTCAACATGAGTGACGTGACCCGAATCCTTTCCCAGATCGAATCTGGCGATGCGGCGGCGGCCGAACAGCTGTTACCGCTGGTATATGAGGAACTACGTAAACTGGCCGCCGCCCGATTGGCTCGCGAGAAGCCGGGCCAAACGCTTCAGGCAACCGCTTTGGTGCATGAGGCTTATTTGCGACTGGTGAATGTGGAGCAGGCGCAAGAGTGGGATTCTCGGGGCCATTTCTTCGGCGCCGCTGCCGAGGCAATGCGCAGGATCTTGGTGGAACAAGCGCGACGTAAGGCGACCGTGAAACATGGTGGTGATCTGGACCGTATCGACCTTCCGCCGATTTCGCAGCCGGTCAGTACCAAACAGATCGACTTGATCGCGTTAGACGAAGCACTCAAGACATTTGAACAGCAACACCCGGAAAATGCCGAGATCTTGAAACTACGGTTCTTCGCCGGCCTGAGCCTGGAGGAAACGGCCCAAGCGGTCGGCATTTCCCGCGCGACCGTCCAACGCAAATGGTCCTTTGCCCGAGCCTGGCTGTTCGGTCAGCTCGAGGAGCGTTGATCGCTACGCGCGCTGCGGCTGGGGTGGTGAGAACTTGATCTTGACTGAAACGCCTATTCTTCCGGTTTTTGTTTCACTTAGCCCTTCCTGAAAAGAACCAGGAATGCTCAACGCCCAGCGACGAAACAACGTCCATCGTTACCCACCGCCGTTGGCGTGGAAAAAACGGGAAATCTATGAGCAGCCGTGCGTCACAAAAACGCATTGAAGGGTAGAGTACACAGGAATGACACGGCGTTGAGTTGCCATCACATACTTGATAATCTTCGAGTAACTGGCTCGCGATGGCATTTCTGACTGCCGACCGTCGCGCAACACCGATCTTTAAGGAGATCCGGCATGAGTCCGTCACCACAAGACTCCGAATCGATCTTCGGCCACGCCATCGAAATACACTCGGCCGATGAACGCGCCGCCTATCTGGACCGCGCATGCGCCAGTGATCCGCAACTGCGATCAGCAGTCCAACAGCTGGTCACCGATCATTTCAACGCCGGCAGCTTCTTAGAAGCCCCCGTCGCTGCCGCCAGTGCTACCGCCACGCTGCCATCGGCAGGCGAACGCGTGGGCAGCCAGATCGGTCCCTACAAGCTGCGCGAGCTCCTGGGCGAAGGAGGCATGGGAATTGTCTGGGCTGCCGAGCAGAAACAACCGTTGCGCCGAAAAGTGGCTCTCAAGGTGATCAAACCCGGCATGGACAGCCGCGAAGTCATCGCGCGCTTCGATGCGGAACGTGGCGCGTTGGCGATCATGGATCATCCGAATATCGCCCGCGTCCTCGATGCCGGCACCACCGAGCGGGGACGACCCTATTTCGTCATGGAGCTGATTCGAGGGGTTCCGATTACCGAGTACTGTGATGCCCACAAATTGACGGTACGCGAACGCTTGGAGCTGTTCACACAGGTTTGCACGGCGGTCCAACATGCTCATCACAAGGGGGTCATTCACCGCGACATTAAGCCATCCAATGTGCTCGTGACCCAGCAGGACGGCAAGCCGATTGTGAAGGTGATCGACTTTGGCGTCGCCAAGGCATTACACCAACCACTGACCGATCATTCCGTATACACCGGTGTGTTTCAAGCGATTGGGACGCTGGCCTACATGAGCCCTGAACAGGCCGGACTGAGCGCCACGGACATCGATACGCGTGCCGACGTCTATGGCCTCGGCGTCTTGCTGTACGAACTTTTGACCGGCGAGACACCGGTCGATCGCCGACAACTGGAGCGAGCAGCTCTGGACGAAGCACGGCGGATGATCCGCGAACTGGAACCGCCCAAGCCAAGTACGCGCGTATCCGCACTCGGCAAACAGGCCGTGACAATTTGCCAAGGACGCCAGACTAATCCGCCAAAACTTAGCAGGCTACTGAGCGGCGATCTCGATTGGATCGTCATGAAAGCGCTGGATAAGGACCGAACGAGACGCTATGGGACGACCAGCGAGCTGGCCGACGATGTCACGCGTTACCTCAATTCCGAGGAAGTCACCGCCCGTCCTCCCTCCCAATTGTACCGGTTGAGCAAGTTCGCTCGACGCAATCGCACCACCGTGGCCATGGTAGGCCTGGCGTTCCTCTTGCTGATCGCCACCAGCGCCTTCGGCTTGGCAGGCTACATGGTTTACAAGGGAAAATTCATCGAATCGCAGCAAGAAACCGCCCGTACAATCGCCGCTGCTGCAGCCACGAAGACAAAACATGGCGATCACCAAGCCGCCATAACACTGTTGCAGCGACTCGTTGACACGCACCGTTCAATCTATGGCGCGAAGGCGTTGGAAACTCTGCAGAGTCAAACACTCTTGGCCGAATCCCGGGCCAAAGCGGACGAATATCACGAGGCGAATAGATTGTTCAAAGAGACTCTAGCCGCGCTTCAGCAGATCAACGACCTGGAACCCGAACAGCTTAGCTTGGCGGCGCACAAGTACCGCGCCGCACTCGCCACAAGCGTTTTTTCGTTACTCGCTTCGGACACACGCAGCGATGACGACGTCCAGCTTGCACTGCATTTCAGCCGGAGGGCACAAGCAATAACAGACCAGTACGAGCTCAAACCAAATGCGCACGTGTTCAAAGCCGCAGCATTGGCGCAGTACGAAGCGAGGGAATACGCTAAGGTGATCACCACATGTACGACTTGGTTATCATCGAAAGCTCGAACAGAAGTCTATCTTATCTACCTGTATCTGGCGGCAGCATCGGCGCGGTCAGATCAGCCGGCCACGGCACGCGATTGGTTGGCGGCCGCCGACAACCGCTGGATAGGAGCTGCGGTAGATTCGCGCACGTCAAGCAAACGGCTGCGAGACCACGTCGTGCAGCTGCTCGCGTCTGCAGAGAATACTCCCATTGTCGATCTGTCCATCGAGGAAGAAGAACAACTCTACAGGCGTCTGCTGGCGCGTGCTCCAGGCACTCACGGTCTACGACGGTATCTCGGATACTGTTTGATCCAGCTTGGAAAATGGCAAGAGGCGGATGGACAATTCTCACTCCTGATCGAAAACGGCGAGTCCAGTACATATCCCGTCGCTTGCAATGCATTGATGGACCTTTATTACGATCGTGCCGCCACTTCGCCAACGCGAAATACTGAACTGAAGGCACTTGCCATTACGCAGCGGCATTGGGAAAAAGCAACGCTCACGATCGTCGCTATGTTGGGGGATCGTGATGGCGAATTGGTCGGCGAATCATTTTACGCCGCGACACACAGTAATCAGATCGCAGGTGCTTTAGTCGCATATCGGCTCAGGAAATTCGACGAAGCCCAGCTATTTCTTGATACACACAGCGGTGCTTTTCCGGCTCGAAACACGCTAGCTGCAATTATCAACGCACTCCTGCAATGGGAACGCGGCGAAAAGCCAGAAGCGAGAACTGCTCTATCTCGCGCCGAAGCAACAATCGCTCGCCTTGCGCCAAGCCCCGGAGTGACTCACACCGATCAACACGTGAGCTATTACACCTCCGTCATTTGGCTCGAACCGATTCTCCTCTTGCGAGAAGCTCGACTGAAAATAGTGCCCGACTCTCAAACTGAGTAATACCGACACGTTCCCCACCATCCGCCGGAATTGAACGCCATGCCAACGCTTGACATTCGGGTCGCGCACGATGACGGAGGGAATGCCAATGTCGCATCAACCAGTCGCGACAATATCGACACGTACGAACGCTGCCCTCGACATAACGACAACTGATTGAGACTCATTCGTGCGAGCGACGAACGAGATGAGCCGTGTTGGTCCAGGAGCTGACTAGGCGTGCGTCTGGCCGGGAGAAGTCCAATGGAGGGTCTTGCGGGATCAGCGTTGATTTGCGTTTAACAGCGATTCCTCGCCTGGATGTGCTGTTCACGTCCCCACCGCCGCTGACCATTTCCAAGACGTTTCCGAAGCTGATAGAATGCGTGACTAACCCGGCACCACACGGTAGGCATGCAGCCGACACCATGATGAGCCATGCAGCCAGCCGGAAACACATCGAAGACGCCTTGCTAAGGAGCTACCACCGTCCATGACATCGACACATCCCGATGGCCACGCAAATCGGCGCCGGTTTCTGCAGGCCGCTGCCGCGACCACCGCCGCGACACTACTGCAACAACGCAACCCGTTATTCGCCGCAACCACGAAACGCGATTGGCCCATT
The DNA here is from genome assembly GCA_024277285.1 of Planctomycetota bacterium. The sequence goes on from JAJRVM010000230.1 coordinate 30,849, forward strand.
TGTTGCTTTGCCAAACCGCTTCAACACCTGACGTTCGATGCGCTCGCTGACAAGATTGCCGAGATGGGCTTTCAGGGCATCGAAGCAACGGTTCGCAAAGGTGGGCAGATCGAACCGAAGCAGGTACCCAAGAAGCTGCCGCAATTGGTCGAGACGCTCGCGAAGCGAGGTTTGCAGGTCACGATTATGACGTCCGACGTGCTTACGGCAGACGAGCCCGACACGGACCTTGTCTTACGCACAGCGGCTGACCTGGGCATCAAGCGTTACCGCATGAAGTACTTTCGCTACGACCTGGATCAACCGATCTATCAACAGCTCGAACAAATCAAACCTAAACTCCACGCCCTGGCGGCCCTGAATCGCAAGATTGGTATCCAAGGCCTGTACCAGAATCACGCAAACTATCGGTTCGTAGGTGGACCGGTGTGGGATCTCCACTACTTGCTTCGTGAGATTGACCCTGCGGAAATCGCAATCGCATTCGACATTCGCCACGCCACAGTCGAAGGGGGGCAGAGCTGGCCAATTGAGTTCCGCCTGATGCAATCCCAGTTGGGAGCCATCTACATCAAGGACTTCGTCTGGAACGGTCGAAAGACCGTCAATGTCCCGCTAGGGGAAGGACGCGTCGATCCGAAGTTCTTTTCGATGTTGAAGAAAACGTCCTTTGCCGGCCCCATCTCACTGCACATGGAGTACATCGATCACCGCGATCCGAAACTGATCAACCAAAGCCTGGCGGCCATCGCCAAAGATATCGGTGCACTCAAGAAGCTCTTGGAGTAGGGCCCGGTTTGGGTTTGAGTTTGTGCATCGCCGAGCCGCTCGCAACCATTACCCATACGCGATGCCGCTGTGTAGTCGCCTCACCACGCAGCGCCGCGCACGCGCGGCAGTGCGAGGCGGCGATTCGGTCTATATTCGCTAGGCCGGCGGCGATTACTTCTGTCGTTCGCATTCGATCGCGAGAACCAATTCGCGTTTCTTGCCTTTCTTTTCGTAGATCTTGATCGCATAGTGGTCCTGGTCGATCAACGTCGTCACCCATTCGCTAACGACGCGAGTTCCGTCCGCCTGGCTGCCAACCACTCTGGTCTTGAACGGCTTGCCAAATTTGGCCTGCAAGACTTTGGACCGCCGCCAACCGCACATACAACGTGAATATCAACAGCTTTGCACGCTGTAAACACTCTCCCCCCGAGATTCTCGTGGTTGAGTCAATCCACCGAGCCCCTAACTTGGCGCCAAGTCCTGTGCCGCGTACAAACGAGGGCACGGAGCGGCAGGGTCGCTACCAGCACGCCCCCGAATAGCGCAGCAAGCATGGCGTGCAGAGGGAGCGCCGGGCATCGATCATTTTTTTGCCAGTCATTTTCTTTGCCCTCCAAAAAGAATCACCAAAAAACCTCCCATTGCGCGCAAGGGAAGCAACTCCGAATTGGAGATGTGACCGGCGCGGAGCGCAACGCAATGACCACATTCCTCGGGCTGTCGGAGTACGCGCCTTACGCGTGGCGCTGGTTTCAGTGGCCAAGGTACGCTTGGATTATCAAGCACTCGATCGGCCGAACGCATGAGCGTGAAGCTGAGTGGCAGGAGATCGAGGCGGCGGCTGGTCGGGTGACACGTGCCCCCTGGCTCGATCTTCCGTCGCGACAGGTTTACAACTGGGCTGGGATCTTGGAGAGTGACCTGGAACACGACGACTACCGCTTCCGCAACGTCGTTTATGCGCGCACCGGCCTGGGAATCGGACACCACCACGCCGATGCACTCGACCTGCAGATTGTCTCCCACGGGCTCCCCATGACCGTCGACGGTGGCCAACGCCCAGGGTACTCGACACCCGTGGACCGGTCGACCTATGTCCACAACACGGTCATCGTGGACGCTGAGAGTAATCACCTGCCGAGTTGGGTGCGCACGATCGCGGCCGGACCCGACACGAAGTATATGCAAGTTGAAGGCACTCACATCACTGCCGCTACTTTCCGCCGGCAAGTGGCGTTGATCGACGTCGACTCGGGTAGTGGATCGAAACCACTGAGCCCGGCCGAGCAACTATTTGACGCGGCGCTGCCAACCAAAGGCATTGTTCCCGCCAACGCCTATGTCGTGGACGTGTTCCGAATCGATGGCGGTACCCAGCATACCTACGCCTTCCACGGCCCAGTGAGTGATCAAGTGGTGGTTGAAGCCGACAATCTCAAAGATCTCTCCTTGCCAGAAGACGCGAAAGCAGCCGATCCCGAACAACAATTGCTAAGCCGATTCGCGCGATCGCCATTTCATCGGGCCGGGGACGCGCGCGATTCAACGAATATTCGCTGGCGCTATACTCGATCAGGTGTTGGTGCCGAGTCGTTGCATGGCAACTATGACCCAGCCTCGCCACGCAAGTTCCTTGCGCTACATCTGTTCGATACACAAGGGATGCGTGTGCTGCACGCACAAGGAGTGACACACGCCAGAGACTACAGTTTGGACCATGTTTTCACGCAGCGCCGCGCACAGGATGATAAGCCGCTGGCCACGCTGTTCGCCGCTGTGATCCAACCGTATGCCCGCCAGCCGTTTATTGAGTCCCAGAAGATGCTGAAGATTGAAAACAACAGTCAAGGTGTTCATCGCGCGGTTGCCATCGAAGTCCAGACCACCAACGGACACCGAGACATCGTGTTCATGGATGACGAACCCGACCAGCTTCGCCATGTCGGAGATATGTATGTTGCCGCTCAGTACGCGTTCTATTCCACGGACGATCAGGGCTTGCGATCGGCGACGCTCCATGGAGGCACATGCCTGTCGACGCCCACATTGCGAGTCAGTGCCACGCAACGAACGTATCGAAGCAAGATCCGCGCCGTCGATTACATGAAGAAGCAAATCACGCTCGACACGAGCTGGCCCGAGGCCGTCACCGATAACATCGTCCGGCTATCGGTCCCAGGGCGCGAAACCAGCTACACGATCAAGGGGAACAAGAAGCAGCGTGGTACCAGCGTCATCACACTCGACCAGGGCGCGCAATTCTATCGCGCGCAGATCGAATCGATCGACGGACAAACGATCACGTGCCGGCTCACCGTCCCACTTGGCCGGAAGAAAGGGTTGGACAGTGGCTTTACGGCAGTCAACGACCAACATACCCAATACTGGCACGCCGACTACGCTGGTGGATCGTCCTGGCGCCTATCGGGCGCGCCCGTAAAACCGGCCGACTTCGCCGCTGACCATTCGTTAACCGTGTATGAGTATGGTCCAGGCGACGTGGTGGAAACCGAAACCAGCGTCTCGGTCACACGCAAGCCAAACGGGACTTTCATCATCTCCTGCGACACACCCTGCACCGTGGCTTTTCGCACTCAGCAACTCCAAATCTCCCACGATCGGAAAACCTGGCAACCTGCCGGCAAACAAATTGACGAACAATGGACGGCCATCGATTGTGAACCCTCTATGCCCCCCGTTCATGTGCGGCTCGCGCGGACGGTGCAAGAGAACTAACGAATCGAAAGTAGACGACCTGCGAACAAGCCGTTTTCGCGACGCGTGCAAGAACTTCTGGCCTGGATGGTCTCTTCGTCGCTGAAGTCGGGCATTTCTCGATCGACTCGGACGTGTGTGCCACTGCATGCGCAAACGAACTCGCGCTCCCGATTCGATCTAGCACCTCCGAACATCCATCGGTTACACCGCCGCCCTGGGCACGCAGTGCGAACTGCCACCCCATGTTCCAATCGAATTGGATCGCGGGCCTTGTTATGCATCATTCCTCGGTTAGACGTTCAATTGCTTCTTTCGGCGGATACCGTCCGATGTTCTGGATCGTTTCGCGTTCCAGTATTCGATCTGGTTCATTGAAGCCAAGTATTCTAGCGGTTGCCTCGCCGATTGGCGTTCGAGGTTCAATGATGACACTATTGAGAGTGAAATGATCAGCCCAGAGGTCAGTACGCGGATTGTAGAACCGAGTGAATTCGTCAGTGCTTGGCGCAATTGACCCGATATCCGTTCCCTTGGCGCGGTTGCAAAAAGTACAAGCGTAGCTCAGATTGTCGGCGTTAGTTGGACCACCGTGTTTTTCTGCAATGACGTGATCGACTTGGCATCCGAGATACGTATCATCTTCGTGGATCAGACAATATTCGCACACATGATTTGCCCGCGATTCGACAACTCGGCGTAGGTTAGCAGCGACGTAGCTGGTCATTGTGAGCAGAGTGCTCGGGCACGAGCTTTAGCAAGCCGCATGAGATGTTCAAGTTTCATGAAGTGATCGAGTTCCGACGCTTCTTCTGACGACAGGCCGGTCGTTTTTTCTTTGTGGATGAGGTCGGCGACATAGTCCTTGGTTTGCTGCGACGGCTCAAACCGTGCAACGGAGTCCGGCGTTGTTCCAGAGGCGATGAACTCAACGATTTCGTCGTATGCTCGAATCATGGCGTCATTGTACCATCCGGCAATCGGCGTGCCAACCTGATCACAACGGCAATGGAGAAGGGGCGGACTTGTGATGCAGAACGACCAAGATAACCGCGCCGTGTGAAAGGTATGATGAGCGAAGCGAACGCCCGACTTGAGACTGCTCCGGTGGAACGCTTTGTTCAAGTAAGCCGCTGTCGCGGCGGGTTGTGGACTCGGCTGTCATTGTAGCCGATCGATTTGCGGCCGGTCAACTTTTACCAGGGCATCTTTTCCTTGTTGTTTCTTTACTTCACTGCAACAAGGAGATTCCTGATGTCACGTTCTTCTTACTTCGTGCCAAAACGGAGGCAGGCGTCGATTTCCGCAGTGCGAACCGCGCCCCATTTCCCCATCGAATTGGACCCGCGTGCCACTGCATGCGCAAACGAACTCGCAAACCCGATCAATCTAGCACCTTCGAGCATCCATCCATCACACCGCCGCCCCGGGCACGCAGTGCGAACCGCCGCCCCATCTTCCCATCGAATTGGATCGCGTGCTCTCGCCTCACACTGTTCACGTGGCCGTTCTTGGTTCCAGTTGGCGGAATCCACTGCTCGTCATGCACACCGAGACCGACGGGTTACTTGACAGCTCACACGCCGAGCGAAACTATCGATGGGGTCTCGGTTGTTGTGATGGACCGTCCACTTCAAGGTGCTGTACACGCGTTGGTGGAAAAAATGACAAGAAAGGGAACGCGACTCAGCGAAACAGTTGAACGGACGGGCTCGGTACGC
>JAJRVM010000231.1 GCA_024277285.1 Planctomycetota bacterium
AAGCTCTCCGCCGGGCCTGTCCCGGCCGGGAGCACGACTGGTCAGCTACCAAGCTGACTCTTTCCTTACGTCGGTCGAGCTCAAGACTTGCCATCAATCGCCGCTTCGCCGAGACCGAAACAGGACGCGGCTTACGTTTCCCCTGTAGCTCACCAGTTGTGGCTCCGGCTGGGACAATTCACAAGTCGCCTTGGCCGATCCCTGCTGATCCACTGGCGGTGCTGTTCGCGGCCGCACTCCCGTGAATGGTCGCGTAATTTTTTGCCCACGGTTTCTCCGGAAAGTCGACACGATGTGCACGAGTATTACCAACCTCGTCGGAGCCACGCTGCTCATGTCACTTCATGCACCGGCCGGTTTGGCAGCCGCCCATTGCCGCAAAGTGCACCCACGGGCGCGACCGTTCACGGTGTCTATTCCCCTTCAGTCTGCCGCGCCGCCGGCTTGGCGTCCGCAGCCAGCCGGCCATCACCTAGGCACAACACGTGGCCGTCAACGGTTGTCAGGTACAATCGACCGTTTGCCGCCGCGAGTGCGTCAAACCGAGGCGGTGAATCCAGCGGATAGTCCTGCAGCGTAGTTCCATCAACGGTGGAAATCACGCGCAGCTTTCCACCTCGCTCGCCAGCGAATAGCGGCGTCGAGCGAAGTGCACCGTCCGGCAGTCCGGCGACGACCAACGCTTTGTCGGCCCGCAACATCGCGCGCACCAAAAACGGCACGGTCGTCGCCCAGCGAAACTTTACTTTGAACTTACGTGGACCGCGCTGCGGATAGTCGCGCACAGCGCGTTTATAGTCGGGTGGCCCGGTCACCAGTTGATCGGCCCGGTCAGTGGCGAACAGATGGTAGGCTTGTGCACCCGCGCCCCGCGGGCGCGACGACTCGCGTGCGAACCCGTATACCGAGGTATCGTCAAGAACCAGCAGACGGCCTGCCGGAGCCTCACGGCCAGCAAAGCGCCAGCCGATGTAGCCGCTGTAGAAATGATCGCCGAAGATCCAGTAGTTTCTGTGCCACCAGTCGTTGTTCAGGAATCCCCCCGGACTGTACAGATGCTGTTTTGACTCACGTGTCTGTAGACTGAGAGGATCGAAGCCAAGGCGGCGCATATAAACAAGCTCGCTGTCGCTCGACAGAATATCTGGCAATGCACCGGGCATCTCGAACATCATCGGCTCGTCCGGTTGTTCGCCCGTTTCCGGCTCCCGGCTGTAGAGTCGTCTCTCGGCCAGCTTCCTGCCGGTTCGCAGATCAATTCGGGAGACGTAGATTCCCGAATCGACGAACGAGGATCTGCCCGCCACACAATAGACCATGCCATCCTTAACGAGCACGCTGCCATGTACGGGCCAAACCGATTCGAGTTGCCCAAAGGCGACCAAACGCCGATCTGCCGGCGCCGCGCGACGACGCCAAATGAGCTGGCCATCGCTGGCACGGAGACAATAGACGTGGCCGTCCGCCGATCCAAACACGACCCGTCCTTGCGAGACCGTCGGTGGCGAGTCGATCCGGCCGCCGGCCGTGTATTGCCAAAGCGAGTCGCCACGCTTCGAGTCCAGTGCATGGACCGTGTGCGTGTCGACACTCGCAACGAAGAGCCGACCGTCGGCGATTACGGGGCTGCTGAGCTGCCCTACCAACTTGTGCTGCCATATCTTCGCAAGCCGGTTCGCAATTTTTGTCGCGGTGCCACCAGTACGCGCGACGTCGTGCCGATAGGTCGGCCAATCACGGTGGTCATTGTGAGCCGCCTTGCCACTCTCCCCTGCTTCGGTCGTAGACCGCGCAAGGGCATAGGCCGGCCCCCGCTCAACACGTCCCTCCTCGGGAATCGTCGCCGGTAGTTTCCGAGTGGGCGACTCGGGCGCGAGTGCGTTGAAACCGCTCAGCTTGGCCTCGATGAAACAGGCGCAGGAATGGGGTGGCGTGTACAGCAGGCCATTGCAAGGCAGAACACCGAATCGGCAAATGCCGCGCGTCCAATGATGCCGAAACGACTCGCCCGTCTGAAAGTCAATGAACTCGACGCCCGTGCGTCCCGTCACCAAAAACCGAGTGGTGGCTCGATTGCGGTGACAGCGATGATGCGGCATCGTCGTCTCGTAAGCTTTGGACGTATCTATCCGACGTTTAATCTCCCCCGTGTGTAGATCACGGCCCGCCGTAAAGTCCGGTCCCTGCCGTGCCCGCGTTTGGCCAACCCAAACAAGACCGTCGTTCACAAACACATCGACCGGTGTGTAATATGATTCGGCACAGATGCAACTCCACAACGCCTTGCCATCGTCAGCCGAATAGGCCATCAAATCACCGGGCGCAGCAGCGTCGGCCAACCACCCTGGCAAACGCTGGCCGGTCACTTCGTCCATGTTGGTCGCCTTTTGTGGACTACGGTCAGCACACAGCACAACGTCGTCGCAGACAACCAGTGTCGGCGCGCGCCATACAAACCGTTTTCGCGGCCCTGCATACGCGGTCCGCCAAAGCTCGCGGCCCGTTTCCGCGTCCAAACCCACGACCGCTTCACCATCGGTGTAAAAGGCGCCACCCGAGCCCACGGCCAGCGTTCCCGACAGCGCGCGAGCATTGGGGTTCTTCCATACGACGCGCCCAGTGGCAGCATCCAGGACCGTAATCCCCGCCCCGGCTGGTGCCGCCGATTCCAGGTTGGCACCTCGTCGAGCCACGACCCCGGCAGCCACAAGAAACAATCGCCCGTTGTGATACAGAATCTCGCCCGTACCTTCGGTTCCTTCGTAGGTCATGACCGGCTGGCCAGTGGCCGCGTCGAGCGCCGTGACCGGCGCACGTGCGCCAAGCGTGACGTAGACGCGCTGGCCAGATGCCACCAGCCGCCGCGAAATCTCCGGCGGACTCTTGTAAAGGCCACCAGGATGGGCGTCCCAATTGGGAATCGGTCGTTTCCAGAGCGGCACGCCGCTGAACGCATCACGTGCCAAGACACACCACTGCGCAGGTAGTGCGGTCGATGCGGCCGGAGCCTCGTCGACGATACAGAATAATCGCCCACTGGCCGACACTACGGCACTGACGCTGGCATTCTCATGGCTCCGCGCGTGCCGAGGCCCGGCAAGCCACTGCATATGATACGGCGGCGCAACCACCGTGTCCTTAGAAACCGCGTTGTTGCTGGCGTCATAGAACGAGTGTGTCCAATCGTCGATCCCATCGCCATGTGGCTTACGTGTCGTCGTCCACGTGTCCGCCTGGCGAACGTATGCCACGCCACCCGGCGCCAACACGCGGAGCATCTCGGGCATCGATACGCCGTGTGGATCCGCGCACACAATCAGATTCACGAGGTTATCGATGTACGGCAGTTTGGTACCCTGCCAACGCTCTATCGAGATCTTCCCGTACAGCCCAAGTGCCTGGATTCGTTCGCGCGCCTTGTGAACGTTGCTCGGGTCGACATCGAGACCATGCACCACATAGCTATCGTTGGCTCGCAACGCAGTGGTCAATTCGCCGTTGCCACAACCAAGATGGACCACTAGTCCACCTTTGACCCCCGTCAGTTCATAGATCGCGTCCGCTAGCGCTCGCGTTGCATCGCCCGTTTCCGCCGCCGCAACGTCCATCGATGCCGTATGCGCCGCCAATACCAGCAGAAGTGGCATTCCACAGAATGCCACCCACATGGAACGAGCCAATAGCTTAATCGGTTTCATCAGCGATCTTCCCTTTCACTCTCAAGATACCATCTAAGATGGGCCGTGGCTACGATGTGCTCGCGCCGTAGGGTGTGTCAAACTCGCTGATCAAGCGAGCGCAGGCACACCAGAATACGGACCGCAGCTTCGCACAACGTTCCATTTCCTACTCACGACGTTCCGGTTTGCGCCAACCGGGTGTCGAATCCGTGCCTCCCCATAGGATGTCGTAATCGCCTGCGACGACGCACCGATGAAACGACGACCATGGCCAATCACAAACACGGGATACCAGGGCGTATTTGCCACGCACTCGCCCGTTCGGCCGAACCTGATCGCCATGACGCGTTGCAAAATCACCGGCGCTGGCTGGCTTGCAGTGATCTGCAGACGAGGATGCCCAGTCGGCAAGGGCGCCGCAGCGTTCACCTGGACGCTCAGCAACAGCCAATATAAGAAACCGACACGAACCGATTGCTTTAGAAACGGTCTATCCATTAAATAGGTCCTGACGCGAGCAGGGAGTCTAGAGGTAAGAGCAGAAATGTGAGAGCGAGAAAATACGGGGCGTTTGACTATTTCGGAAGAACTCTTGCATTCCTCGATGCACCCATTTTACATCCTCCAACTCGAACAAGGTAGAATGTCGTACCACATACTAGAACGGTTCTCAGGCTACGTGTGGCTCGCTACGTAGCCTGGGATTCCATCCCGGGCATGGGAAACGCTATGTCGGCAAGAAACCCTCTATCGCCAAGACAACCGTCCCGGCTCAATCGTTCGGCAATAGAAATTTGCATGGAGAGGCAACGTTGTCCATGCTTGGGAAAGCTTCCCGAACCACAATCCGGAAACCCAATCCATGACGCACCAACTTCTAACTATCGACGGCGCTCAAGGCGAAGGGGGTGGACAAATCCTACGATCGTCCCTGGCGCTTTCGCTCGTCACCGGTCGACCGTTCGAGATCAAGAATATCCGTGCCAATCGCTCGCGGCCTGGGTTGCGACGTCAACATCTGACCGCTGCTTCGGCGGCGGCCGAAGTCGGGCAAGCCGATATGCAAGGTGCCGAACTCGGTTCGCCCCACCTGTGTTTTCGCCCCGAACGCGTGCGGGCGGGCAACTATGCATTTCAAGTTGGCACCGCCGGCAGTGCCACGCTCGTACTCCAGACCGTGCTACCGTCACTGCTGCTGACCGAAGGTGACTCGCAACTGACGTTGGAAGGCGGCACGCACAACCCACTGGCACCACCTTTCGATTTCCTGGCCGAAGCGTATCTTCCCTTGATCAACCGCATGGGCCCAGCGGTCACGGCTCGGCTTGTTCGGCCCGGTTTTTTTCCGGCAGGCGGTGGCCGAATCGAAGTGCACATCTCACCCACACAACAACTTAGCCGTCTGGAAATCCTTCAACGTGGCCCGATTACGGCACGCCGAGTCCGCGCCTTGATCGCACATCTGCCACGGCATATTGCCGAGCGTGAGTGCGAGGCAATCGCCCATTCCACCGGCTGGGATCGACGCTGTTTTGCCGTCGAAGAATGTGCTAACTCACTCGGTCCAGGCAATGTCGTGCTAATTGCAATAGAATCGGCACATGTGACCGAGATGTTCACCGGATTCGGCCGAAAGGGCCTAAAAGCGGAACGCGTAGCGAAGGCAACGCTGCGCGAGGCGCAAGCGTATGTGGATTCCCAAGTCCCGATCGGCGATCAGTTGGCCGATCAGCTAATGTTGCCATTGGCCATCGGGTGTTATCAGGGTTCTGGCGGCGGCGTGTTTCAAACGATGGCGCTGACACCGCACAGCACAACTCACCTGAACGTGATTCGGCAATTCCTGGACATCGAAGGCCACGTGAGTCCCGATGGCGATGGCCGCTACCTGGTACGCTTCGATAAAGCGCGGCGCTGGTCCGGCGTTTCGCTCACCCGAGGCAAACGTAGGATTGTTTGAAGCCCGCACCAGCAGAGACTCCGCCAATTTGACGCCGACGATCAGCAGCGATATGGTTGAGGCATTCACCAACGCGTAACCGCCTGCCCGGAGCTCCCCGTGATTCACTTCCGTTCGCACCACGTTGTACTATGGCTAATCGTCTGCGTTTTCGGTGCCGTTGCCAACGCAGCTCAACCGTTGCCCGATTGGACGCGGAACATCCGCTCCGATCATCCTCGGCTGTTCTTCAATGCCGACACTTGGCCAGCTGTCAAGCAGCGGGCTTTGCGTGTCGAAAAAGATTGGTATCGCAACATCAAGTCGCGGACCGACCGATTGGCAGCCAAATTTCGCGGCCGTGCACAGCTGGAAGTGCGTGACCTGGGCCCCGAAGCCGCAATGGCGGCGTTTCTGTTTCGAGTCACCGAAGACGATCGCTACTTGACGCTAGCGGTCAAGTGTATGCTCGCGAGCGTCGCGCACTACGAGGCCTGCTTTGAACAACGCAAAACTGTGAATTGGTACTCCACGTCACGGGTCCACACGGCCATGGCTTGGGATTGGCTCTATAACGATTTGCCGGCCGCCCAACGGCGCGACATCATGACGCGTCTGGTCCAAGTGATCGACCGCGTTATTAATGCAAGGCCACGAATCTATCGCGAAAACATGTCCGGCTACAGCACCGGATTCTATGGCGTGCGGAACAGTCTTTGGTTCATCGGTTGCACGGCGTTCGGCACCGATATTGAAACCGAGACCGTCAACCGCTGGCTCGTTTGGGGACATGACGAGAATCGCAAACTACTGGCACACCGACAACAGGCTTGCGGCGATGACGGAGGCGGAGCGTCGCCATCGCTCGGCTACGTTTTCGGGGCCTACCCCTGGTCCGAACAGAACTTCTTCTATACGTGGTTATCCGCCACCGGTAAGAACATGGCGCCGTCTTGGCCGCACGGAGCGAGTCTGGCCAACTACGTAACATGGAACTGGATCACTGCGGATCCGACACCGATGCAGTTCGGCTATGGCGACACCCCTCACACCGACAATCGCCTGCCGATTTCACAGCTCTACACACACATGGCCAACATTCGCCATCTCTATGGTCAAGCCGCTCCCGAAGCCGCAGGGCTGGCCCGCTACGTTCAATCAACACTGCCCAGCCAGAGCTACTCGCGCAGTTGGTTTATCTACCCGTTCCTCCTGGCCAACCTCGAATCATCACCGCCCGCGATCACGCCGAAGAACCTTCCAAACGCACGTCATTTTGAAACGCTGGGCCAGGTCTTCATGCGCTCGGGCGTCGGCGTGGACGACACGTACTGCCAGTTCAATTGTGGTGGCATCCTCAAGCAACACCGGCATTTTGATGCACTGAACTTCGTCATCTACCATCGCGGTTTCCTGGCACTCGACTCCGGCACCCGCTACGATGAATTCACGAACGGCCAACACCTGGCTAACTATTTCGCCCAGACCGTCGCGCACAACTGCGTCGTGATTCATCAAGAGGGTGAACCGCCCGCACGGTATTGGGGCGGCACGGTCGAGGGGAATCATGGTGGACAACACCATCAACTCGGTTCGAAAGTCACTGCCTTTGAAACGAATAAGAGCTTTGTCTACGTTGCCGGTGACGCGACTGACTGCTATCAACACGGCAAAGTCAACCAAGATGAGCCGTTGCCAGAGAAATGCCAACAGGCAACTCGGCAGATCGTATTCTTACTGCCGAATCACTTTATCGTTCTCGATCGAGTGACTTCAACCGATCCTCGGTACAAGAAGGAGTGGTTACTTCATACCGCTCGCCAACCGATCATCGACGGCCATACGTTCTATGCGGACCATGGCGAAGGCCGCATCTGGTGTCAAACGCTGTTACCCAAACACGCCAACCTGGTCGCGGTCGGTGGACCTGGCAAAGAGTTCATCGCAGCGGGCAAGAATTGGGCCATCGTGGCTCCACGCCTTACCGACCAACAGTTGGACATGATCGGCCGTTGGCGCGTCGAAGTATCGCCAGCTCAAGAGGCCAAGGAAGACACATTCTTGCACGTCATCCAGGTGGGGGACCAGAACCTCGAAGCGATGAGCCAAGTCGAGTTGATCGAGAACAAGAAGACCTGCGGTGTTCGCCTGACGAATGAACAAGGCACCTGGACCATCACCTTCAACTCAACCGGCGCAGTCGGGGGACACATTTCCCTTGCGGGACCCGGCGGCTTCGGCCGGCTTCTGACGACAGACGTTGCGCCGCAAAGCGGCCTGATGATGCGCCCCGTCGTGGCACAGTCGAACATAAAGGACACTACTCGGGAGTAATACTGAGCGCATAACACAGTTGGCGTGGGACGGTCCCGCAACAACCTTGACATCACATTCCTTGTAGGGTTCTTGTAGGGTGTGTCAAGCTCGCTTCAATCCCAAGGGGCAGCTCCACTGATACGACGAGCGAGCGCAGGCACACCCGAATGCGGTTCGCACTGCGTGCCCGGCGCGGCGGTGTTATGGATAGCCGGGGCGAAGATGCCAGTTCGATCGGGATCGCGAATTCGTTTGCGCATGCAGTGGCACACGAAGACAACCGCACCTCGCCCCTTCTGGTACAATGCCCTGCGGTGATTACCATGCCGAACAGTGAACAGTATTGGACTAGACCACAATCGAGATGATTTCCCCCTCACTCACGATCACGCCTCCCAATACAAGAGGACTCGGCACAAGAAGACCCAATACAAGAGGATTCAATGCCCACGACCACCGACCCAGAGAACGCCATGAAACACTATCAACCTTGTTGGATTGCCACGTTATTGCTCATCACCGCAACGACGATCGCGGCCGAACAGCACCAGAACGTTGTCGACGCAGGAGCGGTCGGCGACGGCAAGATGGACTGTACACAGGTCTTCCAAACACTCCTTGACGCGGCCGGAGAAGCGGGCGGAGGTATCGTCCACGTGCCGGCCGGCCGCTTCCGCATCGATGGCAACCTTGCCATCCCCGCAAACGTGACGTTGCAAGGCATCTACCAAGTGCCGCCGACCAGTGGCCGTACGGCCATCGGCAAGCTGACGGGGTCCGTCCTATGTGCGTATGCCGGGCGCGGTTCTCAGGATGGTCCACCTTTCATCCGCTTGGCAGGTAACAACGCCGCCATAGCAGGCTTGATTGTCGTCTATCCTGAATGGAAACGGAGCGACGTCCCTCCCATCCCCTATCCACCGTGCGTCGCGTCCGAGGGGACCGAGAACGTTGGCATCCGCAATTGCTGCTTCTTGAACCCGTACGAGGCAATCAACCTGGTCCGTTCGCATCGCCACATCGTACGCAACGTGACAGGCTATCCGATCAAACGTGGTATCTTCGTGGACGAGTGTTACGACATCGGCCATATCGAAAACATTCACTTCTGGCCCTTCGGGCTGAACTACAAACCGAATGATCCCTACTGCAAATGGATCAACACGCAAGGCGTGGCATTCGAACTGGCGCGCACCGACTGGCACTATGTCTCGAACACGTTCTGCTTCGGCTATGGTATCGGCTACAAGTTTTCGCAGTCCGAACACGGCAGCACCAATGGCAACTTCCTTGGGCTCGGTGCCGACTCATGTCAGCGCGCGGTCGTCGTCGAGCAGGCGCAACCGCCCGGACTGCTGATCACCAACGGCGAGTTTGTTGGACGTTGGAGCAGTAACGATTCCGTTTGCTTAGAGATCGGGCCCAAAGTGGAGGGCAAAGTCAGCCTGGTCAACTGCTCCTTCTGGGGCCCCATCGACCGCTGCGTCTGGATGCGCAGTCCAAACGGTCAATTCACCGCAAGCGCATGCAACTTTGTCCATTGGGACAACGCGGAAAAGGGTTCTGCAGCGATTCAACTGGACGCCGGCAAAGCGATTGTGCAGGGCTGCACGTTCGAGCAGGCGAATCTGCATGTCGCGGTCGGCGCGAAGACGGTCTCGGCACTGTTGATGGGCAATCAGGCGTCAGGCGGATTCCGAATCGACAACCAGGCGGGGAAACGAACGCAAATGGCGCTCAACGAAACGGACCCGATCGAGTGGACTACGACGGCACGGTCACACTATCAAATAACGATCGGTGGGCCAGGCGACGGCCGTTACGTCCAAGGCTGGCACGGTCGCGAAGGTCGAGACCAGCGTTATCGCTGGACCAAGCCCAACGCAAAGCTGTTGCTGCCCGTTGTGTCGGGCAAGTCGTATTCAATCACCTTGGTCACGAATGCTCCCGATCAGGCCGTCTCACCTGGCACCGGCCTCTACCTGAACGGCAAGCAGCTTGCGCCACTGCAAGTCGGCACCATGCTGACGGCAACGCTGCCACCGAGCCAAACCGACCGCATGAAACTGGAATTGCGATCCAAGGCCTGGGTCCCACAACAACTCCATGCCGACTCGACCGACTACCGTACACTCGGCATCCAGGTTTTTTCCGTGACCATGCATGCCGAAGGAGCCGGGAGCAAGGTCTTCGATGCCAACACGGGCCAATGGCTCGCACCCTCTGGCAGTCACTCACCGGCCCGAAGTAACGAAACGCCGATAGACGCCGATGAAAATTCGCTCCGCCGGGTGAGGCTCTCCGCCGGGCTTGCCCCGGCTGGGAGCACGACTGGTCGGCTACCAGCAGCTCGCCTTTCGTCCGTCGTCGGTCGAACGTGAAGTTTTCCAGTAATCGTCGCTTTGCTGAGACCGAATCAAGACGCGGTTGGCTTCACCGTTGGCCTTCCCCCTTGCAACTCGGACGCCACTTGAAGCTGGAAATTGGTTCCGTCGTTGGCGTGACGAGTCCGTTGTAGCTTGAACCGCGTGAACGGTTACGCTCGGGGAGGCATCGCGGCAAATAACCGCACCCGCCACGTCGAACTTGGATGACCTGGCAGTGACAATCCTCGAAGCCGTTCACGCAATCTTGCCACCGCGAGAAGAAAACGTCGGAATATCGAATATCGAGCAAGGAGTGCAGAAGGAAGAGCGGCCAGTTGTGATGGTGCGTGTCGCACAGCGATTCGGCGTTGCAGCGGGCGCCCTGATAAGGGCCACGCTATGAAAGCCCGGGGGGCAGCGCAGTGGCGAAGCCACGACGCGCAACCCTGGGTAGTCAAAGACACCCAGACAACGGCCGGGCAGGCAACTCGCCACCACACCGCCGCTTGAGCCGAGGCCGCATCAAGACGAGCGTGGCCAAAACGATGCGTGTGGTGCAGGTGATCGAAAAGGATGCTCAAGGCCAGGTCACCCAGACGGTCGACTATACGTACGATGTGTTCGATTCTCGGATCGCAAAGAGCCTGATTCCCGCCGTGGGCCCCGCACACATCGAGCAGTTTATTTATGACGGCCCTCACATCGCGTTGCGATTCGAGAACGGCAATCTGGCCAGCCGGTACCTGCACGGCCCGGCCATTGATCAGATCCTGGCCGAAGCGCGGACCGCTTCGAGCATGGTGGCCAGACAGAGATTGCGACATTTGCGCAACACTCCGTCGGCCGATCGGATTCCCACCGCGCGTCCGTGCCACTGCTCATTCCGTACGTTTCCTAACGGCAGACACCCCAGCAAAGTCGCAAA
>JAJRVM010000232.1 GCA_024277285.1 Planctomycetota bacterium
CTCATGATCGGGCATAACACGCTTGCCGTGTTTCGTTTCGAGTTGCGGCGGACGTTGACCGCCAGCCGGATGGGGGTCTGGTTGCTGCTGATGTTGTTTCCGGTCTTCATCGTCACGGTGATGAAGTATCACGAAGACTCGTTCCAAGCGAGCGGATTGATGAGTGCGCCCGAACGCACGACCCGATACCGATTGGAAAGCGAGAAATATGGGCCGGTCACCGTCGAACTCCGCGTGGGACAGGGGCGTCGATTCGTGACGCTGATGTATGGTGAGGGGGCCAATGCACGCGTGCTTCGGAATGTCCAGATACCCCAGGAGGACATGGTTGTCTTGCTTTCCAGTATGTCCAAAGGCACGCTCGATGAGATCATTGAGAAGCACCAAATAGACCACGTCGCATTAACCGAAGATCCCGATCCGAGGATTCTGTCAACCGTCTGGGGCGCTGTCCTGTTCGCGTTGATACCGGAATTGATCACGCTGTTTGGATTATTGTTGTGGGTCACCCCCGTCGTCCAAGCGGAACTGGAAGGAAAAACCTGGATCTATCTTGCGGTTCGGCCACGCGGGCGTGTGAGTGTGTTGTTCGGAAAGTACCTGACTGCGATCACCTGGACGGCTTTGGCGAGCTGGACGAGCGTCACCATCTGTATCCTTATTGCGCGACCCGATGAAGCATGGCGACTGTGGTTCTCCCTGGTAGGGATCATTGCCTTCGCATGTCTTGGCTATGGGGCATTGTACGGTTTGATTGGGGTGTTGTTGCAGCGCCGCGCGATGGTGATTGCCGTAGCTTACACGCTGATCTTCGAGTTCCTGATCTCCATCGTCCCGGCCGTGATTAATCAGTTCACCGTACAGTATCGACTGCGCAACCTGTTGGTCCAATTCATGGGGTGGCGTGAAATGTTGTCGGACGAGGCCGGTGAGCTCTTGCTGGGCGACCAACCGGCGTGGTTGCATATCTTGATTCTGTTCGGTTTCACCGTCACGCTATTGGCGATCGCTGCACAAGTGGTCCAACGCAAGGAATATGCAACAGCTGACGAAGCTTGACGTACTCGCTCGGCGCACTTACATCAGCGTTGCGGCATGGCAGTACGATGCCGACTTCTTTGATTTCGGTCGCGGAGTCATATGCAGCGAAGGAGCTTACTGTCGCAACAAGTTTCCAAATGGCAAGAGCCGAGATGCCACTGGTTGCGGCAAGCCGGAGAGCAGCTGTTTGCCGGCATTGAGTTGTTGTTGAAGCAGCTGTTGCCGGCTTGCTAGTTGTTGCTGCAGTTGCGCGAGTTCGGCGTCGAGCCGCTGTTGAGCTTCGGCCAAAAGCCGCTCGGTCTGTTCTCGCACCAGCTGCTCCGCAGCCCGTTGTAGCTGCGATTGCAGTTGCCTACCGAGGTCCGTTTGCAATTGCCAGCGCGGTGCGTCGAGTGTCCCGCTGACGTCGACCAGAACGTCGATCCGATTGATCTTGGCTGCAGCGGCTGTCAATGGTGCAAACAGCGGTGCAAGCGCGGCGTTTGTCGTCGGAACCATCGTCAAACTGACATCTTGTTGAGTGATTCGAAAACGCCCATCGAGCGATCCGCGCGTGGCGATCAAACGGGCTTGCAGCTGCAGTCGACTTGGTGCCACGGATATCTGCACACTGTCGGCTGCTCCCCAGCGGCGCGCGGGGACCGGCAGGTCGTCACAGCGCAACACGATCTGTTGGCGTGGCGCGTCGGCCACTCGATCGAGCCGAGTGAGGATCCGGGCCGTGAAGGGACCGCGAGTTATCAGGTTCAACTCGGTGGGGGGAGCGCTGCTGGCATCGCCGTACTGCCCCAAAAATGTCAAGTGGCGCGCTTGCCCGCTAAAATCGACCTGGTGCCCGGCCAGCCACAAACGCCCGTCAAGACCGGCGTTGCGAATCAGAAAGCCTGGCTGTGCGGCTGTCTTCTCGTAGTTTACGTTGCGGCCTCGGTTGCCCAGCGCGTTCGTGTCAGGTGTGCGGGTCAGCCAGCTGGCGACTTCGAGCCACGGCTTTAGCTGACGCCACCAACGACCAGCCTCCCCGTTGAGCAAGTAGTCACCCAGAAGCTGCCCGTCAAGTTGCGTGATACGCAGTTTTTCACGGAGGTTTTCGCGGTCGTGTTGCAACGCCGTGTCAATGGCGTCACGATCGGCTTGAATTTGGTTCGCCAGTTCCACGGCGCGTTGGTGCAACGTCGCAATCTTCGTACTCAATTGCGACACTTCCGGCCAACGGCGTTGCAGCTCGGCAATTTGACTCATCGCGTCCGACTGCGCGGATAGTTTGGTGAAGGCCTGGTGCAGTTCGATCGCCGATCGTCGAATCTGCCGAGCCTCTTCCTCGAGTTGCCGGTAGTCTGCCGGCCAGCGTCTCGCCAACTCTCGCGCCAAAGGAATCGAATCGAATTCATCTTCGACACGCACTTCCAATACGGCGGCTAGTTGCCGTAACCATTGCTCCGTTTGACGGCGGCCGCGGCGGACCAGATCGCGGGTGTCAGGGGCGGTGAGGTCGACGGACGGTCGGTCCGCCGGAGCATCCGTGCGTGGCGTGTTGAATTGCAAGCCGTGAATCTGCGCATGATCAACAACGCACCGGCGATGTGTCAATTGGCCGATGTCCAGAGCCAAGTGCGCCGAGTCGAATTGAAATACGTTCGTGGTACTCGAGGCGTCACGGGCCACTCGCAGAGCGCCAATACGTATCGTGCTTTGCGTGAGCGACGCCCAGACGTGGTCCACCTCGACTTCGGTGCCGGTTGTCGATTCCAGTGAACGTACCAGTGCCCATCGCAATAGCGGCGAGGCACCGAAATGAGTCACGATCAACAAGGCGAACACGATCGCAAGACGCGGGAGCAAGTAAGACCAGCGAATCATGCACAACTCCTTCGATCCCGGGGGTGCGTCCGACGCGGGATCAAATGGGGTGAATTCGTTTCCTCGTGTTGATACGGCGCCGTCACATTCGATCTGTTCATGCCGCTCGTAACTTGCCGTGGCGCAGTGGTTGATGGCGCAGTGGTTGACGTTGTGCACCGGTCGCTTGATTCCAGAGACCTTGATTCTGGGGATGCCGCGTATTTGCGTTGGAAACGCACCATCCATGGAAGGCTCAGGCGATATACCGGGTACATCAGAATCGCGCCGAGCGTCAGGTTGCCCATCACGACCGTGTTGCTGAAGGAGGTCCATGCAGCCAGCGGCAACTGGGATATTGACCGCCAAAGCGGAACCATCGCCGAGTTGGTCAGGACCCATTGCCCCAAGCGATGTGTCAACGGATCGCAGAAGGGCGCGACGAGGCTGATGGCAAATGCACAAAGCATGCCGGTCGCCAAGCTCATGCGCGTAGCCAGTAAAGTCGACGCGACCAGCAACGCCAGTAGATTGCCCTTGGGGATCAAACCCAACAACAGCCCACAGGCCAGGCCGGCCGCCATCTGACGGGGTGTGTTCTTGCCAAGAAACGCGGTCCGCACCTTGCGCACCTTTTGATATGCCCACAGCATGAAAATGGGACCTCCGCAGGGCGAGGGACTCCGAGCCTGGATACGACCGGCACGAGCAGATACCCGCAACCTGTCCAACTCACTGTGGATCGATCCGTAACGAGCTGAAAAACCAGGATTTCTGGAATAGCCGTTAGAGTCGCACTGTTTGCCACTCTTGGGAGGGGGTGTGTGGGGGGCATGCCGACACACGGTGGGACCAACCGGCGTACCACGTTCGGCCCGGAGGGCCGATACAGCCCTTGCCGGAGTCGTAAGGCTCCGGTGGCGGCGATTCTCAGTATCGATTGGGCACGAACGTCTGATCGTCGATGGGCGGGCGGATATAGCCCTTTTCGTTTTGGCGTGGTGGGAGAGAGATCTTGTCGTGTTGAATCTCTTGATACGGAATCATGCTCAGCAAATGACTGATGCAATTCAGACGGGCGCGTTTCTTCTCATCTGCGTTGACAACATACCAGGGCGCTTGCTTGATATCGGTATACGCGAACATATCATCCTTGGCCTTCGAATATTCGCTCCAACGTTCGCGCGATTGCAAGTCCATGGGGCTTAGCTTCCAGCGTTTCGTCGGATCCTCGATGCGACTCTCGAATCGTCGTTCCTGCTCTTCGTCATCGATCGAGAACCAGTATTTGATCAGAGTGATTCCCGAGCGGACGAGCATGCGTTCAAATTCGGGGCAGGAACGCAGAAACTCGCGGTACTCTTCGTCGCTACAAAACCCCATCACATGCTCTACGCCGGCGCGGTTGTACCAACTGCGGTCGAACAACACCATTTCGCCAGCGGCTGGAAGTTGGGCGACATAACGTTGGAAATACCACTGCGATCGTTCGCGTTCGGTCGGAGTGCCGAGTGCAACGACACGACAAACGCGAGGGTTCAAGCATTCGGTGATTCGTTTAATGACTCCTCCCTTGCCAGCCGCGTCACGTCCTTCAAACAGCACCACGACCTTCAGCCCCTCGCGCTGAATCCATTCCTGCAGCTTGACCAATTCGATGTGAAGCTTCGCCAAAGCCTTCTCGTACGAACGTTTGTCCAGTTTCTTGGCCGGTTTGTTGAGCGTTTCCTGTTCCGCGATGAGCGTTGCGATTTGTTGCTCGACGCCCTGGATCGGTGACCATGACGTGCGCTCACGGTCAGTCGTATTCTTGTATTTCGAGTGCTTTTGCGGTTGTTTTTTTGTCTTCGGCATCGTGTGCGCCTTGCTAGGAAGGATCTTGAGGCATGAGCTTGGAAACAGATTCGTTTGGGGGCGTGCGAGGCAAGTCTGGCTAGACGCGGATCTCGCCAAATTGCCGTTCCACAGCTGCCCAAACATAGGTTGCTCGCACGTATTCGTGGAGCGACGTTCCATCGTGCGCTCGCGTTCGGCACGGCGGGGGGCGAGGAGCTTGCGGGTTGTGCGGGTTAGGGCGGGTGGTCTGCTCGGCCTTGAGCGGTCGAGTGATCCGGCGGATAGCTGGGCCGAGCTGCCCTAGACGCGCGCCAGTTTGCGGGAAGTCGGTCCGCCAGCAACCAAGCCGGCTTAGGTTGGGCTGTAGATTACCTGGGCAGCGCCACTTAACCGCTCTAACGGAGGCTAGTTAATGACGAAATACCCAATGACCAAATAATGCCGAAATCCGAAGCCTCTGCACGGTTTGAAATGCAGCCCTGCACAAACGCGTCCGATGGGATGGCTTTCGCCATTCGTCATTTCGGCTTCTTTCGTCAGGAGTCGTTCGTTACTTACGAAGAGTTGCGATCGCAAAGTGGCGCTGTTCAGTCACATTCCAATGCCGCTGCGAGCGACCCCAAATGCGAGCGGCGCTGCCGCTCAGATCCCGAATTGTCCGAGGGCGTTGATGGTGCGCAAAATGAGGCCCGCGATGGTGGGGTGGGAAACATGGAAATCCTCTTCCACTGCGCGCAGCTGATCTGACAGTGTTTCCGATTCCAGCGATGCATGGTCTTTTTTCTGCAGCGCAGTATGCAGCTCTTCGAGCGCTCCTTCCAGAACCTTCTGGGACTCGGCGTCCACCGTGTCCAAGGATGCCAGCTCCGTTTCCAGTTCCTTGACGATTTCCTTCAGCTTTGCGATTCGTTCGGGCATGGTGAGTTTCCTTCGCTCGTGAGATCGGTAAGTTTTTCGGTGCCATCGTTACATAACCATTATAGAACCTGGCGCGCCAGCGGAAAGAGAAAACGGTTCGCCGGTTCACACTGCGTGCAGTTGCTGGCGGCGCGTTGGTTAAGCGTTTGGCAGTGCCAAATCGATCGGGATGGGAAACGCGTCCGCGCAAGCAGTGGCACGAGTATTCCGTGCGTGTTCTAATATCATTCCCTCCAGCAAAGTCACACATCGACACGGACGCGCAAACGCCGAGTTGAGCAGTGTGAAGCGACAACGACGCCTGCCTCCGTTCTGGCACGGAGTAGAGATCCTGGGCCATCGACGCCCGGCGCCACAAACGGGGGCCGCAGGTACTTGCCCGAGGCTAGCACCTTTGGCTGGTTTGATGTTTTGGTGCGAGGCTACTTTCGGCTACAGGTATTCCATCTGGTTGACCATTTCTTCCGCTGTGACCTTGCTAAGAAAACCCGCCATTCGGTGGATCTTCTGGCCGATGGAGTAGCGTTGGTCAGGCACGACAATGATGCCGGCATGATCGAATCCCTGCCGAAGGTACTCGCGATGTAGTCGGGCGAAATCGGCCACGTTGAATGAATAGATGCTTCGTCCTTGTTGGACCGCAAAGACAAGTTGATCCTGATCCGCAGTGCCGCAACGATTGGCCTCAACCGTTGTCAGTACGTCGATGCCACGAGCCCGGAGCCCTTGAACAACAGCGTTTTCTGCGGCATCCTCGTCCACAAAGAGCAGCACATCGCTCATCACGCGTTATCCCGAGACGTACCTTGGCGTTTCAATTCGTCATACTGGGCATCCGCAGCGGCCAACTCTGATTCGACCTCGTCACGGTTTGCGTGGTAGTA
>JAJRVM010000233.1 GCA_024277285.1 Planctomycetota bacterium
CGGGGACAGGGAGCTGGCGATCCTGCGGAAGGAGCGGGACCGGAAACCGAAGAGGCGATCGAATTGGGGCTCGTCTACCTAAGTCGAATGCAGGCTGACGATGGGCGTTGGAGACTCGACGTGTCGAGCGCGCAAGATGGGGTGCCTCAGCTGGCAAGCGACACGGCGGCTACCGGTCTGGCACTGCTCGCCTTTCAAGGCGCCGGATACCACCATCGCGACTATCGTTATGCCAACCAGGTGCGCGGTGGCGTTGAGTTCCTGGTACGCAACCAAAGGGCCGATGGTAGTCTGTACGTGGCGATGGACCAAGCGTCGAATCAAGTCGTCGCTCTGTACAGCCACAGTATCGCTGCGTTGGCATTGTGCGAAGCGTACGGAATGACTCAAGATCCGACCCTGCGCGCACCGGCTCAAAAGGCGCTCGATTTCATCGTGGAAACACAACATCCCAAACGTGGCGGCTGGCGGTACACTCCGAGAATCGGGTCGGATACTTCGGTCACCGGTTGGATGATGATGGCACTCAAAAGTGGCCAACTAGCCAACCTCGACGTGCCTCCGGATACGTACGCCCGGATTCGCAAGTGGCTCGATCGTGCTCAGAAATCGTCTGCCGAGCCGCATCTCTATTGCTACAACCCCTATGCTCCCAGTACGGCGACACAGAAAAAAGGGCGAGTGCCTTCAAAAACGATGACCGCCGTCGGCTTGCTCATGCGACTCTACAGCGGTTGGCGACGGGACCATGCCAACATGATTCGTGGTGCTGATTATCTGTTGAAAGCTCCGCCTGCCAACGGGTCTGCTTCAAACCCGCTTCGGGACACCTACTACTGGTACTATGCCACGCAAGTCATGTTTCACATGGGTGGGCAGTATTGGAATGCATGGAATCAACGTTTGCACCCGCTGCTGATTGGCACACAGGTCCGTGACGGAGAATTGGCGGGCAGTTGGGATCCGCGCCGTCCGGTACGGGACAAGTGGGCGTCGTTCGGTGGACGACTGTACGTGACCACCATGAACCTGCTATCGCTCGAGGTAACCTACCGTCACCTGCCACTGTACGAAGAGACCGCGCGGTAGCGGCGTCTTGCTGACGCAGTGTGGCACGGCACTCCGTGCCGTTTCAAGAAGCAGAGAGAGCATGTCACCCAGGGAGAAAGGCATGCGGCGAAGTCGGCCCGGAGGGCCGGTACAGAAAGGACGCTCGTTGCTTCCAGTACCGCCCCTCCGGGGCAGAGTTGCTTGGTGTAACTGGACTCGGCAAGAGCTCGGCCGAGAAAGGCGTGCAGTGAACTCGGCCCGGAGGGCCGGTACAGCCTCTGCCGGTGTCGTAAGGCACCGGTGGTGGTTGCCAATAAATTGGATAGCCCCGCGAGGGGCGACACAGGAAACACGGCCGGTGCTGCCAGTACCGCCCCTCCGGGGCTTTTCTTGAGGGGTTGGGTTGCGGTGGTTCCGGGGTCTGACGACCCCGGCAAGGGCTGTTTTGGCCCTCCGGGCCAGAGTTGCTTGGTGTAACTGGACTCGGCAAGAGCTCGGCCGCCATGCCATCAGCATGTCACCCAGGGAGAAAGGCATGCGGCGAAGTCGGCCCGGAGGGCCGGAGTTGCCGCGCCAGCCCGGGGCTCACTGCATGCGAGATCCATGCGGTGCTAGCGAAGCGAGATCGTTCGCTTGCGCTTCGACTCTTCGATCTCGACCTTGCCCTCGCGTGCGAGCCAACCGATGGCCTGCATGACGACATCACGCGGAGCATCAATTGTTTTGGCCAGTTTAGCAAGCGTTGTGGGGCCGCCTTTGGCGAGTGCGTGCCAAACGGCGCCCGCGACCTCGCCAATCTGCGCGGTGCAGGAATTGTGGGTTGCCGCCATCGCTTTCACTCCGTGCGAGGGTTTATCGCTCGTTTGTTAAGATCTACCGAATATACCGGATTTAGTGCCCGGCGGTAGGGTGCTCGTTGCGCGTGGCAACTGCCAAGAACGAAAAAAGGCCCGATTGGCTGCGGGATTCCAATCGGGCCTTCGAACCGTGAAAAGATGCGTTTCCCACCTGGGGATTCTGTTGTCGCCATACCTTGGCGACTGGTTGCTAAGATTCACGGCGCGTCCATGTCATTTTCAGTCGCCAATCCGTTAGCTTGAGCAAAGCCACCATAACACCACCACGCGGTTGCCTCGCCCCACGAGGTAGTAGTCGCGCCGCGAGCGGCTGCTCTTTTGGAGCAGCCGTCTGGGTCGACTCGGCTTGCCACCTCAGGAGAACAGTCATTGCACTTTGCGTGCCAGTTTCGATTGCAATTCTCGGCCGCTTGAGGAAAACCGGTAAATCCCACGTGTTTTTCTTGCCAACAACGCTCGCCGCCGCCCAAGAAAGCCGAGCGGATTGTAACTTTTTCAAACCCGTACGATGCAAGTTGGCCAGATTGGGGGAGGGCGGGAACTTGCTGCAGAGGTGTTATTGCCCGTGTTGTTGTACTGGCATCGGCTTGCGAAGACGGCAGTCTTGGCCCGCTCCGGTCGGGACCTCAGGGAGTAGGGTTCAGGGAGTAGCGTGGCTGGCTCCTTGGAGCAGGCTGGTGGTGATCGCTGCGAAGACAGGAGCCGTCTTTTCAAATTCCGAGTCTTCGGCCTGGAACAGCAGCACGCAGGTACGTTCTTCGAGTGGGAAGGTGCGGATCTGGGCGCTGATCACAAAATCGAGACAATAGAACTGCAAGTTGTACCCCGCCAGCTTGGTACCTTCAATGTCATCCTCAACAGCCTGCACATCGACGTTCTCATACTCCTGCTGCACCGACTCGAGCGCTTTCTTTGCCAGCTGCTCTGCGGGTTCCGCGGCATCCAGGATCTGCAGCATCCAAAAGCCGCTGTTGGGGCTCTGCAACGTTACGCAGTGTGAATTCGGCTGGGGACTGTCTTCCTGCAATTTCCAGTTGTCTGGATAAAGAAAACGGATTCCATGTCGATTAAACGTGGCGACCATCGGACTGCTTTCACGCAATAAGGACTCTTGGGGTGGTTTTTTCTGCTCGCACGAACGGTTTCTTCAGGCCGGTGCCGCGAGGCAGGAAGCTCGCTCGGCCCTTCAATAGTCGAGAGTCAAGAGCTGAGAGTCAAGAGTTGAGGGTTGGTTGTTTAAGGATCGCCCCCCACCGCCGAAGGCGGTGGGGATTGGCATTCGCGTCTTAGCTGGCGAAACTTGTTCACCTGCGGGCGCGCCCGCAGGGGTCCCTGGAGGTAGCTGTTCGCGGTCTCATTGCTACGAATGGTAACGAGCGACCATGGTCGCGTTTGCCGAAGCACGGCTGGCCTCCTGACCCGCCCGTATATTTGCCGGTGCTAGCACGTTGCTGGGAACGAATTCGTTCTTGCTCGGTACCGCGTGATTTGCTACTATCCGCTCTGCTGCAGTGCCTACGTCTATTCTGGTTTTCGAAGTCCGTTTCGCCGTCTCTTCACAGCGTCTCTTCACAGCGGCGTTCTTGCGATTGGGTCATTTGCACTGACAGTCATTGTAGCTACGGGACACGTA
>JAJRVM010000234.1 GCA_024277285.1 Planctomycetota bacterium
CGGCATTACGTTTGAAGATCGAAACGGTTCGCTGGTCGGCTCGAAGGATGGCGGCGGCTTGGCGTTCGGCATCGAGTTCACGGGCGTGATCTTCTGGATGGATTTGTGGATGGACCTGTCGGGCAATGCGTACTGGGGCACCGGCGACATGTACTTTGGGAACATCGATCGCGACGCGGGCACGATGACCGGAGTGGTCTTCGATGCCGATGGAAGTGTCTTTACGTTTGGCGGAACAAAACCCTAAGCGCCGCGTGCATGAGTGAACTTGGAATTGGGCGAAACACTTGGGACGGCACATGCCATTACCATGACATCGTTAGTGGCCGACGCTGACGAGAGAACGGTTTGCGAACTGGAACATCGATAACAGGAATGGTTCATTGGTAACCGTTCACGGAAACGAGAACGCGATCGGCACATTTAGGAAAGGACCGCTAATCAACGCTGATAGACGCTGATGAAGATGCTCTCCGCCGGGCCTGCCCCGGCTGGGAGCACGACTGGTCGGCTACAAGCAACGCGTCCGCCGTCATTCGTCGGTCGAACGTGCGGTTTGCCATTAATCGTCGCTTTGCTGAGGCCGAATCAAGACGCAGTTGGCTTCAACACTGGCCGTTCGTCTTTCAACTCGGACGCCACTTGAAGCTAGGCAATAGTTCCGCGATCGGCGTGACGAATCGATTGTGGATTGAACCGCGTGAACGGTTACGTTCATTGTTCTCTGCCGGTCGACGTCAAGCGTGCCGCAGCGGTATTACAACAAAACGCAGTGAACAGCGACTTGCTTGCGGGCCGTGAGTCGTGTCATCCAACCATTTAATTCAAGAAAGACGCATAAAGATGAATCGCACCATTCGTCTTCGTTGGTCAAACGCAGTCCTCGTCGCGCTGGCGGCATGCTTTGGGATGGGTACGGTCTGCCAAGCGGCGAACCCTCCGCAGGACCATGACGTCCGCATCGATATCGACAATACCTGGATTCACCCAGCCAGCGATTGGCTTCAAGCAAATGGAATCGAGTGCAATTACTGCCACGTTGGCCACGGCCCGAGCTTCAAACCAACGTTTTTCATGCACGCACCCGGTTACGAGGATCCTCGCGGCAACGGTTGTACTCAGTGCCATGGAGCAGATCTAAGGGGAGGCACTGCAGGTACGTGCTTCGTCTGTCATGGCAATCGATGGGATCCTCACGATTTTGCTCAGGAGCGCTGGCTGCCGCAGGGTGAAAACCACTGTCACGTGTGCCATAAAGCACCGACGTTCAATGGTGGAACCGATTCCACACCTCTCTGGAACCACGCCCCCAATCCCGCCACAACGTACACCGTTACCATCGCTACGGTTGCCACCGTCGGGCAACCGACCGGCACGTCACTCAAGTGCATGGACTGCCATCAGGGGCGGCCTGATGGTGAGGCCGTGGATGCTTTCGGCAGCATCCCCGGCGGGAAATACTATGTTAATGGTGAAGAGGCGTTTGGCACGAACCTGGCGCAGCATCATCCGATCAGCCTCGCTTACCTGGATGCGGACCAGCGCGCGTTCAACGATCCGGCGACCAGCAAGAGCGGGCTCACTTGGGCGGGAACCATTAACGACGACATGCTCGAATCGGGCCAGCTTGAGTGCACGTCGTGTCACGATCAGCATGACAACAGCAAGGGAAACTACTTGGTCCAGACCGCCAAGCAGGGGCTTTGCTTTGTCTGCCACCGATTCAGCGATCCACCGCCGTTACAACACCACATTCCCGGCCGCCTCGACCCGTGGGGCAGCACACGTGGCACGACGTTCAACTGTACCATGTGCCACGGCGCGGACTTGACCGGTGAGGGCGGCGTCCCAGGTTGCACCACGTGTCACAATGACTTTAGCGCGCCCGACGCGCCAGCGGCCGGACATCACGGCGGTGACCGTACGAAACCGTACTTCGACTGCGCCACGTGCCATGCCGATCCGCTGACCGGAGTGGTCACGGGGAATCAATTCGGCAATCTGTTCGCGCGGTCCTGCTACCAGTGCCACGACGACCTGTGGAACGTCGGTGGGAATGAAGCACCGCTGAACGTCGCGATGCCCGCGCTCGCGGGCACGGTTGGCCAGGCGGTTTCGTTCGACGCGTCCGGGATCACCGATCCCGAGGACGACCCGATCGCGCATCAATGGATGTTCGGTGATGGCAGCCAGTCGCAGATGCCGAGCCACACGTCGACGACCACGCATACCTACGACGCGGCCGGCACGTACCGCGCCGCGCTGTCGGTGACCGACGGCGTGAACCCGCCACAAACGGTCGAATTCGACGTCGTCATTGCCGACGTAGTGCGGCCACCGGGCACGGATCGTTGGGCTATCACCACCACTCATCCGACGCCCGAGGTGTTCAACATCACGTTCGAAGATCGCGACGGTTCGCTGGTCGGCACACGCGATGACGGCACGTTATCGTTCGGTATCGAGTTCGTCGGGGTCATCTTCTGGATGGACCTGTGGATGGACTTAACGGGCAACGCCTATTGGGGCACCGGCGACATGTACTTTGGGAACATCGATCGTGACGCGGGGACCATGACCGGAGTGGTCTTCGGCAACGACGGAGGCGTCTTCACGTTTGGCGCGACAGTGGTTCCCTAATTCGACAGCACCACTTTGCGAGCAAGTGTTTTTGTAAATGACGGATTACCAATGACGAAGGAAGTCCGAATGACGAGTGTCGAATGCTCTCCGATTGGACGACTTGCACAG
>JAJRVM010000235.1 GCA_024277285.1 Planctomycetota bacterium
ATGGGCTCCGCCGGGGTCAGATCTTGTTTTTTGTTATTGGCTTGATCCCGCAGGGGCATCACAGGTCGTTTTCACGCCGCGTCATTGATCGACAGAGTGAGAACCGGCCTCCTGTAATGCGGTGACAACTGACAGTGAGCGTCGCGCAACACAGAAAACGCTTCTGGTGCGAGTACAGAAATCACATCAAGAACAAAAAACAAGGCCCGACCCCGCGCAGCCTTGACCGCGCAGCCTTGACAAGAGACGTTGCCAAACAGGTGAAGGGCGGCCCCTAGGCGTACCCTTCACGGCGAAGAACCGAGAGCGTTTCGGTAAGTGGGAGCTTGTGTTTTCTGCCCACTGAAATCACTCCGCCGATTCGGCGGGGTGCTTGAGTAGGAGAGGGGGGACCCTCCACCTATCGCTCTGTGTATCCCTGCGGGGGTTGTGGTCCGCTGCCTTGCAGCTAGCCGCGTGACTTGAGAATCGACGAGTGTAGCTAATGCAGGAACCTCTTGCCGTGCCGCCGTTGTGGTGACGTGCGGGGCCTCGGTCGATCGCCGAGTCTGAGAACGACAAGAGGGGGAGTGAGTGTCAAGTAGAAGTGGCCCAAGTCACGCGCCACTGGGGGACCAGTGGCGCGCGTGCGGCCAGCGGGTACTCGATGGTGCTTAGCCATTGAGAGAGAGCAGGCAGGCAGTCTGCAACCGTCCTCGCCTTGGGGTGATGCCTTGGGTAAGAGGTGACGAAAGACACGACCGGCCCGCGACACCGACAGGTGTCCCGGCCATCAGAAGTTCCGTGTCGAGAGCAGGAGAGCCGCACCCGGTGTGTGGCTCTCCTGCCGGAGCGGATTGGTATGCGAAACGGGAGAGTCGACACGTCTTGGTCGAGGTGTGGATTTTTTCGGTGAGCTGACGGGGTACAGCCGAGTTGCGTCTAGCGATCGGAGGGACCCCGAAATAAACGGACAACGACGAACCTGAATGAAATTCAGGAGAGTTCATTTTGGAAAACACAGCCGTGGAAGAAAGGCACGGCTGTAAAAGAGAGAGGTTTTTGCCGGAGGTTTTTCGACGAAGGTGAACAACGGCCTTTGAGGGATTGAGCCAACAGCCAATCAATCCCTCCTCACCTGAGGCGGCATGCGTGTCGTTTGAGGTGGGGGAACAAGTACGATGATGGAAATAGATTGCGTCGCAACAAGCAGGAAAGGATTCATCCAGCAGATCGTCTCGGGCTGGGTCCGAAACGGATATTACTTTTACGTGCAGGGCACGGTGCCGGTGGGGAAGGACCCGAGAGCGGTCGACCGCAAGCTCGTGACTCGTTATTCAATCGAAGCGAGCAAGGGGAAGCGGTACGCCCGAAAGCAGCGAGGTCTTGCGAACCTGGCCTACGTGCGTCATGAGCGCAACTGGATCATGCTGGCCACTCGTGGCGAGCACCGCTGGTTCCGCGAGGAGTCTCAGATCAGGAACTGCCGCCGTGGCCAGCCGATTCAATTCTACGGCTACAGTATTTCGTACGTGCGGGGCGGCTATGTGCTCAATCGCAAGAAGGTCGATCCGGCGGGTCCACGCGAGAGGGACGCCAAGCATCGCGTTCGTGTGCAGATATCAAAGCAGGATTTTCGGGAATTGAAAGCCGAGCTGGTCGGCAGTGCCCGCAATCGTCGCGAGGAGTGGTTCGCGGCGAAGTTCTGGAATCTGCCCTTCGAGCCGTATGCCCCGATTCGAAAGCAGCAGCTTGAACTCTTGCGCCTGGTGAACGCGGCTCGAAAATCAGCCGGGCTATCGAAGCTGTCACCCGAGATCATTCGGTACAAGCAAGACCGCGTCCGTGTGTTTGTGTAGGCCTTCGGGCGGACCGATGCGACGGCGTCGGCGCAATCGGTCAATCGAGATCAAAGCGGTGGCGGATATCGGAGTCGGCACCACTGAGCAAGATTTCGGCCAGATGACGATAGGCTTGCCCATGGTGATACGACTCCTCTTCAGTCATGCCGTCGGAGAGCGCACCATTGCTTGGATCACTGATGGCTTCCATCGTATCAACCAATCCTTGGAAGGCGTCTCTCTGGGTCTGCGATGATGAGGTCCGCTCCTCTTGATACGCAGGTTCCATCGCACCCTCACTGAAGCGGGCACTGTACTGCTCGTCTTGGTGCGAACGGTTTTGGAGACGGGCAAACGGTTTATATTTTGGCACCTCATACGTGTAACAGGTGCCTTCCGGATGGAAGAATCCGGGTAACTCGACTCGTTCGACCAAGGCGTGCAACAAGATGGCGTTTTTCTGTGCTTCGGGCACCAGAGCCCGCAACGGCATGGCGTCGTACTCGTTTTCTTGTGGATCATAGATGGCAACGATCAATGCACTATTGGCGGGGCGCGTAAAACCGACAAACGCCCCGCCGCGACCGGGGTACTGTTTGCGATATCCCTTTTGGCACGACCAGATTGCATGGTTGGTCATGCGTGAGCCGGGATTGTCGAGGTATCGGAGTTCCCAGAACATGGCGTATTTGACGGCGGAGATTCTCTGTACGTCCTTGCCCTTGCCGGTAAGGACGGCCTCATCAAAAATGCCGGAGAGGTAGTCGCCATCCGCAGAGAAATTCAGGGACGTCGTCAAGGGACCGAGTCCAGCGAGCAAGGCCTTGCTCACGACTTGCGCTGTCTTCGGATCAATTCGATAGACCTCGCCCGTGTCGGTCGATGCGGCCAGGATGCGACCGTCGTCTCCAAAACAGCACGCCTGGACGGCGGCGCGGAGTGGATAGCGATGGACCTTCTCGGTGCGAATATCGATGAGTACGACTTGGCCCCGGTCATTAGCCAACAGCAAGTCTTGGCGTTTGGAAAAGCTCAGACGATGTCCCGCGAATGGATGAACGCTCACCTGTGATTCGGGATGATACGGGCCGCCCATGTGGACGCCCGGCACGGTGAAGAGTAATTGCAAGGTGTCGGCGTGCAACACGTCAATCTCGCCGGTCGGCTTGTACCCGGCCAGATAGTCACCGTTGCGAGAGAACGTGAGCTCGACGTAGGGAAGGGCATCTTCCATGGCTGCCAAGCGGTCGTCGCTGGGAACGGCATTGAACCGTGCGGAGAGTGTCGGTCCCTGGGTCTTGGCGAGCAAGCGTCCTTGAGGTGAAATCACGGTGAGACGATGGAACCGTTCGAGTTGGGATTCTGGCTCGCGGGTTCCTCTTGAGTTGTCGCGGTACATTGCGGAGATCGCGACTTTCTCTCGGCCGTACTGGCCTGTGATTGCGATCGTCACCTCGGTGGCTCGTTGCGATTCAATGGGGTTGGGGCGCTTCATGTAATCCCACGGGCCGTTGGCCGTCGGCTGGACCTGTTGCGGTTCGATGAAACGTAGTTCCGTTCCCAACTGAAAATTGTTCCGTGTTTGGTATCCGGCGAGCTTCTTCCAATCCGTGAGCCGCCCTTGGACCAGCAAACCGTCGAGTGTCGAGGCGATGACGCTGAAGTGGCGGTTGGTTTGCGAATAGCTCGAGATTCGGCAGATCGCATGCTCTACGGCAAACTCGCCGTAATCTGCCAGCGCCAGCCCCGGCAGTGGCCACGCGTTGGGGTTGAGATCGACGAGCGGGGATCGGCACGAGAAAAGGACGTGTGCCTTATCACTTTCAAAAAAGAACCGGCCTTCGGGAAGGGCGTCGGGGAGTTCGAACATGCGGCACGGTTTGATACACCATTGCTCGCCCATGATGCCACGATGAATCTGGCCCGCCGTGCTGTTGCCTGAGACTTGATCGCTTGGCCTTGCTTTCGCCTGTTCGGTCGTGACCGCGACGCGTTCCCTTTCTGGAACCCGATCGATGTCGTCGTCGCCTGAAGGGGCCAGTGTGTCGTCTTTCGTGAAATCGTCACGGTTGACAACTGGCGAAGGCATCTTGTTCGGCGGAAAGAGCCACGGCAGTTCGAGCGACCGGTATGCGGCGAACACGATGCCAATCAACATCAGCAGGCAGACGATCGACAACGGATTCTTGAGCAGATGAATCGCGTAGCGCGTACCCCACCGTTTCTTGGGCGGCGAGGGTTGTTCTTGGGGTGGCACATAGTCGGGAAAGGCGTTCTTCAAGTTGAAGGCATGCACCCAGCGTTTCATCCGGTCGGTGCGAACGCCGGTGAGGGGAAGGATCTCGCCGATCCGAATGAGCTCTCTCATTTGCTTCGGAGTGAAAGGGCCTCGCTGTTGATCATCCTTGTTCCGGTAGTAGAAGAGTTGTCCCATGGCACCACCATCGAGAGTCGAGTTACGTCCAGTCCGATTACGCTCGGTATAGAGCTGAGCCCTCGGTCAATGTATCATCGTGCATGAGGCATCTCCACCTGGCGACGGCGGCCGCACGGAAAGACCGTCAACGAACGGGTTTGGACTTGGAAGAGTTTACGGTCTAGGGTAAGTGCGCAAGGCGTCATTTATTTCGGCGCGGCGACGGGCCGGTGAACAACGCGACGCGCGGCGTTCGACCGGCGCCGATGAAGCCGGCACTTCACGCGGCGCTACACCGCCGAGTTCATGTCGCCCGCCAAGCGGTTGATGGCGCGATTGACAAGCTGCTGATGGCTCAGCCCGGTCTCTTGGCTGATGGCCGCCAAGTAATCACGCTGCTCAACATTGAGGCCGGTGGTGTGCTCAAGGAGTGCTCGATAGAGCTGGATCGTCGACTCGATGTCGGCCAGGGCATGGTGATTCGGCCGGGTCTTTGTCCCAAAGTATTCACACAATTTGTGCAATCGAAAATTCTCAGGCTTGGGCAGGGACGGATTTTCCTGAAAGAACCAGAGGGCCTTTTGCTTCGTGCAGAGACACATCCGAGCGGCGGGGCACGCCATGCCGAGTCGCTTGTACCAGGCATGCAAAAAGGGTCCGTCATGTTGCTCGCCGTTGTGCGCAACCAGGCGAGCGAGTGGAAAGCGTGTCTTGGTGCGTGGGTTGTACCCATGGTCGGTCGCGTGGCGCTTGAGGAACGCGGCCAACAGCTCGGCGCTCGTGTCTTCGGGAAGGGCCGCGACTTGCCAGACTTCGGCGTCGTATTTGTGACCTAGAAAGCGGGGGTTGCATGCGTCAGCATCGAACTGGACTTTGATGTTGAAAGAATCGAGCGTACGAAATGACACGGAATCAACGGCAACCGCCGCCAGTTCGATAATCGGATCTGTCAGCGGGTTCAGGCCACAGGTCTCTAAATCGATGAATACAAGTCGATCCATCCGTTACTACGCTGCCTGATTCGTCGCGACGTCGGCCAACTCGCGATCGAGCTGCTCGCACTTCGTGGCGGCAAGGGCCGCGACACGGCCAATGGCCTCGGCGTTTCGTGGAAAGTAGCGGTCCGAATACCCTTCTCGACCTTGCGCCGTACTCTTCCAGCTCCGTGAGAGGAGGAAGTAATGGTACTGGTATCCGTCCGAGCTTTGGGAGCAAAAGATGTTGGCCCCAATGGCTCCGTCGCGCACGGTCGCGACCGGCGTTTTCTTCGTTCCCTTCTTGGGCCGTGTCGTCGGTTTGTTGTCCATGTGGGTTCCCTCCTTGAATCGTGTTTGAACAGCCGATGGTACCACGATCGGTGAGCTAATCAACTTGCGGGAAAACGGGTTTGGGGGAGGCCCGAAAGAGACCCAAGGGCCGTTGTGTGGCGCGGTTTGAAGTGACGCGCGCGGCTCGGTGACCAACCGCCGCGGTGCGAAACAACACGTCGCTTCGGGGGTGGGGGCAAGACGAAGGCTTCGGTCGGAACGACCAAAGTAACGGGGAAAGCGAGGCAACAAGCAGGGTTCGCACAGGCACGATTCGAGAAGTCGAGAGAGGTGAAAGGTCAGCGCGCCAGTGATTCGGCGATGTTATCGGGTGACCACCGTCGTGTTGGTCCGCCGATCTTTGACTGCCATGTCCGCCGTGATGCGTCGTGCCGTACGGTGCATTAGGATGGCAGGTCGCCCGTTCGATGTGGCTTTTTCTGGATGCGATTGGCGTTCAAACGGCCAGCGTGACCGTTTGAAAAAGAGGGGGGAGCTTGCTCCCCCCGGATGGCCACTTAGTTTACCAGTCATAATGAATTATGAGCAGTCTGCGAACGGCGACGCCGTTTTGGCCAGTCGTCTTTCGGGCCGTTTGTAGCAAACGATTTGTGACGGACCAAATATCGGGCATCTTCACAACCGGTCGGAAACGCAGGTTGATCATATTCATCGGCCGCAGGACGTGTCCATGCGTACCTCCCTGGGGTTTATCCAACTAAACGCATCTCACGCAGTTTAATGCATAAACCCCGAATTCTGCTATTGAACTTTTTAGCGACCACCAGTCAATACAATTCCTGACATGCACCCTTTCGTTGAGTTTCGGGACGATCCACAAAGGATCTCGCAGTGCCTCAGGGACTTCCGGTGTGGGGTCCACGTCGGATGCCTCGCTCTTATACGTCTGCAACACACCGGCCTGAGTCTCTCGCCACCAACGATGCTTCTTACCCGCAGGTTTCTCTTCGCCCCAAAGGTCGTCGCGAACTTGCACTCGTCCCCCGTCGGCCTGAGCAACGGCAACGCGACGGTTCCAATCATTGCTCGGGGCGCCGTCACTTTGGCCGTGTTGTTGATCGGGAATACTCGCGATGCTGTAACGCTCGATGCGATCGGTCTGTTCGTCCATTCGCTCGGCACCGATGCGAATGGCAATGCGTTGGACCTGCTTGGCCGGGATGTTCAATTCGGCGAGGTCTTGGAGATTGCGACTGGCCGTGGCGTAGGATCGGTCGCGTGCGGCGGCGATGGTGATTTTCTTGAGTACCGCGGGAGTCTGCTCAGCATCGACCTCACAGCGAAGTGTTCTCAACTGAGGGAAAAAAATCGAGGCGGCAAGCCTCGCATCGAAAGACGTCTGTTTTGAAATGGACCCTGCCACGTTTGCTCTGCATCGACCGCCCCTGGGGCGGTCTGTCGCACAACTTTCCGCCACACTTCGGGCAGGCCGTTGGCGATGAGGACGCCTCGGATTGCTGGCCGAGCAGTTGATTGAGCACCGCTTGGGTAACCTGATCGACTTGCCCGATGGTCTCTTCCTCGATGGTCATCAAATCGGCATTGGCCAAATCGGAGAGCTTGCCACTTTGCGTGAGTTTCTCCACAACGAGGCTGGCGATCTGCTCGATCGACGGAGTGTTTTTGGCCGAATCCATGGCTTTACCCTGAAAATGCGATTCCTAAACTTCCCAGCCAACCCGGCTGCACCTCCGCCATTCTAAATCTTCCCTCTATCCGCGCCGATCTCAATCCACCACGCAAACCATGTCATGCACCCCTTCGAAAGGAAGATGTCTCAAAGCTATTGACACGTTCCGCGATGTATCGTATTCTCGATTGCGACGACGCGTCGCAATCAGCGCAATCAGCGCAATCAGCGCAATCAGCGCAATCAGCGCAATCAGCGCAATCACCCAGAGTACACCAAGCCGGAGCTGGTCGCGACGGGTCCTAATCGAGTGTGGTCGTGGGACATCACGAAGCTCAAGGGCCGTGAGAAATGGACGTATTACTGCCTCTGTGTGATTCTCGACATTTGCAGTCGTTGCGTGGTTGGTTGGATGTTAGCTCACCGCGAACAAGCGGAGTTGGCCAGCAAGCTGATCCGTGAAACGGTGGAAAGGCAAGAGGTTCGTGAGGACGAGTTGGTTATCCATAGCGACCGTGGTCCTTCGGTGACTTCGCACTCCGTCTCTCAATTGTTGGTCTCGTTAGGCGTCACCAAGTCGCACAGTCGGCCGAATGTTTCCAACGACAATCCTTATTCCGAAAGTCAGTTCAAAACGATGAAGTACAAGGTGGCTTTCCCAAGCGATTCGGTTGCTACGAAGATGCCTTAGGATTCTGTCGCCGGTTCTTCGCTTGGTGCAACGACGCGCACTACCGCAGCGGCATTGGGTTGGTCACACCTTCCTCGCTACACTACGGCCAAGCGGCGCAAGTGGTGGTGTCGCGCCAAGCCGCATTGGAAGCCGCCTATGTGACTCACTCGAACGTTTCGTGCACGGCCGTCCCAAACCACCGCAGCTACCGTCCGCGGTGTGGATCAATCCACCCACAAGAAAAGACGATGTCGAAAAAAAAGGCTTCCGGAAATCAATTGTCCCTAGAAGCCTGAAGAGGCGTCTTTGACACGCCCTCGGCCCGGCTTCCCTTGGCGAGTTGCGACCCGTAGAGCTCGCTTCCGTTTCACCAGGCGACTCCACGATACTCAATCCATCAAACACAAACAACCTTTGAACACCCGAGTCATGCCTGAAAAAATCCCGGGGGGGGGTTGGGAGCTGGCCTGGCCTGTTAAAAAGATGGGGTTTGTAGTGAAACTGCGGTTTGCTGCAAGTCGGATTTGTGTTCCTCTGTAGGGATGGGAAATTCCTCGACATGCGGAGGTTGGCTATGACGTCGCAAACCACTAAATTTTTGTCGCCCCA
>JAJRVM010000236.1 GCA_024277285.1 Planctomycetota bacterium
AAACCACGCCGGGCAGCGTTCACGTCCACAACCCCCCCCCGCGCGCACAACCAAAGCCCTACAAACCAAAAAATGGAGCCGGGGGGAATCGAACCCCTCCCGGATCAAGCCTCTGGCTGTGCAATCGCAGATTCTGAGGGGGGGCGCGCAACGCTGCGCGCAATCGCCAGTGATTCGACTCTCGCTAAACTGATCCACGCGTGGCCGAAACTCGATAGCGAACAGCAAACTGTCGTTGCGCTGGTCGTTCATCGATTCGCCACACACACTCACTCTGAGCGGACGGGCGGCGAGAGCCGCCGTCCGCTCGATGATGGTGCCAAACAATGACTGCTGTGGGTTTTCAACCCCGCTATGTAACACCGGGGTTAGAAACCCATTCCGGACAGTTCCCAGAGCCGGGCATTACCGCTCGACTGGACTGGATCCGCGTTACAGGCCCAGAAACGGTACTGGAACAGGCAAGAGCCCTCCTGTGCGACCGATTCGGCGACGCGACACAATCGACCAAGGGTGCACAGTGGTTCTCACGCGGTGAAACGTGGGATCCTGGCGTGCAACTGAGTTCAGGACATCGAGCTGAAATTGTGATGATCGACATCCGAGGCGAGCGGCTGGGCACGATGACACTCGATGCCGCAATCGAGTTGCTACATGACCTGGTCGGCATGTCACTCACACCCACACGGCTCGACTGCGCGGTAGATTGGGTCAACCAAGGCGTGGGTCTCTTCGATCATGTATTGGCATCATGCAAACGAAACGAACTGTGCCGACTCCGAAACTACAGCGATACGTCCGTGCATGTGACCGAGGGGCTTACGAAGAGCAAACTGCTCAAGCTCGGCAGTCGCGGGTCGCCCGTCTGCGTGCGGATCTATGACAAAGGGCTCGAACAAAGCCTTGTAATCAGCGGAATATGGGAGCGATTCGAGGCGGAAATCAAGAATGATCGCGCACCACAGGCAGCAGAGAAGATACTGGGTGCGGTCGGTCGGTATGCGGAACAGATTGCGGAGGTCGCTTTCGGTACTGTGGACTTTCGCGAGGTCAACGGACGCAGTGAGCTTGCGCGTCGGCCCAGAGTAGGTTGGTGGGAAACGCTCATACGCGGACTCAAGCCAGAACCGCTCCGGCCAATCTATGACCCTGCGACGTTTGAGCCGTGGTGTCAGGCGTTGCGTGAGTCGTACGGCCGTCGGATTCTGCAGATGGCCGAGGCCGTGAAGACGGATCCGGGCACGCTGCTGCATTGGCTTCTCGCGGGCCTGAATCCAGCCACTTCGCCGAGTCGTGCGACGGTCGAACTGTGCAAGGTCTGGCCTAGATCCGTAGATGAGGCGGGAATTGGGGCGTGGGGAGTCCAGAGGGGGCCGCGTTAGCCCCCTTTGGTCGGGCGGCCAGAGACTCACGACACGGACTGCACGTCGGTTCCGCCCGAAACGGAGAGCGAGATCAAGCACGAGAGATTGTCCGCTTGACACGGTCCGTTCACGGTCATACAATGTGATATGCCAAAGATCCAGATCTCAATGAAGTTAGACGCGGACATGCTCGTGAGAGTCGATGAGGCGGCGAAGTGGCTCGGAATGAGTCGATCCGCATTTATGCAGCGGTCTCTGCAACGAACCGTGGACAACCTTGACGCGGTTGTAGAGGAAATGTCGGCCGATTCACCTGTGACGGCTGCGATCCTCGATGCCCTCACCTCAAACAAAAAACTTGCCATCGCGATCACCAAGGCTGTGGCGAGCGAAGTCCCGCGCGAGCAGATCGAGGCCGGGCTCGAGCGGTACCCGAAACTCAGAGCCGAAGCCAAGCGGCGCAAGGCTGCAAAGAAGAAAAGGAAGTGACCCCATGAATGCAGATATTGGACACACGGACGTGCTCGATCAACTCAACCCAGAGGAGTACGCACAGTGGCAGGATGTCGCCTCGAAGATTCGGCGTACTCGTGAGCAGCTCAGGGACGAGCGCGGTCGTAGATACGACCTCAGGCCGGAGGGCGAGTGATGGACCAAGTGACCCGTCGTCCACCTGGCTATGTGACCCGAGCCGAAGCAGCCGAACAACTGGGTATCAGTGAGAAGACGCTCGAGCGGCGAATGAAGACCGAGAATGCTCTCGCTCGTGTGCTTCGAATCGGGCGTCGGGTCTGGTTGCTGGCGAGTGATGTAGACGCGTACTTCCAGCGCAGTCAAGAGCGGGGGTATCTTTGATGGCTGGTGTTATGGTTACCAAACGGGCGGGCCGGAAGCACTATTACACTCGGATCGATGGCCGGTATGTCTCGACCGGGCACACCGATCAGCGGGTGGCGATGCAGACCGCTGTTCACATGAAGGCCATCGGTGTGGACGCCTACCATCGCGGTAAGCGGACGCTGAACGACAACCTTGGCGAACTCATCGAGTCCCATCTGGAGTATCTGGCGGAGTGTGACGGCCGGGGACCAGAGCACATTCGCAAGAAGCGTTATCAGCTCACTCGTCCGATCGAGGCCGGTGCGTTTCACACGCTGAAGGATGTGAAGAAGAGGTCCTTCGAGCGATGGCTCAACTCCCTCAGTTGCGGCCCAAAGACGCGGAACGAGTACCAGACCGCCTGGAATGTGTTCCTGGACTGGTTGGTCTATGGGGAACGCTTGGATGAGAATCCGATCCGGGGCCGAATTCGGCGGGCGCGAGTCACACCCGAAGACCGAGAGGTGCGGAGGGCATTGACACTGGACGAGTTGTCCAGGTTGCTGGTATCTGCCGCACCTCGTGAGTTGGTGTATCTGACGGCCGTGACGACTGGTGCCCGCTTCAACGAGTTGAAGCAGCTTCTCTGGTCGGATGTCCATGAAACCATGGACGAGCCCTGCATCGTTCTGAGGCCCAAGACAACAAAGAACCGCAAGGGCCGGACGCAGTACATCACTATCGAACTTGCCGGAGCACTGGCGGATGCCAGACTTAAAGCGAAGACGACGCGAGTCTTTCGAGGGATGCCGAGCCATCACACCATCACCAAGGACTTTGCTGCAGCGGGGATAGCCAAGCGGACCGATGAGGGTGTGGCCTGCTTCCACAGCCTCCGCCACACATTCACCACGATCGTCGCTCGTCAGACGAAGGACATCCGTCTTGCGCAGCGCATGGCCGACCATGCCGACATCACGACGACACAGGGATACCTGCACACTGATCACACCGAACACGCGGCCGTGATGCGGGAGTTCCCGACCCTGCGCGCAACCAAGCGCGCAACGGGCATGGTCCAAACGGGTCTTTCAGTGTCTCATGGAGACCAATCGGGTCGCGGAGAGTACTGTACGCAAGTGCCTGCTACAGAGGCACTTAGGCCCGATGTGTCCGGACCTGTCGTTCGGAGTCTGGTAATGGAGCCGGGGGGAATCGAACCCCCGTCCCGTGACAGTCAACTCGGCGCCTCTACGCGTGTAGTCGCTTCGTTAATCTCAGCCTATGGGCGGCCAGCGACAGCCTCCCGTTCGGCCCAGCCCTCAGTGTTTTCTTACTC
>JAJRVM010000237.1 GCA_024277285.1 Planctomycetota bacterium
CATGTTGCTCGATCAGTGGTCGCAGACGCTGCACTTCGGTGTGGACGTTTGCCTTTTGGCCGTTACCGAGCAACAGGACTCGCAACGCGCGTTGGTCCCCGCGCCATGCAGGATCTTGCGTTCCCCGACTGTGCCCCACATCGGCCCATTGACTCATGGCTAGCTCGATTCATTACCTTGCATGTCAGCACCTGGACCACATTTCGAGTCACTCGCCGAATCTTCCAGACAAGCGACCAACTGGCGGCAAGCGCGGGCGATCCCTGGCGCGTCGAGTTGCAGATCGGCCAACAACTCGGCGCGCTCCCCATGTTCGATGAACTGATCGGGGATCCCCAATCGCCGTAGACGTCGGGTGT
The DNA here is from genome assembly GCA_024277285.1 of Planctomycetota bacterium. The sequence continues at coordinate 360 of JAJRVM010000237.1, forward strand.
CGAGTTCCAGTTCGTTCGCACACTCCAAGACGGCGCTGCCGAACCCGCCAGCAAGCGTTCCCTCTTCGACCGTAAGCACGAAGGAACACTCCATGAACGCGCGGCGAATCAGGTCACGATCTAGTGGCTTAACGAAACGCGCATTCACCACGCCCACCTCGACACCTTGCTGGCCAAGTGTATTGGCTGCTTGAACACAATCATTCAACAAGGTCCCGCAACAGAGAATCACGCCGTCTTTGCCCCATCGCAACACTTCGGCCCGGCCCAGCTCGACCGGAGCAACATCGCGCGAGATCGACGCCACCGAAGCCTTGGGATAGCGAATGGCACAAGGAGCATCGTGGTGCACGGCAAAGTCGAGCATCGCCGGGACATCGGCTGCATCCCCGGGAGCCATGACGACGATTTGCGGAAATGCGCGCATGTAGACCAGATCAAAGACACCGTGATGGGTCGGGCCGTCCGGCCCCGTCAATCCGGCTCGGTCGATTGCAAAGACGACCGGCAACTCCTGTAAGGCAACTTCCTGAAAAATCTGGTCGTAGGCACGCTGCAAGAACGTGCTGTAAATGTCGACGACCGGTCGCATGCCACTCTTTGCCAACCCCGCCGCAAACGCAACCGCATGTGACTCACAGATTCCCGTGTCAAAGAACCGATCGGGAAACTCTTCGCGAACCGGTTCCAACTTATTCCCCTGGCACATCGCCGCCGTAATTACCGCGACGCGCACATCACGACGCATTTGGTCCAGTAGCGCATCACGCATGCAAACCGTATAGCTGCGGCTCTTTCCCACCTTCTTCGTAACGACCGTGCCCGCCTCATTGACAAACACCGGTGGCGTGTGGAAATAGGTGGGATCATCTTCAGCCGGTCGAAACCCGCGTCCCTTTTCCGTGACGACATGGAGCAAGACCGGATCGTCCGATTTCCTGACCATATGGAAATACTTGCGCAACAGCGCGATGTTATGACCGTCGATCGGCCCAATGTAGCGGAATCCAAGATCTTCAAACAACATGCCCCCATGCAATCCCGCCTTGATCCCCTCCTTCAATTGCGCCAGGAACCGTTCAGCCGGGTCGCCCAAGACAGGCATCATGCTCAACGCTCGCACTACTTCGGTCTTCAAGCCGGTATAGACCGGGTTGGTGCGAAGACGATCGAGATAGTCCGCGGTCCCGCCAACGCGTGGACAGATTGACATCTTGTTGTCATTCAGAATCATCAGCAGCTTCTTTTTCATGCCACCAACGTGGTTCATCGCCTCGAACACCATTCCTGACGAAAACGCACCATCGCCAATCACCGCGACGGCATGCCGGTCCGACTGGCCGGACAACTGATCCCCCACGCTGAGCCCCAAGACCGTCGATACACTCGCGCCGGCATGTCCCGTCATGAACAGGTCGTAAAGGCTCTCGGCCGGGTTGGGATATCCCATCAGGCCGCCACGCGTTCGAATGCCCGAGAACTCGTGATAACGCCCCGTCACCAACTTGTGTGGATAAATCTGGTGCCCCGTGTCCCAGATCAGCCGATCACGCGAAAAATCGAAGACGCTATGCAACGCCAAACAAAGCTCGACCACGCCCAGGTTGGACGCAAAATGGGCCGGCCGAGTGCTCAGTAAATTACACAGCACCTCGCGAATCTCTTCGGCCAACTGGTCCAACTCGCCCAGCGACATGTCATGCAACTGTCGCGCCGATTCGATCTTGGATAGAAGTGGATGCATAAACTTACCGACTTCGTTGAAGCACGTACCGAGCCAGCGAAGCGAGCTGTGCTGACCGGTCCTGAAACGGCGACAATGCCGCCAACGACTCGTCCACAAGTCGCTGGGCCTCGCGTTCACTCTCCTCAAGCCCCAGGATCGAGGGAAACGTCAGTTTGCCACGCGCCGAGTCTTTGCCCAGTCGTTTACCCATCGCGATCTCGTCCCCACGCAGATCGAGGATATCATCCACAATCTGAAAGGCTACTCCAAGATTATTGCCATACGCACCCAGGGCCGCCAATTGTTCATCGGTCCCTTGAGCCACGAGCCCGCCGAGTCGCAAGGAAACGTTGATCATCGCGCCCGTCTTGCGACGATGAATCGCTTCAAGCAATGCAAGTCCACCACCTTGAAACTCCGCCTGAATGTCGTCCACCTGGCCACCGACCATGCCGGAAGGCCCCGCCGCACGGCCCAACGCAGCACAACAGTCGGCCGCGACTCGTGGTGGGTCAATATCGCGCGCTAACACTTCAAATGCCATCGTCTGCAGCGCATCGCCCGCCAGAATCGCCATCGCCTCGCCAAATTGGGCGTGACAGCTGGGACGACCACGCCGCAGGTCGTCGTCGTCCATCGCCGGCAAGTCGTCGTGGATTAGTGAATATGCGTGCACCATTTCAACCGCACAAGCCGCCGGCAACGCCCCCTGATGCTCAGAACCGCACGCCTCGGCAGCCATTAACACCAGCAACGGCCGCAAACGTTTGCCCGGACCAAGTAAGCTGTGCCGCATCGCCGCGCGCAATGACTGCGGACAATCCACGTCGCATTCCACATACCGGTCGAGTGCCTGATCTATCTGCGAACGCAACTTGCGTGAATATTCGACGAACGCCTTCATGAATTCCTGAATCAGTCCCTGCTTGCTAGCCAGCCAAAAATCGCCCGAGAATTACCGCCACAACGGGCTTACCAATACGTCGCATGTTTCTCTTCGCACCACCGGCAGCAAGACCGTGGTCGCTGGGTCGCTCCCGAATCCACCACTGCGAAGCCCAAACCTGCCTGACTCAAGAGCCCCCCAACTTATGAGGGGACGCGACACGGCTCTATTATTCTAACATGGGGCGATGCGTTAACCCAACGGGGCTCGGCCAAGAAGATGCGGCTCGAATAGTAAGCGTTCACGGCCTCTGGCCGTGAACGCTTACGCCGTCGTTTCATATCGGTTTTTTGTTCCAGTCCCGAAGGGACGTCCCTATACGAGCCCAGGGTGGAGTCGGCGTGAGCGCAGCGATCGCCGCGCAACCCTGGGTTGCGAACAACATCACCGTCAAACCCCGCAGGGGTGGCCCCAAAACAGTTAGGAACGCCCCATACGGGGCTTTTGGGTTGCGTAGGAAGGCTACCCAGGGTTACGCCAATGCTCGCAAACCTCGCATTGGCTGCACCCTGGGCTCGTCTAGGGCTGTGCCTTCGGCACGTAGCGGACCATAACAAAAATCGAAGCGCGTGAACGGTTACCTCGAATACAAGCGTGTTCAACGTGGTGGAAACGGCTCCCTGCCGCTCCCTATCAACGACGCGACGAGAGACTCGAACGGCAGACGCGGCACTAGAACAGCGTTCCCGTATCGTCCGTTCCGGCCGGCGCGTCGTCATCGCGGCGCGGGCGCGAACGGCGACGGCCGCGCGCTGCCTGCTTCTGCTCTAGCGACATGTCGGCCTCGCCAAACGGCTCGCTCTGCACCTCGCCGTTTTCGTCAACTCCGGCCAAAAGTTCAATCTTGCGCTGAGCACGTTCGAGTTGACGATAACACTGCTTCAAGTACTTGATTCCTTTTTCGTACTGAGCCAGGGATTCGTCGAGTCCCAACTGGCCACCTTCCAGACGCGCCACTGTCTGTTCAAGCTGCGCCATGGCCATTTCAAATGTCGGCTGATCCGCCGGCGAGGAATCGCTCCGCTTCACTTTTTTCTTAGCCATCATCAATTGCCTTCGTCATTCGTGCTTCATTCGTCATTGGGTATTTCGTCATTCGTGCTTGCCGGGACGGCGCTGCACCAGTCTAACGTCACAGTCTAAAGGCCAAGTCAACCTCTGCCCGCGGCTGGTATGTTGTGCTCGCTCGGAGCGAAGACACGCCGCTCGAGTTTCTCACAACTTGGTCCGAGCGTGTTTTGTGATTAGCGTTCATCAGCGTTCATCAGCGGTTCCTGGTCTAGTTCCACCGATTCGACGCGGCTAGTGGAGCTCCCCTGAGCGTATCGGGTGACCAGCCGATCGCCCACATTCAATTCACTGGCATCGCGTACAACGGTCCCATCACCGTCACGTTGCGTCACACTATACCCACGTGCCAGCACCGCCAATGGACTTAACGATTCGAGTTGTCCGGCCTGCGCTTGCACCGACTGCTGCGCGTTCCGCAAAGCCACGTGGCTGGCACGCGTAGCACGTTCGTGCAATTCGTCCAGTCGGCGTTCCCACTGGCGCACCCGTTCCAACGGCTGGCGGAAAACACGCCGGCTGGCGATCGCGTCAAGCCGCGCACGCGCCGCATCTGCCGCCGATTTCAAGGCTGCGGCAAGACGTGAATAAAGGTGGTTAAGTGAGGTGCGCATTTCCTCCGATGATGGCACGACTTGTTGAGCCGCCTCGGTTGGCGTCAGGGCACGCACGTCCGCAACCAAATCGGCCAGCGTAACATCAATCTCGTGCCCGATGGCAGACACGACCGGGATTTGCGAGGCAAAGATGGCGCGCACGACAGCTTCTTCATTGAAACACCAGAGGTCTTCCATGCTTCCGCCACCGCGCGTGACCACAACCACATCGAACGCGGGTTGCAAGCGATTGACCAACTCGATCGCACGCGCGATCTCCGGCCCCGCGCCCGCACCCTGCACGCGTGTCGGCACGATCATCACGTCCACACCTTGCCAGCGTTGCCGTACTACTTCTAGAAAATCGCGAATCGCCGCGCCCGTCGGACTCGTCACCACTGCCACGCGGCGCGGAAACGGCGGCAACGGTTGCTTGTGCCGCGCGTCAAACAGCCCTTCCGCAGTCAGCTTCTTCTGTAACGCACGCAACCGTTGTTCCAAGGATCCCAGCCCACGCGGCTCGATCTGACGAATCACGAGCTGGTAGCTGCCGCGTGGCAAATAGACATCAATGCTGCCGCGGCAGACCACTTGCTGACCGTCCGCCAAGTCAAAGTCCAGCCGATTGGCCACGCCACGCCACATGACCGCGCGGATCTGCGACTGATCGTCCTTCAACGTCATATAAACATGACCGCTGCGTGGGCGTGCCAAGTCAGTGACTTCGCCAACCACCCAAACGGTCGGAAACGCCGACTCCAACATTTGCTTGATATGGCTGGTCAACTGCGCAATCGACAATGGCTGCTGTTGCTCAGCACGCTCTCCCAACGGCACGTCATTCCCAACCATAACCGAGTGTCCTCTTCGAGTTGCCTCTGCGGCCTTTATTCGAGTGTCATTTTCGACTCGCCACAACACGGCTGGCGCAATGACAGGGCTGAGTCACGGACAAGCCGTGCGACCAAATCGCTATTGCCAGCTATCACTCGACCTGCCTCTCAGATCCGACCATGCCAATACTCACAGAGCATTCCATGGCCACCCACAGCGTTCTGGACTCTGGACTCTGGACTCTGGACTCTGGACTCAGTCGGCATCCGGCCATTCACCTTGAAACACCTCGACCGCGGCACCCGTCATGAAGACATGATTGCTGGTCGCCTCCCATTGCAACTCCAGGTCACCGCCGCGCAAGTGATTCAGTATCCGGCGTTCGGTCCGCCCCGACAGTACGCCCGCCACACAGACGGCGCTGGCGCCGGTTCCGCACGCCAACGTCTCACCCGAGCCACGTTCCCAGGTACGCTGCCGAACCACCGTCTTGGAGACAACCTCTACGAACTCAACGTTGACTCGACTCGGAAAACGCGGATCACCTTCAATTTTCGGGCCCAAGCCCAACACCAAGTCGTCGGTCGCCTCGTCGACAAACACAACGCAATGCGGGTTGCCCATCGAAACAGTCGTCACCTGCAAGATCGTGCCGTCGATCTCCAACGGTTGATTGACAACCTGACCACCGGCCGCTGGATCGCCGGCAAGCGTCGTCGGGATCTCCTGTGACTGAAGAATAGGGCTCCCCATGTCGACACGCACACGTTGCACCGTCGCGGTGGACGCATCCAACTCCAATTCCAGATCCAACACTCCCGCACCGGTCTCGATGCGCAAGGTCTTGCGCCGACATAGCGCGTGATCGTACACGTATTTGGCGACACAGCGGATCCCGTTGCCACACATCTCCGATTCGGAACCATCCGCATTGAACATCTGCATACGTGCATCGGCCACGGACGATGGATGAATGAGGATCAACCCATCGCCTCCCACACCGAGGTGGCGGTCGGCAATACGGCATGCCAGCGCTGCGGGATCGGCAGGCGGTGGCGTGGCAAAACAATCGACATAGACATAGTCGTTGCCCGCACCGTGCATTTTCGTGAATCGCATTGAGCGTCGTTCCCACAAGGTTTCCGCAGACGTATCTGTTTAGCCGATCGCAACGTTTGCCTAAGTCAGCGACCCCTACGGGCTTGCCCCGTAGGTGAACGAGTTTTGCCAGCTAAGACGCCGATACCCATAACTCCCGCCCTCTCCCCACCGCCTTCGGCGGTGGGGAGAGGGCGGGGGGAAGGCGTCGTTTCTAGCCCAATAAACTTCTTCACCCACCGCACAAGGCGGTGGGGATCGCTCCACAGCCAACCAAACCTCGCTGCACGTTCAACTTCATTTGGGTAAACTGTTACCCGCAGACCGGTTTCGTGTCCCTATCGAGCTATCTCCAAACGGAAATAGGGCACCGTCAGATGCGGCCGAGGTCTTACGATAGCAGGCCAGTCGAAACAATCACATGCGGAAACGGCGTTCCTCAACCACTCAGGTCAAGTTGGCCACCCTTTTGCCCAGATGGATCCTTGCCACGTGGTTGCTGCTCCGTGGCATCTTCCTGTTCCGGCTCACCTTTATCGAGTTCACCTTCCTCAGACGCAACCTCCCACAAGCGGCGGCCATCGGCGTCGCGATCCGCCGTCTCTTCGTCCTGCTCGGTCTGGCCAACTCCCGAGGCGTTCTCGGCTTTTTCGTTCGCTTGCGTTTGGCGGGCATGATCCGCCGTCTCCTGCTGAGCTCGATTCACCTCAGAGCCTTGCCCCTGGGCGAGTGGCGAGCCGGCAGCGCTGCCGATCATCCCCATCGGTCCGATACTCATGCGTCACCTCCCATGATCAAATTTGACGTCAGCACTCCCCCCTCTCTGAGGTATCGACCACCACATCCGATGCTCGAAACCGGAAACGCGAAACTCGCTCAAGACTCACTTCGGCGAGTCCGCAGATCTTGCACAACACGAATAACCCGTGAAGACCGCTGGGCGGCTTCGTGACGCCGTCCACCTAATCAACACGGCATAGCAACACTCCGGCTATCGTGGTATCGGAATCGGGAGTACCGCTCTGGAATTGGCTGAGTTCGGATTGGCCGATCTGGGAGAATCCTCGGGAAACAGCCGTTGCAAGGTATCGTCCAACTCGGGCAGCGCTCGCCGAGTCACTTGCGGGTTGTTGATATCCCCCGTCACTTGGATGGCCAGAATATTCTTACTGGCCTCGGCCAACAACGTGCTTACGAACGGCAACTGAAACTCCTGGCGTCCGACCAGCGCATAGAAATCAAGGTCGATCTTACCGTCAAAATTCATCTCGCCTTTGCCTTTGAGACTGATCGCATCACCACTGAAGTCGACCCGGTCGACGTAGATTTGTTCACCGACCAATCGAAAATCGATATCGCTGCTCGTGAACCCGGTGGCATCGGGTGGGCGACCGTACAAGATCTTGAGCAGACTGACCATAACGGGCAGTTGATAGATATCGGCTTCGCGCAAACGAACTTGGCCCGTTCCCTGCAGTGTATGGAACCCGGCTTTGGCGCCTTTGAGTCGCAGCAGGGCATAGACTTTGCCGGAGATATTGTGCTGTTGGGCATGAAAGCTCCGCGCAAATTCGGCAATGGTCGCATCTGCCACGGAGACATCCACGGCGAAATGCAATTGTTCGTCAAAGAGGATGCGTGCATCCAATGCGGCTGACCCTCCCATAGCCTTGGCCGTCACTTGTTGGGGCGGTTGGCCGCGGCGCACGACCGAGGCCGCGGAACCGAGAAGCATTTGTTGAGGATCGAGCCGCAGCGGTCCATGGACCTGCGTGACCTGGACCCCACGGGTCATCAACGAATCGATATCCAACGCCCCATGGCTTTGAAAACCGCGTACGTTCTTGTTACCGGTAAGTCGAACGCCACCGTAAATATGTTCCAATTTCAGCTCGTTGTCGATCGCGCCGTTTTCGATATCCAACAACACGTCCCAGCCGGCCAACAGCGGCTGGCCCTCGCCGCCACGAAACCATGCATTGCCGTTCAGGCTGAGCGTTCCGCGATATTTGAGCTGGCGAACTGGAGTGCGCATTTCCACCGGCAGTGCATCGATGAACGGGTGATCGACTTGCAACGTATCGGCAATCAGTCGCGAGAGCGTGATTTCCCACTGGTGATTCGGCAGCATGTTGCCGTGGCCTGCCAGTTCCACACGCGAGTCACCCCGTTTCGCGGTCACATTTTTGAGTGCGAATTTGCCATCGGAAAACCACACGCGTCCGGTGCATTCATCCAACCGCAGTGGAAACCAGGAGGGGTGGACCGAGATACTGCGTCCTTCAACATTTTGGCCAGGCGGCCACTTTTCGGCCAGCAATTCAAAATGGGTTTTCTTCGAGAGCGAGTTCAGTTGGAAGAGAATATTAGCATAGTCGACGGTCCCACGTGGATGCATACTATTCCAGAATTGTTCCGCGCCCTGATTCAGTTTGCCGACCGCGTGGCGCAGCGAGTCGTTCAGAGCCACATCCCAACACTTGAATTTCAACGTCAGATCACCACCCGGTTGGTCCAGAAATGCCGGCACCCAGCCGCCTTCGCACGCGATGTAGCTACTGCCATGATAGCCATGCAAATCGACGAAATCCCAGCGGCGGTTCGCCAACACAAGACGCCCGGTTATCTTGTGGATGGAGTAGGGAAACTTGTCGTGTTCGATCGAGCAATCGGAGAGCGTGAACTCCCACCGCGAGGAGGGCGGGCCGTCGGGCGTCGTTTTCTCGAAGCGCCCGTGAGTCAACGTGATCGAACCGCTCGGATGCATGCTGCGCACTATCTTCTGCCCCGACTCGGTGAATGCTGAAAACAGCTCCTCGTCCAGCGCAAGGGGACCGCCGGAACGCAAATCAAGCCACCCGACAGCCTGTGGGCCCGGGTGCTGAAATTGCCCGGAGATGTACACGGTTTTGTTGCCCGCCAACGCGGCAAAATCGCGAACAAAGACCGTGTCCCCAAGCCATTGAATCACACCTTTGCCCTGCCGCATGCGCAGTGGGAATTTGTGATAGGCAAACGATACATCTCGGCATGTGACGGTGACGTTCGGGACCCATTGATTACCGGTCATCCGCACGTCAATCGCGGCATCGATAACCCCCGCCGGCGCGAATTTATCCCATTCGCCCTGGAGCTTCGGGGACAACACGGCGTAGAGACGCTTGTCCAGCGACAAGTTGGCAATGGAGCCAACGAGTTGCAACTGGGGCGCGGCACCGAGGAATTCGTCGCAGATGCACTTCAGCTCAAGTTTCGCCTGGCCACTTCGGGCGGTGACATTCTCGATACGAATCTGCTTGTTATTACCGTGAACGTCGGCTTCCAACTCGGTCAGTGGCAGTGGCAAGCGTGGGTCGTCGACACGCCCGTCCGCAATATGCCCGTGCACCTCGGCACGTATCGGATCCGTGGCGCCCGCTTCGTACCCCAAACGGAATTCAAAATGAGCTCGGGCTCGTAAGGTCGCGAGCACGGAAACGTATTGTGCAACATTGTCGGGCAGTGCGTTGAGCAACTGCTGCGACATCTCCAACCCGTCGATTGTCCCCCAGGCTGACCAATTGCCGCGCCGCGCATCGACCACTCCGTTCAATTGCACGTGCTTGAAATGATCGCCTTGCAGCTTACCCGTCAGTCGCCACTTCTCCTCCCCCTCGGCGTCGGTCTGCAATTGGCCCTTCACGTTGATGCTGCGCAGCGTCAGTACGCCCGGTAACTGGCGTCGGAGATCCTGCAGTTCGACCGTCGAATCCTCCAAGACGATGGACGGCACCGACCCGCCGAAATCGGGTGGCGGAAACAGGCACATCGTGTTCCAGCGACCGTCCTCGTGGCACGTGGCGTGCAACTTCATGCGCCGCACAACCAAACGCCGCACCTTGGGGTGCCCGCCAATCAACTCGCTCAGGTCAGCTCGACATTGCAAGAACATTTCGTCAATGAACAGAATATCGCGGTAGGCCGTCCCTTCGTCCAACGATCGGATCGATAGCCCACGAATCTCAATCCCCTTGCCCTCAATCCGTCGCGCCCCTTGGACTCGCACCTCCAGGTCCGTGTAGTGCGCCGCAAGCCGCGCCTCGAACCGAGCTCGAATCTCCTCGTCCAACCGACTAATGATGATCTGCCGGCAAACCACGAACCCGGCCGCGCATGCCAACGCGGCGAAAAGCAGCCAGCGCAGCAGGCTGCCAAATCGAGTTCGCACTCCACCATCATCTTGCATACGCCCGGATTCCTTTCCAGCGTACTCGGCCCATCCTAACTGCTACTCACGACGCCATGCCATGAGCGGTTCACCGCGTTCTGATCTCTAACTTTTTGTCTCTAACTTTTCCGGCACCACGCTCCGTTGGCGTGGCCACGCACCGGCAACGACCGCCGCAGCCAGAATCAACCAGACCATCATGGCCGGCTGGCGGTAGCGAATGGAGCTGACAAACACCATGTGCAAGCCGGTATAGTAAATGGCCGGCAACAGGCAGATGACCCACGGCCAACCCTGTCGACACCATTTCCAAGCACCGGCGATCGCCAGAACCAGCAGAGGTACATACCCAACCGCCACGACCAAACGCAATCGCCAACTGCGAAACTCGGCCGCGTTGGGCCACAGGTTCCACATTCGCATGAATTTCTTTCCCATCAACCGCACGACCTGCCCGGGATGAGCCGTAGCCCATGTCACGGCCGCATTCCGCAAACGCTGGTCCAACCGAATCTCGAACCCCTCGTCGCTTCGTCCCGCCGCTGCATCTTCCGCCTTCTGAGCGTCGTAGGCAGGCGTTGCAAACGGCATGTTGCTGGCGCCGGTCGCCTCCGCGCTCAAGCCGTCGTATAGACTGGCTCCCACTTGCAGAGTCGTCGGTACAAATCGCCCCACGACGCGATAGTTGCGCACCCACCAAGGTGACATTGTTACGCAAAGGGCCACGACCATCGTGAGGCCAATTGCCGCGTGTCGCATTCGGCGGCGACTTAGCAACACCAGTATTCCAAGAACGAACGGCGTGAACAACAGCCAACTGGGACGGGTCAAAACCGCCAACCCGGCGACTACGCCAGCTGCCACACTCCACAATACCGACGTACGCGTCGCCGCCGTTTGAGAAGCTTTCACCCAACAGACCAGATGAATGACCATCAGTGGACAAAACAACGCCTCCGCCAAGACAAAAATGCTCGTCGCAATCGCGCCGGGATAGATCGCCGCCAACAAACCAGCGACCAAGACCGTCGGTCCAACACGTATCGCCACGCCATCCGCATCGTCATCAACTCCAAACAAACAACTGCTCAACCACATCACTCCCGCTACCGCACCGGTTCCCAACACCGCTCCCACCACACGCGCCCAAATCATCGGCAACGTCGTGCCAAACAGGCGAAACATTCCGGCCAGCAGCAGCGGATAACCAGGGGCACGAAAGACTTGAAAATCACGGCCGCCATATTCGTACGGCGCGCCGGTGGCGAGCCGCTGGCCCAAGTCCCAATAACTGTGCGTATCAGGCATCCCAAACGCCTGCGCGTCCCCCAGTCGCTGCTGCCACCAAAGGGCCACCGCCACACGCAAGGTAAACGCCAACGCCATGATCCCGAATATGCTCAGCCAAGATATTGAACCACGCCTCATCCAATCATTATCCCTGCTAGTTCCGCTCAGCCCCGGTGGGCCCCAGAGCCACGCGCGGCAACGCCCCCACGGACTCGGCATGGTAGGCCGATCTGCCGATGTGCGTCAATAGAAGCTGAGTGCTAGCACGCGTGGCCGTGGCCGGCATGTGAGTTGCCAAGAGCCAGGGCCATTTGCCAGCCGGCAAGGCAACAATGGGCTGCAAAGAGCTTGCTGGCCTGAAGTGGTCCCCGGTTTATCCCGTTCTGATTCCGCGAGCGCGTGGTCGATATGGGGAGCGCAAGCAAGCAGCTAGCAGTCGAAGCCAGACATCCTACGGGCTGAAAAGAGGCTGGCAGCACACTTTGTCTTTGTAACCGTTCACGGCAGCACAAACGCGATCGGAACATTTGGGAAGGGACCGCTCATAAACGCATATAGACGCCGATGAAGAGGCTCTCCGCCGGGCTTGTCCCGGCCGGGAGCACACTTTTTCTTTTGCCCATCATTTTCTCTTGCCCTCAAAGGAAAACAACCAGAACACCATCCATTTCGCGACAGCAAAACGGCAAACAAGAAGACGAGCAAAGAAAATAGCGGCATTCCAGCAGCCCGGACGGTCAACACTTGTGCAAGGTCAACCGTTGATCATCCCGCCGGGCCCGGATATTGCCCGGCAACGTCATGCTGGAATGTACGGAATCGGATTGAGCCGTTTGCTGATCGGCAATTGAGGCGGACTGGATCAGATCGCAAAGTTGTCGCCACCGCAATTCGCCCATGTCCTGCCGCGGCCAATCTTGCCACTTCCAGATTCTGATCAACAGTTCACGCACCAGGAATGGCGATTGGTCAACAAGCGGCGTGCAGGCCAATTCCACGTGGTCAGCGGCGCGGTGCGTGACGGACTCTTCAAGCAACGGGTCGACTACCGCGTCGATTACCTGTTGCGATTCCCGCGCCAGGTCGCCGAGTCGCAGCAACGACGACACCACCTGCGGGTTGAACTGCTGGGCCAACATGGGTAGCAACTGGTGACGAATCCGATTCCTCGTGAAGGCCGCCGATGCGTTTGACTCGTCCTCGCGAAACGGCTGGTGGCGAGCTGTCAGATAATCCAACACGTCGCTCCGACGCAGCCCCAGCATGGGCCGCACGATCGTGGTCATTTCACTGAGTTGGCGAGAAACGGGAATCCCAGCAAGCCCCGCCAACCCGGTGCCGCGCACAATGCGATGCAGAATCGTCTCGGCTTGATCGTCCGCAGTGTGAGCGGTAGCAACAAAACGTGCGCCGCATCGATTGCCGACCTTGCGCAGAAACTGATAGCGTTGCGCGCGTGCCGCCGACTCCAGTCCGTCCCCCCCAGTGGTAATCGCGACCTCCGCATGACCAATCTCACACCGAAGATCAAGTGTGTCGCTCAGCTGTTGCACGAACTGTGCGTCGCCGTCGGATGCCCGACCGCGCAACTGGTGATTGAAGTGAGCCACCACCAAGTGACCGGCGGGTTGCTGACCGACCGCGTGCAATCCCAACAAAAGAGCAACACTGTCCGCGCCACCAGAGACAGCGACCAGCACAGTCACGTCACGCCACGAGGCCGGGGCCCACTGCTGAGCCAGTCGTTGTTCAAACGGATGATACTCGACCATGGGAACCAGTTTAGCGCGTTGGTGGGGCAAGGGTAGACCTGGCCAGTTGAGAATGTGGTATTGCCCTGGCGAGAACGTAGCCCAAATCGAAGCCAAGAAACATCCTCGTTTTGAGGCAAGCCACCGCCCCCTGGCAATGACGAATGACGAAATACCCAGTGACGAATGAATAACGAAGCACGAATGACGAAAGTGCCGATTTCGTAGGTAGTTGCGCGCATGCTTCATAAAGCAGTGAAAAAAGCAGCGCAACAAGGGCAGCAACAACAATGTTGAGAAACCGACCAGGCGAGCCACGCTATCCACGCCCCTCTAGAGAGCCAGGTTCGATTCGAGACGAGGCTCTGTCCCAAGACGTGACACGAGCAATCAAGAGGCCGAGTTACGCCATCTGGATCACCTGGGGGGGATAGACGGGTCCGTTTGGCGCAACCACAACGTTGCTCGATGGTTGAGAAAAATGAAACCTGCCGAGCAGGGCCCGCGAACCGTTGCAGTCAGCGGATTCTCTGGTACATTATAGGGCTAGTTTCCTACGCTCTCGGCCGGTGAAACGACCGGCTAGGCTCGGGAAAACAAACAGCGTAAAAGTTCACCGAAAACCATACAAAGGCGTTTGCGCAGCGCGACACGCGGCTGGCCAAATGCGAGATGGTGTAGTTCGATTGCGATGAACGAAGTCCGGAGCTAGTCAGCGGGACCTAATCTCTCACGACAGAGCAGGCCAGTCGATGTATTTCGTGATGCTCATTTTTCGGTACATTTTCGGCACTTGGTGTGGCTCATGGAGCCACTGCCATTTGGCGATGGTGCGCATTAGCAGCTCCGCAACATGGCTGCCTCCGATCGAGGTTCACCCCTCTAGCGGATTACCGAACAGTGCAAGTCCAACATCTGGTCATTTGAGAAATCGCCCCTCGACAAGTTCGTTGATGTGTCAGCGCGCCGATAACCGGCCTCCCACAGGTTTTGAGCAACTTGGCGGTCGAAACGGCCGCCTGCCAGGTTCTTGACCCCAGGGAGTCCTGCGCACCGGCTCAGGCTTCTACCTCATCCGATCGCCAGCACACGACACTCGAAAACGAGTGCCGCATATCTCGCTTAGGCGCTGCAACTCGATGCGGGCATAGCACGATACGATGCTGTCCCCGGCACGCTGGGCGCGTCGCGCAACGCCTATCCCAATAGGGGAGCGAATCGTGCCAAGTCCCATTTTGGCGGTCATAGATCCCACGTTAGCCGTGGTGGTTGCCGCGCTCATCACAGCCACTCTTACCTTTACGCTCGTCAAGTTCCTGGACCGCTTGCGTAAGAAGGACGCTGAGACCGAAGCACGCGCGATTATCGAGCGTGCGGACCGCGAATCATCCAACCGACGCCGTGAAGCCGAGCTGGAGATCAAGGAACGGGCACTGCAGCAGAAAGCCAAGACCGAAGAAGAACTGGGCAAGATTCGTGACGAGTTGCGCGAACGCGAACGTCTACTGGATAAACGCACCGAGACGATTGAACAGCAATCGGATGACCTGCGCAAGCAGGAGCGGATCGTCGAAAGTACACAACGACGCCTGACGGAGCGATTGGAGGACACGAATCGGCGCAACGAGGAACTCGCCAAGCTACTCGATATGCAACGCCAAACACTGCACGACTTGAGCGGCTTGGGCCCCGAGGAAGCGCAAAACCGACTGCTCACCATGTTGGAAACCGAATTGGCTCGAGAAACGGGGAGCATCATTCTGAAGCACGAAAAACGGATCGCCCAGCAGTGTGATTCGATCGCCCGAGACATGTTATTGACGGCATTGCACCGCTATGCGGCCGCTCATACCGCCGAGAGTACGACCAGTACGGTGGACATCCCGAACGATGAGATGAAGGGGCGGATCATTGGTCGCGAGGGGCGTAACATCCGCGCGTTTGAAAAGGCGACCGGTATCGACGTGATTATCGACGACACGCCAGGCGTGGTGATCGTCAGTGGGTTCGACCCGGTGCGCCGCGAAATCGCTCGACAATCACTCGACAAATTGATCGCCGACGGGCGCATCCATCCGTCACGGATCGAGGAGATCGTTGCCGATACGAGCAAGGAGATTGAACATTTCATTCGCAAGAAGGGCGAAGAAGCAGCCCAGGAAGTCAACATCCATGACCTGCACGAGCGGTTGATCTACATGCTCGGTCGCATGCATTTCCGCACGAGCTACAGCCAGAACGTCTTGCGACATAGCGTCGAAGTCGCTTTCCTGACCGGCATGTTGGCCGAGATGATCGGTTTGGATGGCGACGTTGGCCGCCGCTGCGGCCTGCTGCACGACATCGGCAAAGCCGCCGATCATGAGCTCGAAGGGGGACACCCCAAGATCGGCTCGGATATGCTCAAACGGCATGGCGAGTGTGCGGAAGTCGTTCACGCGGCGCTGGGACACCATGACGAGATCATCACCGATTACCCGTATACCATGCTGGTCGCCACGGCCGATACTTGCAGCGCGTCACGACCAGGTGCTCGACGTGAGTCGCTGGAACGGTACATCAAACGCATGGAAGAGCTCGAATCCATCGCCAGCAATTTCAATGGCGTCGAACAGGCATTCGCCATTCAGGCCGGACGCGAACTGCGCGTGATTGCGAGTGCCAAAAACACCGATGATGCGAAAGCCGCGAAGATCTGCCGCGATATCGCCAAAGCGTTTGAAGAGCAACTGACCTATCCGGGTGAGATCAAAGTGACCGTCGTGCGTGAATCTCGGTTCACGGAACTGGCGCGCTGATCTTGGCGTCCGCATCAGATCGATCTCCTCTATGGAAGACGTGAGTTGAACGTGAATATCCTGCTGATTGGCGACATCGTTGGAAGACCAGGTAAGAGAATCGTCCAACAGGCACTGCGCGGACTGCGTGCTCAGGAGTCGATTGACCTGGTCGTGGCCAACGCGGAAAACGTGGCGGGCGGCTCGGGGATGACGCCGAAGATTTACGGCGAATTGATGGCCGCTGGCGTCGATTGCATCACGATGGGGGATCATATCTATCGTCGTCGCGAAATCGAATCGGTGTTGCGACGTGAATCGAACATCGTCAAGCCGGCCAATTTCCCTCGCGCGGCCCCAGGCCGTGATTTCGCCCTGGTGCGCGCTGCCAATGGGGTCGACGTGATCGTCTTTAGCCTGCTCGGACGACTCTTTATGCGGCCGGTCGATTGCCCGTGGACGCGCGCCGAAGAGTTGCTGGCCGAATTCCCTGAGGATGTCCCCGTCCGCATCCTCGATTTCCACGCCGAGGCGACCAGCGAAGAGCAACTCATGGGCCGCTTCCTTGACGGACGTGTCAGTGCCGTATTGGGTACCCATACACACGTCCCAACCGCCGACGAACAGATCCTACCCAAAGGCACCGCCTTTCAGTCCGATGTCGGTATGACCGGCCCCTGCGAAAGCATCATCGGACGCGAAATCGACCGCGTTATGCACACGACGATTACGTTTCGGCCCACTTTTTTTCAGGTGGCTAAGAACGACGCGCGACTCGGCGGCACACTGGTTACGGTCGATCCGTCGACCGGTAAGGCCACCGCCATTCGCCGCATTCTAATCGGCCAGGAAGAAGCCGATGCGCTGCAATTGCAGAGCAGCGACGTTGCCGTGAGTGACCAAGCCTGACAATGACGTGTGCCACTGCATGCTCGAACGCGATTTACATCTCGATCGACTTATCACTACCAACCGCCCCGCCAACACGCCGCCGGTAACTGCACGCAGTGCAAACCGGCTAGCCGGTTTCCAATGGTAGCTCGATCACCGCTTCGCACTGCTCAACTTGGCGGTTGCGTGTTCGCAGCGATTTGTGACTTTGCAGAGGTGTCTGCCGCTAGGAAACGTACGGAATGAGCAGTGGCACGAGCGCACGATGGAAGTCCCCTTGCGGTAATCGTTTTTCGCGAGCACAGTCAAAACGGAGGCAGGCGTCGTTTCCCCGGACCGTGGCGGTACCGCTAGTGAGCGTATGCGGCACCATCGCCCGCAAAGTCTTCCGCCATGTCGTAATCGTAGAAGTCCTTGGCAATGTGCACGGACAATCGTTCGATGAAGATATGCTCGAAATCGCGCGGGTCATTGGCGATCGCCGGAATGGAATGCGATTTGGGGAATGCGAAGTTGCGGTCGCGCGTACGGAAAACTTCTTTGTCGTTCTGCGTAATGTCGTAGACCGTGGTCATTACCTCGGCGCGGCCCTTCAACAGGGTCTTGCTCTCGTGCGTACTAAACCCCTCCACGTCAATCGCCACCACCATGTCGGCGTTCACGCCACGTCCAATTTCGACGTAATCGGTTTCATCCCAGTCGTTGGTATCCATCCAATCGGCGATTTCGTCCTGCCGAACCATCTCGATGTCTTCCACCTTGGCGCGTAACATCCGCTCAACGCGCTCCGCGATCCGAGTTGATGTGGCACTATCCCCGTACGTCGACGGATTCATGACACAAACGACGGCAACACGTTGCCCTTTGAGCCCCGGGTATTTCGCCTCGATCTTGTGCCCATCACCATACGCCAACTGATACAGAACGGCGCAGCCGGACGAACAAGCGATCACCGGTAATGCCAAGAGGACCAAGAATGCAAGTGTCTGTTGAGATGCTATGCGGCGCATGATAACTCCATTTATCTGGCGCACTGAATGAGGCCGCAGTCGGGAATCCCGCCGCGAGGAAACGAACCATAGCGAGCCACGCCAATCGAAGCAATAGAGATTTCCACCACGCTCCAGAGAGGGAGAGAAGGGGAGAGGGGGAGAGGGGGAGAAGGGGAGACGGGGAGAAGGAGTGGGGGTGCGTTGAAGAAAATGCTCTTGGCGGGCTCTTTCTGCTAACCGAACGCAGCGGCGCCGGGGGGCATGGGAATGGGGCTTCGTTATTTTTAGGCCCGGAGGGGCGTAGTAAGCCCTGAGCACGAATTCCCTCCAGTTCCACCAAACACCCACCGTTGCATCACGCCCCACTCTCCCACTCTCCCACTCTCCCACTGTTCGTTGACGCGGCGAGGAGCGCCATTTAGGATGGGTGTTAGCGGGCGGCTGTTTTGGGGGCTAATGGGTTAACAACAAGTGGGACTAACCATGATCGTTCGATGCCAACATCGCATGACACGCGCGACACGCAACGCCGTTCTAGTACTGCTGATCGCCGCTGTTTGGGGGGCAGGAATCGCCAACACGGACGCCCAAACCAAGAAGGCCCCGAAACGTGCTAAGAAAGCGGCTCCAAAATTTGAAGATATCACGTTGACCACCCGCGATGGCGTTAAGCTTCGCTGCACTTATTATCCAGGCCCCGAAACCAAACAGACTGTCCCGATGATTCTGGTTCACGACTGGGGAGGCAGCCGTGGCGAACTCCACCCGGTGGCACTCTGGATGCAAACGGCCCTGAAACTGACCGTGATCGTTCCCGACCTGCGTGGACACGGTAATAGCATGCGGGTGGCAGGGTTTGAAAAGCCGATTGACATCTCCAAGTTCAAAGGCAAGAACATGCAAGCGATGCTTGCGGATATCGAAACGTGCAAGTCGTTCCTGCTCAGAGAGAACAATGAAGGCAAGCTGAACATTGAACAGCTCGGGATCATGGGCACCGGCTTCGGTGCGACGCTGGCACTAAAATGGGCCATTGGCGACTGGAGTGTACGGAACCTGCCGACCTTCAAGCAAGGTCAGGATATCAAGGCATTGATACTGCTCTCGCCCGACCGGTCTTTTCGAGGTCTCACGATCAATACCGAACTGAAGATGCAACGCATCCTCGGCCACATTTCCGTTCTGACGATTGTCGGCAAGGAAGACTCAAGCAGCATGAGTGATGCTCAGCGCATTAATAAGGCCATTGAACGTGCGTGGGGCGACGAGAGCAAGGAAGCGGCACCGTTCTTCGCCGCGCCAACGTCACTGCAGAGCACGGGATTGTTGAAAGCGCGCGGTACCGGCATCCCAGCACTGATCGCCAAATTCATCGAATTGCGATTAGTGCGTCGCGGAGAAGATTTCCCCTGGACCGACCGCACAAGCCCGCTGAAGTAGATGGGGCAATGGTTCCGCAGTCGGCGTGACGAACCGGTTGTGGCTTGAACCGCGTGAGCGGTTACGTTTTTTTCTTACGACGCTGAGGCAGACTCAAGACGCTGTCCAGCTAGACTCTGGACTCTCGCCCTTCACCCCCTGGCGCGAAAACCGAGTGTCGGTAACGGCACCAAATAAGGAGCCTCACTTGTCGACGCCCGGCGCGCCGGCGTCTCGCGTGCGACGGAGTCTGCCGGACCAGGCGTCTTGCGTGGAATGACGATTTGCACGCCGATGGGCAATAAGTCCGGGTCGGGCAACACGGCGCGATTCGCCTCGAATATCTCGTTGGCCCGCCGGGAATCATCCAGATAACGCTGCGCCAGCGACGCCAGAGTGTCACCATCGTGGATCGAGTGTCGTCTGAGCGGCCGAGTGGTGGTATTCGCCCCACGTGTCGACCCAACGACCCTCCCAGCTCCGTCTTGTCGCGAGTTGTTCGTTTGGAACAGCGGTTGGTATTGGTCGGGCAGACGAGGTGGTGGGGAGATATTGACCATCGTGCCATGTCCGAGCACCTCGCTGCTCACCTTTTCGGGATCCACCTCCGGCTCGGGCGACAGCGGCTCGAGAGTGGGTGTCTGGAATTAGGGCACGGCAACTTGACCGGGCACCTGAAGCGAAACGTCGTCACCCAGCGTCAGTTGGCTGGCGCCGATCAACGGATTCACAGCCGCCATCTCACGCGGCGCATGGCGAAACGGCAAGGCCCCCAACACTCCGAGAGCCATTACTCCCAACCCCATCGCCAGACGCTTGGTTCCGCTTATTTGTGCCACCAATTGTATTCCCGTGCTGACCGTCCGAGGGTCGGCGACCTATGCCGAGCCACAAAACTCGACAAGCCAACACCATCGAGATCGGTCACATTCTGAGAGCACTATGAGGCAACCGAGCCAATTCCGGGAAGATTCCACGTATGCACGGTCAGTCGTAACGATCGTGATGGTCAGGAAATCATGCACGGCCACCTGGAGGGATTAACGTCGTCCGCGCTCGGGAAAGATTCCCGAGCCACATGTGGCTCGGGATTCCATCCCAGGCGGAGGGCGGCGAATGCCTTGTGCCGACTTCACAGCAATAGAGAGCGCTCAACAGATGGAAACATGCCCGCACTCGGGAAAGATTCCCGAGCCACGCTGGCATCAATCATGCATCCTTGGCGCGATTGAACATCCACAGCAGCGCGGGCGATGCAATGAAGATCGAACTGTACGTCCCGACCAGAACGCCGACCACCAAGGCGAATGCGAACCCGTGAATTCCTTGGCCACCAATGGCATAGAGGATGGCAACCACGATCAAGGTGGTTAACGAGGTGAGCAACGTACGGCTGAGCGTCTGATTGATGCTCGTGTTAATCATCTCGGACGTCAAGTCTGGACTCTTACCGCGCACTTCACGAATACGGTCAAACACCACGATCGTATCGTTAAGCGAATAGCCGATAATGGTCAGAAACGCCGCCACGATCGGCAGGCTTATGCGAAACTCCTCGATCAACAGGAACCCCAGCGGCTTGGCAACGTAGGCACTAATGGCAATCGCGCCTAACGTGATCAAGATGTCGTGCACCAGTGCGATCACCGCCGCGACTCCGAACACCACGCGCTGGAACCGAATCCAAATGTAACCAACAATACCAAACAAGCTGGCCACAAGTGCCGCAATCGCCAAGTTGCGAGTATCGCCGGCAACCTTACCACCGATCTTACTGGAAGAAGGAAACACCGGCGTATCGGCCAGATCGATCTTCATCTGGTCGAGAATCTGCTGTGCTTCGGCCTGCGGAACAACCACGCTGATGTACCATTCGTCACTCGAAGCAGCACTCGTCTGTTCCCAGTGAAAGGTGTCATCGGGACAAACGATCAACCCGGGAACATCAAGCTGTTTGCTTGCCTCCGAACCCGTGTCCGGCTTGGCATCCTTGGTATTGTCGCTCTTCTTTGAACCCTCTTTGTTTTGCAAGTCATAGTAGTGGTTGTAGGCCGCCTTGATCTTCTCGCGCAACGTAGGAGCGTTGATCTCGTCGCCAAACGTCAAGACCGCGACCGTCTTGACGCTGCGTAGCGTGTCCGCAGATGCCGTGGTCTCTTCTTTATCATCACCACTTGCCTTCGCCGCATCTCCTTTGCTTTCCCCAGCCTGGGTATCCGTCGCCTTGGTTGACGCTTCTTCGGCCAGCGGCTGCTTTGCCGCAGCGCCGTCAGCAGACTCCTTCTTCTCCGCCTCATCCTGCGGACGGGGCCCTGCCCAAGCCAACAGCTTGTCCGACGGCAAATCATCGCGCATGCTGGTCGAACCATCGGCAGGAGCCTTTTTCGGTTCCTTCTTCGCAGGCTCCTTCTTCGCAGGTTCCTTCTTAGCAGATTCCGTCTTCGCAGGTTCCGTCTTCGCAGGTTCCTTCTTAGCAGGTTCCGTCTTTGTTGGTTCCGTCTTAGCAGGCTCCGTTTTTGTTGGCGCGGGTTGCGCGGCATCAGGCTTGGCGGCAGCCGGACCGTTCGCATTCTGTGTGGGCTGAGCGGTTGAAGCTCCGCCGAATTCGACCTCAGAGTACGGCTCTTCTTTCAGATCGCCAAAGTCCATGGTGTACGTTTGTAATTCACTTTCCCCAGTGGGATCGCGAAACACGGCCTTGATTGCCGCTTCCAGGACTTTGACATCCTGGTCCTGAATGTCCGCATCGACCTTATAGACCGTATTAGGATCTCGTCCCTCTACGCTAACCGTATTGACGAGACATTTGACGGGGGAGCCGGTGGTCGCCTTCTCTTTGAAATAATCATCCAGCCGTTTTCGCACATCTTCGGGCGGAACCGACTTTTCCAGCACCATGGTAACGGACAAGCCGCCATTGAAATCGATATCGAAAATCTCTTTGCCACGCATCCCGACCGCCACCAATCCGACGACGATCAACAGCAGGGAAATACCGATCGCCAGTTGCCGTTTCCCGAGAAAGTCCAGTTTCGTGGCACCGAGGATTCTCCACATCTTGAGATCGGTGATCCAGTGGTGTCGTTCGGCGATGTCAAAGACGACTCGCGAGCAAAAGATGGCCGTGAACATACTCATGAGGATACCGAGGATTAACGTCACGGCGAATCCTCGAATCTGGTCCGTACCGATGGCATAGAGCACGAATGCCGTTATCAAGGTGGTCACGTTGGCATCGACAATGGTTGTGGTTGCGCGACCAAACCCGTTACGTATTGCCATGCGCAGCGCGGATCCGCGCGCAAGTTCCTCACGAATACGTTCAAATATCAGCACATTCGCATCAACCGACATACCGATGGTTAACACCAACCCCGCCAACCCGGGCAAGGTAAGTGGTGCGTTGAGCATCACCATCATGGCCATAATCATCAGCAGGTTCATCAGCAGCGCGGCACAAGCAACGAGGCCTGAGAATCGGTAGTAGACGGCCACAAAAAGCAAGACCGCCGCCAAGGAAACCTTAATCGAGAATGTTCCCTTGCGGATGGTATCATCACCCAACATCGAGCCGATCTGGTTCTGGCTGATCGGTTCCTTTTTCAGCGTGGCAGGCAATCGTCCAGCGCGCAGGATCCCGACCAGGAAATCGACCTCTTCCTTGGTGAAATCACCGGTAATCCGGCCACTGTCACTGATCGTGGTGATCAACCTGGGAAACGACAACAGCCGCTCGTCCAGCATGATCGCCAAATGCCGGTAGAAGGGTGGCTGCGCATCCATATCGGGACGATTCGAGCTGGTCAACAAGCTGAATAGCTTCGCACCTTCGCCCACCAAGCGGAAATTGACACACGGGTTCAAGTACTCGTCCGTGCTTGCCGAGACGACTCCCAAGTTATCACCGGTCACATTGCAACCGTCATTGGTCGCCAGCAGCACGTCGAGATTCTTGACGCCATTGGCTTCAAGAAACTTGTCCAACCCCTCACTGCTGCTCTCGATCGTGCCGATATCACCGAGCGTCACGATGCGACCGGTACTTGCGTTACGCAAGATGGTGTCGCCAAGCTCGGCGGCTTTCAATTTCTCTTTGGCGGCCTCTGCCCAGAACCCCACCATTTCGCCGTCCACCATAACTCGTTTCTGAAAACGGTTGGGGCCTTGCGATTGTTGTTGGGCAGCCGCAATGATTGCCGCATGATCACGGCGGTTGGCGACAATACGAAACTCCAATCGCCCCGCCGTGCCGATCTGCGTCTTGATCACCTCGACTTCTTCTGTTTCTACCTCGGGAATAATGATCTCGACTTGCCGTTCGCCATAGGGGCGAATCACAATTTACTTCGTCCCGCTCGGGTTGATCCGGTTGGTCAATGCCTGGACCAGATCATTCATATTAATACGCCCGGCCTCGTCTTCCGTTTTCCCCGCCTCGCTGCGGCCGCTGGTATCGATCTCGTAGACCAGAATAACGCCACCCTTCAGGTCGACGCCCAACGGGATCTTGAAGCTCCCCTTCTCGCTATCCCAGGCGCGCGAAAGCACCAGCAACGAGAGCGTGATCGACATGAAGATCAAGCCGATCTTGAACTCATATCCGCGCATGCGCAGCGCGCGCGCCGCCAACGTGCCAAGCACATAAGGCAGCACGAAAACCAAGGCAAAAATGCCGAAGATGTAAGCGACCTTGAGCACTTGGTCAACAAACGTTTGCTGCTCTTGGGCCAGCAAAAGGGGGAAGCACATAGTATCGAGCATGGCAGGAACTTCCTAATTCCCGGAAACTATTGGGAGCCAGAAATGGTGAATGTGACTGATGAACTAGCCGTTATTTAACGAATCGGTCTCCGCATTGAGAACCCGAGCAATCGCGCTACGTTGCACTTTCAACTTGGTATTTGAACTGTCGTCGACGACAAGGGTGACCTCTTCTGCGTTCTTTGAAATCGAGACAACCGCTCCGTAGATACCGCCGATCGTCACGACACGATCATTCCGCTTCAGATTCTGCAGCATGTTCACCAGATCAGCTTTCTTGCGCCGTTCTGGCCGAATCATCAGGAAATAAAACAACACCGCGATCATCAGGAACGGAAACGCGTTTCTCAGCAAGCTGGCCATGTCAAAAGGCTTGGCCGGTGCCGCCTCCTGTGCGAACAGCAACCCCGAAGACACGCCATCGGCGAATCGATCGATCGCGAACTGCTTCATTGCGAAAACGGTCGTCGCCAACGATGCAGTGGCCAACGGTATCATCGCGAACTGCGGCATCTGATGCCCTTTCCTGATCAATGTGCCTGATCAAAATGATAGCTGGCAGCCAGAGTGTGAGTCGTACAGGGAAGGGACTCGCGCAGCGGTCATGCCATGGCACCCGGTCGCCGCCCCGCAAGGCAGCGAGGGCCGACAAACACTCCGCTCCAAGGCAGTCCCGCCTGAGGGACCCCCGTAATGACCGGCCACCGCAAACAGAAAACGGCCCGACGGCAACACCCGGACGGGCCGACTCCCGATTGAGTAGCGAGTTATCATAAGGCCTTGCGCCGCAACGAGCAAGGGCAGCAGACGTGGGGCCAATGAATTCACGGCACGACTGGCCGGAACGTCACTCGGCCCACTCCAACCGGGCGCGGATCGCGGTGCCCCCCCCCATCGCATGCTAATCCTCGTGCGACCCCAACGGAGCGACCTGCCAAGAAGCCATTTTCTGGTGATAGAACTCCAGAAACCGGTCCGCAGCGATCGCGGCACGAATGTCGCACACCAGGCGCTGATAATAAGTCAGATTGTGGATCGACAACAGAATCGGCCCAAGCATCTCTTTGGCCTTGAACAGGTGATGCAAATAGCCTCGACTGTGACCGCATGCGGCACATTCGCAGTGCTCCTCAAGCGGCCGGACATCGCGACGGTGCACCTGATTGCGCAGCCGCAACGCCCCTTGGTCGGTAAATGCCAGCGCGTTACGCCCGTTGCGGGTCGGCATCACACAGTCAAACAGATCAATACCGCGGCGCACGGACTCCAGAATATCCTGCGGTCGTCCGACGCCCATGAGATAGCGAGGGCGATCGGCCGGCAGGACAGGACAAGTGGCTTCCAACATCGCCGCCATCTCGTCAGCCGTCTCTCCCACACTCAAACCACCCACGGCATAGCCGGGGAAATCGAGCGCAACCAACTGTTCGGCACACCACTGCCGTAACCCTCTGTCGAGCCCGCCCTGTACGATCGCAAAAAGTGCTTGATCGGGGCGCCGAGCAGCCTGCTTACAGCGGCGCGCCCACTGCACCGTCCGCTGGCATGCCGCCTGAACCACTTCATGCGATGCCGGTAGTGCGACCACTTGGTCCAACACCATGGCCACGTCGCTGCCCAACGCCTCTTGAATCTCAACCGCTCGCTCTGGCGATAACGTCAATAAACTGCCGTCAACATGCGAACGAAAAACGACCGATTCGTCCGTGATCTTGGTCAGCCGCTCAAGGCTGAATACCTGAAAACCACCGCTATCGGTCAAGATGGGCCCGTCCCAACCCATGAACTGATGCAGCCCCCCCAAATGTTGAACAACCTCGGCTCCTGGCCGCAGAGCGAGATGATAAGTGTTGCCCAACACCATCTGCGCCCCCGTGCCGCGCAGTAACTCGGCGGTCAGCCCCTTGACAGTTCCCTGCGTGCCAACCGGCATGAAAGCAGGCAACTGCACCGCACCGTGGGGCGTGGTAAAGATGGCGCGGCGCGCAGCACACTCGGTGCTGGTCGACAGCAATTGAAACGAAAACGCAGAAGCAGGCATCAGTCGCCACGCAGCTTGAGACTCAACTGGGCCAGCTTTTCACGCACTTCGTTCAGACTGGTGACACCGAAGTTCTTGCACTCCAGCATGTCGTCGCCGGTCTTGCGAATCAGCTCGCCAATCGTCGTCATGCCAAGACGCACCATGCACTTGCGGGCACGCACCGATAGATTCAAGTCGGAAATGGGGCGATCCAGCACCGCCTGCCCTTCGGGAGGCAGCTGGGAAACATCGATCGGCACCTCCGGCTCGTTGCGCGGGTGGGCAAACTGTCCCAGATCAAGGCCCTTGGAATGCAACATGTCGCGAATTTCGACCAAACTGGTTTCGCCAAAATTCTTGCTTGCCAATAGCTCCAGTTCCGACGTGCGAGTGAGGTCGCCCAAGGTCTTCACGCCCATCTTTTGCAGGCAATTCCGGCTGCGAACCGACAGTTCAAAGTCATTGACCGAGATATTGAGGACCTGATTCAGACGATCGTTACGCTTCTGCGCTTCTTCGTCATAGAACATGTCGTTGGAAGCAACCGCATCCTTGTAGTACAGTCGAGCGCGCTCGTGATTCGGGAAGCTGTCTAGAATGCGGCGATAACAGGACTGAGCCTGATCGTACTTCTGGAAATCTTCGCACAAGATCCCCAAATTCAACAACGCACCAACATGAGTCGGATAACCTCGTACCGAGCGCTCATAAAGCCGCAACGCCGTCACGTCGTCGCCATGTCGGTCGCTCTCCATGGCCAATCCGAAGAGCGCCCCGGCGTGAGCCGGATCGACGCTGACCGCCCGCTCGTAGAGCGCGACAACTTCGGTCGGATTGCCACCCATTGCCGCTACCGTGGCACCGCGCTGATACAGGTACTCAGCCGTCTGCTCCACCGCCCCAAACAGCTCGTCCAACGTGGCCAACGCACCGGCCGGGTCACGCATGTATCGCTGCGTTTCGCAAATGGCCAACGCACAGCCATCCGAGTTATAACCAGCCCCTCGGGCCGCACTAAAGCTGTTTATCGCCTCAGTGTACTCGTTCCTCGAAAACTGGGCTCGCCCCAGAAAAAACAACGCCAGAGCGCTCCCATCCGCACTGCTCAGCGTCTCAATTGCACGCGGAGCGCGACCGAGCAAGAAATAACAAACCCCAAGACGGACCGCCATGGCGGGCGTCAGATTCTCGCTCATTTCTAACTCGGCAACCGAATCGCGCAGCACCGACAGATGGGAAGCATCTTCCGCGATCAGCTGCGTCAACTGGCTAATCTCGTTGGGTCCAAACGTGCTGTTGGACAACACGATTTCCTTGAGGTCAACATCCAACCCTTGTGACATTTGGCGATTCTCCCCATCCCACGCTCAGTGATTGCAGCAAACCAGAGGGCTCACGAAGAAAGCAGAGAGCCAGCGGTGGGAGTCGAACCCACAACCCCCGCATTACGAATGCGGTGCTCTGCCAATTGAAGCTACGCTGGCATCCCGAGCGCGCAGGTGCGACGCACGTAGAAACTCATACGGTAGAAAAACGGAGCCCTGGCGTCAATAGGCTCTGGCAGAGCCAAAGGGTCGAAATCAGAGGGCCTAAACCAGACCGCCTGCTTAGTTCGACAGCGTCACTCTATCTTGGGCCATGCGCGTAACATGCTTCCGAGTAATGAATATTGGTTCACAGGCCCTGCCTGCTTGTCTGACAGGTGAATTAGCTTGCCAAGCTAGATCGCAAACGAGGTGTTCCCGCCAGACGAGGCAAACTGACTCACCAACGGCACAAGGCCGTTGGAGTCTAGAATTCATGTCAAAAGTGGTATTGTACAACTAGGCATCTTTGTCGCTCGGCCCAGAGAAACAACCCGTCCGCTGGGGTTGGAACGTATCGAGCAGCTGCTTCACGGGTTCACGGCACGGAGTGCCGTGCCACACTGCGTCGAAGACGCGGGAAGGCAAAAAAGCGGGACCTCTGACGTGTCAAACACGCGTTGACGAATCCGCACGGTCAGGGGCAAGGCAACCAATACGGGAAATCCCGTCAGAGGTCCCACGGGCCAGATTGTCGCGTCGCCCGAAGTGTCGCTCTTCGGTGACGCGATGCTATCCACAACGCGAATCTGGTGCCAAAGTCGCGGCAAATCGTAGCGTGCCTGGCAAATCGCCATAACTCTATTTACTGCCGCGTGTTAGTAAACTCGCCAGCCGCCCTCTCAAACCGACGGCGCAGGGATCCAAGCCGTCGAACGTGGCCATTCGATACAGCGAAACGAAACAGTCGTGGCAGCATTGACCAGTCGACTCGGCGCTAGACCGGTCAACACAGGGTGGGGACGTGAACGATCGGCCTCCAGACAGGCGTGGAACGCCATTTTGGCGTATAAAGAGAGTGTTGGCGACGCGCCGGATATGGTACATTCCCTGCGAAACCACTGCTCCACCGCTGGAACGCTCCATGTCACGTGCGATTAGCTATCAGTCCGACACAGCCCAACGGGTCCTCATCTTGACCAACCCTACGGCCGGTTCGGGAGTCCATGGCGAAACAATCACAAAGCTCCGGGACCTCTTGCGAGCTGGCGGGTTACAGGCCGAAATCACGTCCGATCTGGCGCAAATTGCGTCCGTGTGTGCCGAGCCGCAGCAAGCCAACCTGCGCGCCGTGGTCGCTGCGGGCGGAGACGGCACCGTTGGCGAAATCGTCAACCGCACGCCACCCGACACACCGATCGCCGTCCTGCCACTTGGCACCGAAAACCTCCTGGCCAAATACCTTGGTATGCTCGGCGGTCCACGGGATTTGAGCCAGGCGATCCTTCACGGGGCGACCGTCCGCATCGATGCCGGGCAAGCTGCCGACCGCGTATTCGTGCTCATGGCCGGGTGTGGGTTCGACGCGGACGTGGTGCAACGCTTGCATACGGCCCGAACCGGGAACATTCGCCACTTTTCTTATGTCAAACCTATTTTCGATTCCATACGTAACTACCAATATCCGCTGCTGCATGTTGAGTGTTCGGGGGTGGTTGATCCACGCGTGCCGCAAGCCACGTCCCGTCAGCGGACCTTTTCCGTGCGGTGGCTTTTTGTCATCAATCTACCGCGCTATGCCGGTGGGCTGAAATTCGCTCCGCACGCGGTCGGAACCGACGACCTGCTCGATGTCTGCGGCTTCGAGCACGGTTCGCTTGCGAACGGCCTACGATACCTGGCCGGTGTTCTGCGAACGGAACATCTCAAATGGCCGGATTGTCACTACGTTCGAGCAAAAAAAGTGCGCATCGTGCCAGAATACTCGACCAATAACGTGCTCTACCAATTGGATGGCGACCCTGGCGGGAGCATTCCGCTGGAAATAAAGTCGCTCCCGGCCCGGATCCGCCTGGTCGTCCATGAAACGTGGGCTGTCGAGCACGGATTTCAACACGAATGAGTCCCAGTGTCTTGAAAAACCGTAACCGTTTAGCCAAATGAAGTAATGTCTGAAGTAATGTCGCTTTCAAAAGACTCCCATGGGCTCGTCCCATGGGTGAAAACGCCTGGTGAGCTACCCGCGATGCCAGAGCTACTCCCCCCACTTCCCTCCCCGCCGCCTTCGGCGGGGAGGGAAGTGGGGCCGTGTATGTGGAGGGGATGGGACGCCACGGGTAGCCTACCAATCCGGTTCACCCACCGCACAAGGCGGTGGGGGTCGACCGATGGAAAATGAACTCGAGTGCACATCCCACTTCAGATGGCGAAACCGTTGCGAAAAACCAATGTCTTGAAAAACCAGTGTCCCGTATTCACGCAGAAAGCCGAGCTGAAGCATAAACCGGCTGAACCAGAACACGAGTGCCAAGCTGATGAACTCCACAACTGTCGGCCCCTATGAATGCGGTGACGGGTGCCCCTTGTTGCTGATCGCGGGTCCCTGCGTACTGCAAAGCGAGTCGTTGGCGTTGGAAATCGCGCAACACCTCAAAGCCGTCACGGCTGACCTTCCGGTCAACTTGGTATTCAAGGCGTCGTTTGACAAGGCGAATCGGACCAGCATCGCCGCGGAGCGTGGCCCGGGGCTGGACCAGGGCCTCGCCATACTTCGCCAAGTGCGTGACACCCTGGACATTCCGGTCACAACAGACATCCATGAACCATGGCAAGCACAACCGGTGGGCGAAGTATGTGCCCTCTTGCAAATCCCGGCGTTCCTCGCTCGGCAAACCGACCTATTGGCGGCGGCTGCGGCGACAGGTCGCAGCGTGAACGTCAAAAAGGGCCAATTCATGGCACCTTGGGACATGCAACATGTGGTCAACAAATTGCACGCGTCCGGGTGCCATAACGTGCTGTTATGCGAGCGCGGAACCTTTTTCGGCTACGGCCGACTCGTCAATGACATACGTGCTTTGCCGCAGATGCGTGCCTTGCAGGTCCCGGTGGTCTTTGACGCGACGCACAGTGTTCAGGAACCGGGCGGCTTGGGCGCGTCCACCGGCGGTAATCGCGCGATGGTCGAACCGCTAGCCCGTGCGGCCATTGCGGTGGGGGTGGATGGGTTGTTTTTTGAAACCCACCCTGATCCAGAAACGTCGCCCAGCGATGGCGCGAACATGGTCCCGCTCGACCAGTTTTCGGCGTTACTCGGTCGGCTCGTCCAGTTGCGCACCCTGATCGAGAGTTTTCGCTCGGCCGAATCGTAAGTAGACTGAGGTAAGACGCCCGGCGGTGCGAGCAGCTACTCGATTGGCCCGGCACGGGATTGGACCGCCCCAACAGAGACGCTTGCCGGCACCCACGTGCCGCAGTGAGGACCTATTCATGCTTGACGCGCGCGATTGTCGTTTACCGGCCACACGTTTACCGGCCACAATGGGATCTCGATGCGAAAATGCGCACCACGCGAGTCCCAGGCCCGGGGCGTTGGCGCCGCCATGGCGCGCGTTAGCCGCCATCGCCTGTGGCCTGGCACTCCTGACCGGCTGTCGCGAGGAAGTGTCGACCAGCGACCTGGAGGTGATCACGGCCGAGACACAACCGCCGGAACAAGACCATTTTGAAATTGGCATCGACTTTCTGAAGATGCGCGACGAACACAATTTGGGGCGCTCCGCCAGCCAAGCCGCTTACCACCTGAATCGCTGGATTCGGGACCAGACCGCAGACGCTCGTTGGATGGTCAATCGTGGCATGATCAACACCTTGCCGGACGCCATCCGGCGCACCGAGGCAACGAAGATGATCCTGAGCGACAAGTCGTTGGCCAAGCTGGAGTTTGGAATGAGCGACGTGCTATATTTGGAAGAAGCACGCTGGCTGCGCGCAATCGCGAAGCAGGTCGAGAATGGGCCGCAAGATCCCGCTCTGCAGCAATGGGCACAGGCATCGGGGCTTGCCCCGGAGGTGGCTG
Organism: Planctomycetota bacterium; assembly: GCA_024277285.1. The sequence continues at coordinate 32,121 of JAJRVM010000237.1, forward strand.
CAGCGCTACTCAAGAGCCAAGCGTTGTTTGATTGGACCATCCGCAACATCCAGTTGGAAAAACTGCTGGAGTACCCCAAGACTTCGGCCGCTGGGCCGATCGCCGCCGGAAACGCCGATCCCACCGCCGGTTGGCCCCCTCCCATGCTCGGCATGCCCGGGCCAGGCTATACAGGTCACCCTTGGCACGTGCTGATGTATGGACGTGGCGACACCTATCAGCGTGCTCGAGTCTTCATGCTCTTGTGCCGCCAGCTGCGTATTGACGCGGTAATGCTAGGCATCGACACCAAGGTCGGTCGCGCGCGCCCATGGGCACCCGCCGTGTTGGTCGGCGGTCAGCTGTACTTGTTCGACACCACGCTGGGCATGCCGATCGCCGGCCCAAAAGGGCAGGGAATCGCCACGCTTGCGCAAGCCAAGGCCGACCCAACGATCCTGAAAGCATTGACCATCGGCGAGAAGTACGTGTATCCGATCAGCCAGGCTGATTTGGAAAAGGTGGTGGCGTTGATCGACGCGGCTCCGGAGTCCCTATCGCAACGCATGGTATTGGTCGAAAAACAACTCAGCGCGGCCGATCAAATGATCGCGCCCGTTGCTTTGTCACAACTTGCCAAGAAACTCAAAACGGTCAAGGGCATCACCGCCGTGAGACTCTGGGCGGTGCCGATCGAAACCAGCATTTACCAACAGGCGCATGCCGCCATGCTCGAACGCAACCCGCAGGCGCAATGGCAAGAGTTCCTCGACAAGGGCATATTTGAACAACTCAACCCACTGGTAAAAGGACGCCGCAGTTATCTATTGGGCCAGTTCAATAAGGAAGACACCCGCGAAGGTGCTGCGGGCTATTTTCGGGTGGCCCGCGTCACGGACGCGACTTTGGCCAACCTGGAAACATCGCGCAGTGCACAACGCGCGATGGGATTGAGCCGGCCACGTGGTATGAGCAACGAAGAATGGAACGGCCGCCTGCAGCAAGTGAAACGGCTACAGGTGGAATCGAAGCAGAACGCCAGCTATTGGATGGGACTCGTCCACCAGCAACAGGGCAACCCCAAGGTCGCCCTCAATTGGCTCAAAAAGCGTACGCTCGAAAAATCCCCCGAAGGTCCATGGACCAGCGGCGCACGTTACAACCTGGCACGCTGTTACGAGGCCTTAGGCGACACCAAGGAAGCGATCCGCTTGTATCGTATTGACGATTCGCCTCAACGGCATGGCAACCTGCTGCGGGCCCAACGGCTCGAAAAACAGCCGTAGGACCCGCCGTCATTCGGCCATACCAACCCTACCAGGCAAAAGTGGCTCCGGTCAGCCGCTCGTAAGCTTCTATGTACTTTGCACGTGTCTTCGTCACGACATCCTCTGGCAGAGCAGGTGGTGCACTGCTCTTGTCCCATCCCGTCTCGCTCAGCCAATCACGTACAAACTGCTTGTCAAACGACGGCTGTCCGTGCCCAGGTTCGTAGAGGTCGGCAGGCCAAAAACGCGAGCTATCCGGAGTTAGCGCCTCGTCGATCAATATCAGCTCGCCCTCGCAATACCCCCATTCAAATTTCGTGTCGGCGATGATAATCCCTTTATCACGCGCCCAGGCCGCACCCAGTTGGTACAACTCGATACTCCTGCGACGCAGCTCTTCCGCAGCCACCGCCCCGGTGACGCCAATCATCGTTTCAAACGAAATGTTGATATCGTGCCCAGTCTCCTCTTTGGTCGCCGGTGTGAAAATCGGCTCCGGCAATTGGTCGCACTGTGTCAGCCCGCTGGGCAGTTTGATCCCACACACCTCACCACTCTGCTGGTACTCCTTCCAGCCGGACCCGTCCAAGTAACCACGCACCACGCACTCGATCGGGACGACCTGGCATTTGCGCACCAGCATGCTGCGCCCTTGCAACACGTCAATATTGGTTCCGGCGGGGAGCAACTGCGGATCGATTTCCGTCGAAATCATGTGGTTGGGAAGGTCGAAGTGCTGAAACCAGAACTTGCTCAGCTGCGTCAGGACGCGGCCCTTGTCAGGGATCCCCGTGGGCAGTACCCAATCGAATGCACTAATTCGATCGGTGCTGACCATCAGCAACTGATCGCCAAGATCGTACATATCACGTACCTTCCCACTGCGAACCGGCAAACCCTCGATCGACGTTTCCAATAACGACTCGCTCATCTGATCTCTCCTCGCTCTCGGGCAGCGGCGACGGTAATCGCCCTGACCAGGTGCTTGTGAACTGCTAACAGGCCGCTCGGCAAACGCCTGCGCATGCGGCGGTAATCCTCATTTTCGGCCGATCCCTACTCGTTGGCGAACTTCATCTAGCGGATGCCCCGAAGGCCCGCACTGCCCCCATCCCAGCCACTGAGCAGCACTGGCCCAGTCAAGACACGCCAACAAGACCACGCCGAAAGCCTCATCCGGTATGCCCATCCACGCGATGTTCGGCCCATTTGGGGGCGAGTATAGCAGGGCGCGAAGCGGGACGGCTAGCGGGCGTCCCCGCGCGGTATCTCGATCCCCCTGGGGCGCGGCAGTTCGAGATTACGCAAACGCGTGGATACTGCGTTTGGCGCGTCTCCCAATACCGTCTCCCAATACCGTCTCCCAATACCGATTCCCAATACCGATTCCCAATACCGATTCCCGGGGCCGATTCCCAATACCGATTCCCGGGGCCAGAGCAACACGCCAACGGGAGCCCCCAATCCAGTGGACCAGTTGAATGGGCGGGCCCCCTGCGTTACACTCGCCAAAGTCTCAGTTAGACAGCAAATCTTATTGATGGCGAGAGCGTTCCTTTTCGCGCGGCAGTGGTGCCCCCTCTAGGCCGGTTGATTGCTCTCGGGACGCGAGGTCGAGGATTCGTTCATGGGCCAGATGCGTTTTCACGCACCAACGCCGGAAAAGCTACTACCACATGCCGTCGAATCGGCTTACGTGGCCGGTCTCGAAGCGGTCCCCTGGCGCAGCCACAACACCATCGCCCACAATATACTGACAATCGACCGTACGGTTTCGGAGTCAGGGAGTCTTTACATCCCCTGGAATGTGCCCGAAATCGGCCAACGGGTTTTGTCGACGTGTACCCTGATGGAGCGTGACAAACCTTACTGCCTGACCACCGAACTGGCGCGTGGTACGCTGCACCGTGCGCGGGCGCTCGTGGCCGAGATGCAATCGACCGAGACGGATATCCCTGAAGCAGCCGCCACACTGCTCGCGCAAGCGGTCAGGGAATTCATCACGGCAACGACCCGTCCCGATGACGCCGAAGCGGCCGGGTGCCAAACCATCCAACTTGCCGCGCACGCCATTGGTGTGCTGACCGAGCAGGCCGTTAGCGCAGCCCTGGACCATCGCGATGATGCCTTAGAGCTACCGACTATCCTGATCGGGCCGATCGGCGAATCGCCCCCACCGCCCGCGTTGGCAGACCGATTTATGGCGGCGTTTCACGCCGTCAATCTCCCGTTCCGCTGGCGGCAGTCGCAGCCACAAGCCAATTCGTTTGACTGGCAACGTGCCGAACAACAATTGCAGTGGAGCCAGCCCCATGGCATGCGGACGCTCGGCGGGCCACTGATTCAATTGGACGCGTTGTCGTTGCCCGACTGGACCTACGCGTTGGAACAGGATTACGACCAGTTTGAAATCGCGGCAATTAACTACGTGCAAGCGGTCGTCGAACGATTTGCCAAGCAGGTCGACATCTGGCTCTGTGCCGGCCGCCTGAATGTGGCAAGTGCGATCCCTTTTTCGGAAGAACAGAAGCTCCGCTTGGCCGTGGCCTCGATCGAAGCAGTCCGCAGCATGGCGCCGCGCGTCCCCGTCGTGATCAGCTTCGACCAACCCTGGGCCGAATACCTCGCGTCCGAAGAGTATGATCTTTCGCCACTCCACTTCGCCGACGCTCTGGTCCGCGCCGATCTGGGCGTCGCCGCCGTCGCATTGGAAATCAACTTGAACTATTGGCCCGGCGGGACCAGACCACGCGACTTGTTGGCCATCAGCCAACATTTGGATCGCTGGAGCCTGTTGGGGATCCCCTTGCTGGCTTATGTGACTTTGCCAAGCCAAGGCGGCGCTGATCCGAAGGCGATAGGACCGGCCAAAGTGATCTCGCGTTCGCCTGACCAGAGCGAACGCCCCGCACTGAGCCAGGATATGGCCGATGCACTGCTTCGCCTGTTGCTGACCAAACCGATGTTGCACGGAATCGCCTGGAACCAGTGGAGCGATGCCGAAACACACGAATTCCCGCACGCCGGTCTGGTGGACGCGACAGGGCAGCCGAAACCGCTGCTCGACACACTCGCCGATATTAAGCGGAAATACCTGTCATAACGCCGCGCCGATCCGGCCGAACTCCCCCACCGCACCGCGTCAGCTGCGCAAAATGACGTGCGCATTCCCGCGTGGAGGCATGATTCAGCGTTCTCCGCATGCGCGGGCCACACTTTGCGACCGGCGGCAGTCCGTTTCCCCAACCGACTTGCAGCGTCACCCGCTTTGATTCAAGCTAGAAGGATCACTACACCACGATCCCGCGCCTGGAGTCTTCGCATGTCCCCCTTGGCAATGCTCACCGCTACCGTCCTGCTCGCCGGTCAGGCCGAACAATTCGTCTTCTATGAATCGGCAGCCCCAGATCGCCAATTGGTTGCCACACAGCTGACCGATGTAGACGCCGATTTCGATTACCAAGGCGAATACCTAGGCGAGGTGCGTGCGGTGGATGGCACTCCGGTCGTCTTCGGCTTGCAAGTCACCGCGTTGGGAAGTGGCCAGTTCGTGTCGAGAGGCTATCAGGATGGGCTGCCCGGAAATGGCTGGGACGGTGAGACGACGATTGCGTGGAGCGGTAGGCGACAAGGCAAACTGCTGACGTTCGACGGGCCGCGTGGTCGGATCCTCATCGAGGGAGGAGCCGGACTCGTCATCGATTCCGCCGGGAGCGCGGTTGGTCAGGTCATCAAGATCCGCCGCGTCAGTACAACGATGGGAGCAATACCGCCACCTGGGGCCAACGTACTGTTTGATGGCACCAGCACCAATGCTTTCGAAGACGCCAAACGCACCGCCGAAGGTTGGCTCGATGTCGGCGCACTCACCAAGACCAAAGTCGATGACTTCCGACTCCACCTTGAGTTTCGGCTGCCCTACATGCCTTACGCTCGAAGCCAAGGTCGCGCCAATAGCGGAGTCTATATCCAGCGACGCTACGAAGTCCAAATCCTTGACTCTTTTGGGCTTGAACCGGTGTTCAACGGCTGCGCCGCACTGTATCGGCAAAGAATCCCCAACCTGAACATGAGTTTTCCACCGCTGACGTGGCAAACCTATGACATCTTCTTCACCGCCGCCCGCTGGGACAACGAAGGCAACAAAATCGCCGACGCCCGTATTACCGTCTACCATAACGGCGTTGCCGTTCACCAGGACCAAGTGGTGCCAACCAAGACCGGAGCAGGACAATCCGAAGGTCCTGAACCAGGTCCTATTCTGCTGCAAAACCATCACAATCCAGTCCGCTTCCGAAACGTCTGGTTACTCGTCGGCAAAGCCGCAACACCAATCACGGACACCGACAATGCGAATGTCCTCAGCCCAGCCGAAACGTTGCCCGACGCGGTCGAATCAAGCGAGCCCTGGCCCGCGCAACACGACATCACACCCGCGCTGGAAACGGAGTACGGAACAGGATCATACCAGCACGCGGTGGATACTTGCCCAGCCAACGGCAGTGGCTGGGGCAACAGCAGCTCGGACTACAGCAGCTCGGACTACGGCAGCTCGGGCTACGGCGGCTGGTACCTTTGGCGCGGACGCTATCCCAACTAGACGTGCAAGAAGGAGCGCTAACAAGAACAGATAGTTCCGCCCTGTCGGCGTGAACGGTTTTGAGATTCGTTCCCAACGCAAAAACGGTTGGATTTCAACCTCGCTTGTGGGGCAAATCCTAGCGATCTTCGGCTCCGAGCGGCGCGGAGCCGAATTGGCCGCCCCGATGCGAATGGCAAGACACGTTCTTGCCCGCTTACCGTCACACTCGTCCAAACGTGACCAGGCACATATCATCGCTTTGGGCACCGTGGCCGATAAAATCGCAGACATTCTCGACCAGGATCCGCCCCTGCTGGCTCGGCGAGCCTTCCACCTTCTTCAGCACTTCGTGAATGCGCTCGATGGTGTAAAACGCACCGTCTTCGCTGACGGCTTCGTTAAGACCGTCGGTATACATCGTAAGTGAATCGCCTTTTTCGATCGACACAACCACGGTGGGATACTCCATCCCTTCCATGATCCCCAACGGCAGGCCCGCTTCTTCGTCACTCGGCTCGCTTAATGAACCATCGCGAGTCCGCAACACCGGCGCCATGTGGCCGGCGTTGGCGACCGACACCCGATGGTTGGCCGGGTCCAAGATACAGAACACGGCCGTGACGAACCGGTCGAGATGCAAGTGGCATAAGCGGTCGTTCAGCATGCTGACGACTTCGCCCGCGTCGGCGGCCGAGGCAGCACAAAACCGCGTTTCCGCAGACAACTTGGCCATGAGCAGAGCGGCCGAGACCCCTTTGCCGACTACGTCCGCAACAATAATCGCCACTCGCCCGCCCGACAGCGTGAGGTAATCGTAGTAGTCGCCCCCAACCTGATTCGCAGGACTGTAATAGTCAAAAAACTCATATTCGTCCACACTCGGCGTGCTGTCTGGAAGGAAGCCGTGTTGCACTTCGTGGGCCAATTCCAAATCACGCTGAATCACCCGGTCTCGCAACGCTTGCTCATGCAACTGGGCATTGTCGATCGCGATCCCCGCTTGGCTCGCCACCGCCAGCAATACTTCCAAGTCCTCTTGCTGGAATCGCTTGGCTTGCCGCACCGTGTCGATCTGCAACATCCCCATCGACTTGCCCATGCTGTCGATCAAGGGCGCACACATCATCGAGCGGATGCGGAAGTCGGCGATGCTCTGCGCCTTGTTGAACTCCTCGTCCGCCATCACATCCGCCGACAAGATCCCTTCCTGTGTCTCCATGACCTTGTTGACGATCGTCCGGCTGACTCGAATCGTCTCGGCCGCATCCTCACGCCATGCACGCGACCAACGCGGTACCAGCGTCCCATCCGGGCCCCGCAACGCAATGAAACCACGATCCGCTTGCACGAAGATCTTGAACAAGCTGTTAAGCACTTGCGGCAATACATCGTCCAATTCCAAAGCACGTCCGAGGTTGCGGTTGATCTCCAGCAACGCATTCAACTTGGCCTCGGGACTGGCCGTCAGTTGCACGGAACCGTATCCAGACGACACTCCGACCTTCGACATGATCGTCGAACTGCTCGATTCGACATCATCGTCCACAAACAGGATGCCTTGATTCGGCGTCGGAGGATCGCTCGCCCGAAAGACATACTCCAGTTCGCAAAAGCCGACCTTGTCCTCATCCTTGAGCTTCAGCGGCGGTGAGTCCGGATCAACCTCGATACCGTTAAGATACGTCTTGTTACGACTCTTCAGGTCCTGGATGAAATAGTCCTTTCCATCGAACAGAAAGCAAGCGTGCTTCCGACTGATACTGGCCATGTCAATCACCAGATTGCAATCGGGATTGCGACCGACCAAGAACTCGTCGGCATGCCAGGCGATTGGCTGGGTGTTTTTTGGGTTGGTGAGTGAACACAAATGGGCCATCAATAGCTTCCTAGCTCAGTGAAGACGGGGGGACACGGTTCGTACCAATTCTAGTTCCTTTGAGGACCAATCGTCAACCAATCCTGGCGACTCGATGAGACGGGCCATCGCCGGTATATCTTGACCGAGCACTTTGCATGCACGGCATTCCGCTGAAATCATCGCGCCAATGCCATCGGCACCCGAAGATGGCCCGTTTTCAGAACGAAATTGCGTCCCAAGAAGTAACCTCCCACGCGTGCGACCATGCGGCACAGCCCAGATATCCACGTCGAGCCACTCTCCCCTCCAGCTAGCACCGGATCGGCTCCCGCTCAATACAGCCCATGGCAACCCTTCTTTTTTTGCTGAACCACTCTTTGGCCGACGGTGTCCAAAAGAGTGTGTCACCACGGGGCCACGGGGCCGGGGAGGGCATACGGGTTTGCGGGATCCAAATGATCTGCTATTCTTTGCCTTTGTCACCTATATGGGAAGAGGCTCTTTTCACGCCGCTGCTCACGACTTGCCCGGCAAAAGTGGCGGTTGAATGATCGCCGCGCTCGCTCTCACCAGATGACTTTTGGCCCCTAGTGTAATGGCAGCACGACTGACTCTGGATCAGTTAGTCAAGGTTCGAGTCCTTGGGGGCCAGTTTTTGATATAAGTCCTATTTTTATAGGGCTTTTTTCATTTCTTGCCATCTTTCATCTCGGTACCAACCCTCTCTTCCACTACGCCACTGACGAGCTTCCATGAAAACGAGTCGTGATTTTTTTCACAAGACGAGCGGGGCGGTTTATGGTCGAGGTCTACAAAAGGCCGAGTAGAGATGCGGCCCGGCGTCCGGTTTTTCGGGCCGAGCGCGTCACGCCGTAACTAAACTGATCTCGCCCGCGACGATCGCATCCCCACAAACCGCAACAAACGCGCGAAGGGCGGGGGCATGACAAATTCGGACGATGGGTGCGAAACGAATCGCTTCGATGCAGATGCGATGAACGCGGACGTCAAGAAAACCAAGCTCACCAATGGCAGGGCGTAACGTCGGTCTACTGCGAGTGCCAGGACCACAAACGCGATCAACTGGCCGAGTATCGATGTCGCAACAATGCAGACGATTCCACGCGACAGCATATAGGTACTGCGCGGAACATGCCAAACTGCCCCCAACGACCGAGCACGGGCGATCGGCAGCCAGTAGGCGAAGGGCAGTGCCAACAGTGCGATCGGAAGCGACGCGGCAATCGTTGGCGCCGACGGAAGCGCCACTGCCGAAGTGGTGACTAACTCGAGGGCGGCCAACAGCAGTCCCAAACCGATCGATCCCGTCATGGAAAACGGTCGCATGGATCGCTCGCTATGAATGTGAAAAGTCAAAACGTAACCGTTCATGCGGTCCAAGCCACAACCGACTCGTCACGCCAACTGCGGCACGACTTCGGCTAGATGCTTATTCCGTGGTCATGGGTTCCGACCAGGCCATTAGCCCCGACTCCGTGAGACTGGCATTCTCAATAGACGCTTCGCTTGAAAACGCCTTAATAGCTACTATCCGATTGTTCGGACTCGCGCCCTCATGACCACGAGCGACAATTGAAGACGGATATTTCGAACAGCCTGGCAGCGACGCGAATCTCCCCTCCGAAGTCCCACGTTACCCTGTCATCGTACTCGACATAGAACCTCCCGGAAAGAGCTACGCCGCACCGGGCAGAGAGAGACGGGCTGAAATTATCACACAACGCAACCGCGAGCGGATGTGAGTGCTCGTGACGGCTCGACCACCCAAAAATGCACAAGGGAATGGGAACAACACTCACATCCGTTCGCGGAGTTAGAGGCCCTTCCAGCTCGCGCGAGTGGAATGCTATCACGTCGCATCTCGCTCACTCCGCCAGTGCCACCCAGCGCCCGTGAAGCGAAGCCAGGCTCGGCTTGATGCGGGATCCATTTCCGGCCAATGGCACGCGATCAGGTTCATCACCTATTCTTGTTCTTGGGACAGCCACGGATGAACACGGAACTTCACGGATGAAGCTCCTTGCGTTTAACCCGTAATGCTTGGCAGCACGCGCTGATCGCTGGCCACAACGCGTCACTGTCGTACTGGCAACTGCGTGTGTGCCACATCGCCGCGCTGCCCATGGTTCGCGCCAGCCCCAAGTGGGGCGGACCTAACACAGCCCAGGGTGGAGGTCGCCGAAGGCGAACGGAACCCTGGGTTACACACACCATCACAAACGCGGCCGAGCGCACAACGCTCCATCACATCGCCACTTCAGCCGAGGCCGCCTCAAGACGCGGATCCGTTCCGGGCCAACGGCACACGATCAGGTTCATCACCTATTCTTGTTTTTGGGAACAGCCACGGATGAACACGGAATTTCACGGATGAAGATCTTTGCGTTTACCCCGTAATGCTTGGCAGCACGCGCTGATCGCTGACCACAACGCGTTACTGTCGTACTGGCAACTGCGGGTGCGCCACATCGCCGCGCTGCCCATGGTTCGCGCCAGCCCCAAGTGGGGCGGACCTAACACAGCCCAGGGTGGAGGTCGCCGAAGGCGATCGGAACCCTGGGTAACACACACCATCACAAACGCGGCCGAGCGCACAACGCTCCATCACATCGCCACTTTGCCGAGGCCGCATCAAGACGCGGATCAATTCAGGGCCAACGGCACACGATCAGGTTCATCACCTATTCTTGTTCTTGGCAAGCAATGCGTTGCCGGATCGCGTCGACCCCACTGACCACAACGAATGACAGGGCCCCGAGAAATGCCCAATACGCAAGTGCTACAACGAAGTAGGTGATCGGACTTTCAACTTCGCGATCTACCTTCCCATTTCCAGTGAAGTAATCTGCTGGCCAGAAGAGGAGACCCGCCAAAATGTGTAGCATCGGCCTGGCTGGCGGGACCAGTCGGAAGAGAACAACGGAAGCTAGAGCCGCAGTGGCACCAACTAAAACGCCCGCCATTGAGGCGATCAACGAGGATATCGTGAAGCATCGCACGTTCTGCTCCTGGTTAGGCGCGAACTAGTGGGGAAATCCGGAAATGCCTGCCACGCCAAAATACTGCTGGCAGTTACAACCACCATATCGTACTACATACTGCAGGAAGGTACTCAACCGCCCGACCGTCCGTTGTTTAGTAAGTGCGATTCGTCTCGTTCCCGGTACGTAGATCGCATAGTCATAACCGCTTGAGGTGAAACGAATAGCAGGTCCCGCTGGGCGCCCATTTGGCCCGCCAAGCGCGTCAAGTCGCACCTCATCTGGGTATTTCCAGAGAACTGGATAACCAGGCAGTGGCGTTTGGGGGCTTTCACCGTTATGAGGGGTCCAAATTGAACCGCCGTTCTGAACGCCGTAATCCCCGTGTGCGACCCAGTCTTGCAGCGGATGTAAGGAAATCCCAAGTTGCTTCGCAGCCTCTGCGGGATCATCTCTCTTGTGACGCGTCCAATCACAGGCTTCACACGCGGCGATGAAATGCTCAATGTGATGCGCCAAGCGAGAATCAGTCCCGCCGCCCAGATTTCGGTTGAAGTGGTAACTCTGGTCGCCAACTATCGGCAAGTAACCATCACCCCAGCTTACCGCGTTGCCGTCCACGGCAAGATCCCATCCGGCAACCGACTTGGCGGCAACAATTGGATAGCCCACTCCGACTGCCCACACCCGTGTTCTGTTATAGTGGACGTTGTCGCTCCAAAGCCCAAGTGCATCAACTCCACCATATTCGCCAAAGTACGCTCGCTGCAGGGATGCTCCTTCGCAATACGTTTGTGGATCCCTGCTCGCGAACCGCCCCAACCCTGCGAGATAAACACGGTGCCATAGCTAATATCTAATGCGACCTCATAACAACAGCGCGTCACAGTCTGCAAGGGCAGGTGTTTGGCGCGATTGCTGACCGTCGGCCCGCTTGTTGGTTGCCTCGCGCGCGGGGGCGCGCGAGGCACTTTTGTCATGTCAAAGATCGGTGGGTGAATTGTAGCCGATCGGCGGGCAGCAGGCCAAGCGAAACCGGGCGAGCCCCCCCCCCTTCCTTGGCCATCTGCCACAGGTGGTGGCGAGCGATGTTCGCACACGCATCGTATTGGCCAGGCTCGGCTTGATGCGGCCTCGGCTCAAGCGGCAGCGTGGTGGGGAACGGCATGCTCGGCCGTTGGCTGGGTGTCTTTGACTACCCAGGGTTGCGCTTCGTGGCTTCGCCACTGCGCTGCACCCCGGGCTTTCATAGCGCGGCCCTTATCAGGGCCGCCCATTGCAGCACCGAATCGCTGGGCCTTTCGATGTTTGTTCATGACCGGTACCGGAGCCTTACGGCTCCGGCAAGGGCCGAAGCGGCACCTACCTCGCGACAGCCTAACCTGAGTTCCGTTCACCTTCGACGAACTTGCCCCTTGCCCTGCTCGAAACTCCTGTTTCGAGCAGGGGACTCACACCCCATTCCTGAATGCCTGGCATGAGCAGCCACGTCCGAGTTGCGCGCGACTGTGCTTCGGCATTGCGACGGCATCCGAAAACCACTCATTGCTGGTAGTCATGGCGAAAGCCGAACGACTATAATGGAACGAGACCGCGCCATGGCTCCCGCTCCCTGCCAAGCTGCAACGACAGCTCCGCACATGCCATTACCGTTCTTCCAGCCACCACCACGAGCAGCATTCATGCGAAACTCCCACACACGCTTCACACTCGCCGCATTCACTCTGAGCGCCTTCGGCCTACTGCTCGCCCCCCTCCCCCTGACTGCGCAACAAGTGCGCGTGGAACTGAGTCCGAAGATGCTCACCAACGAGGCCGACGTGGGGGACCCGTCCGGATTAGTTGACGAACAGCGCGAAATCATCGGCCCGCCCGCCGGCAAGCCCGCCACAACGTGGCAGTTGAACTCGAAGTATTGGAAACAGTTTCCTTTCAGCGCCTACTTGGACTTGGGCAAGCCAAAGCATCTCTCCAGCATCTGGATCTACGACACCAACGGCAAAGGGGACGTGGTGATCAGTGCCGGCAGCCCGGACCAATGGCAAGAGGTTGCCACGTACGATTGCGCCGCTTACCTCAAGTGGGCAGAAGTCAAGTTGGAGGTGACAACACGTTACTTGCGAATAACACGTCAGACGCCGGGCGCCAATTTCTCGGAAGTGGCCGTGTACGAATACACGGACGCGGCATATCAAGCGCTGCGCAAGCGCCAAGCTGCGGCGGCGTTGCGGAAGGCAGAACATGAAGCGGCTCTCAAGCGAGCGCGTGAAGAGGCGCTGAAGCGCCCCCTCATCGAATTGCCTCCCTATGGCACGCTGTCGTTAGTCGATGAGATTGACTGCGCGAAAGACCCTGGGAAGCGCATCTTCCAACAGGCGCCGGCGGCAACGAGCCACATCGAGACCGTCCTGGGGCGCGCCGCGCGCGTGCTATCGAAACAAGAGGGCGAAGCGTCGTTCTTCTCCTACCGTATCGGCAAGATGAAGCTATTGCGCCCTGGCGGCGTGTACGTGTTGACCGTCGACTATCCCGAAGACGCGCCGCGCAGCATGATCGTGATCAACACCGGAAACGAAACGTCGCGTGGGTTCCATACCGGCCCCACAGTGGGCGATGCGTTACATGCCAAGTATGTCAACAACCTGGCCGAATCAATTGACGTGCCGCTTTCCGGAAAATGGGAAACCTGGTCATTGCTGATCCGTTTGCACGACCGTTTCCCGGAACTTGGACTGCGTCGCGGTCCACAGCCGCGCACGTTGCTGCCAGAAGACGGATTCGACGTCACGATCGCGCAGTTCTCGGCCAACAACATCCCGCTGTCCCGGGGAGCCGCCGTCAGTCACATTCGGCTGTACGAAGTGGTCAATCCCGAAAAACTGGCTCAACCTGTCACGCTGCCGCCCGAAGCACTCCCACACCGACGTCTCTTTTGGCGCGAAGAGATGGCAGACGGCATTATCGATCGCAAGTCCAAGCAGCCTGGAATCACGAACCCAATCGACTGGTACCGCAACAAAGCCGAGTTGTTGCGGTTTTTGGGCATGAACACGTACAGCAAAGACTTGCTCGAATTCGGCGCCTGTCAGCATTGGGACTCCCGTCCCCATGGTGGCCATGACTGGGTCTTTTTCGACGACACAACGAAGGATCTTTGGCCAGAAATCGTCCAACTGATGGGGCAATACGGATTCGACATTCTGCCGTACTACGAATATTCGGGCGGCAAAGGCTACAAGGGATTGGGAAACCAGCGGCGCGCCAAGCCACTGACGCGCGATGACGCTTACACACATATTACCTGGATCGAAGAAGCCAATGCGGACATCACCGATCCCGACACGCTTGACGACTTCGAGAAAATGCTCGACCTGACCGTGGTCCGTATGCGCAGCCAGGCTCGCTTCGCCGGCATTTGGATTCGACCTCGCAGCCAGATGCCGATCAGTTTTTCCGATCAGGCCCTGCAACGATTCGACCAAGACGTTCGCGTTGGAAAGACGACGACTCGGGAAGCGTTGAAGAACGACCAACAGCTGTACAAGCGCTACCTGCAGTGGTGGGGCGGACAACGCAAGCAGTTCCTCACATCCGTGCGTGACTACTTGCGTAACAGCGGCATTGACGATCCCGTGGTGCTTTTCACGGGCTGCCCCAGCGAGCCAGGCGTGCCATTCCACTCATGGGATCCGACCATGGTGACGGACCGTCCCACGCTGTGGAAGCCCATTCTGCAACAGCCAGAACATGCGGCAGGCGACCGCGGAGCCATCACACCACTGAGCGTCCAACAAGTCACCGACGAAGACATGTACTTGCAAGCACTCACTTCGCCCGGCTTGACTTGGGGTGACTGGGAGGTCCAGCATGCGCGACCGGCCGATGATCCGCTACGTTATCACGAGGTCACAGGTGTTTTGCTGACCCATGCATTCAACCGCAACTACACGGTCACGTCTCCCAGAACCTTTGACGCGTATCGCACGCCAAGCGGTTTGGCAATCGTGCGACATTACTCGCTGAACGAACACATGATATTCGATCAACACGACAAGGCAATCCTCGGCTACTTTGTTGCCGACATCGAACGGGCCGGACCGTACTGCATGATGGCGGAAGCACTCGCCATGGCCAACGGTGATCCGACCATGATCGGCTACCTGGTCGGCTGCAACTACGGCCGCGGCTTCCCTCAGTATGTACGCAACTTCAACGCCAACTTCCTGGCGCTACCGGCACTGCCAAGCAAGATTGTGCCGCGCGCCGCGAGCGACCCTAACGTCGTCGTACGCCGCATCGATACCGGCACACATGGAACCTGGATCGCTATCATCAACACGTCACTCACAGCGAAATCGAAGGTCACGATCACACTGCCCCCTGGCACCGCCCACGACGCCGTCACCGGCCAGGAACTGGTGACTACCGACGACGTATTGAACGTCGACATGTATCCATGCCAACTGCGGTCGCTACATGTGCAATAACTGAACCGGCATTTCACCGCACTTGGTGGTATTGAATCGTCGGCCACATTTGAACGGTGCCGTGAATGTCACCAGTCACAATGGCTTGGCCGTCTGGCGCGAACGCGACCGCTCCCGAGCCCGTGGGGTTGCGTGAAATGCTCAGCACATGGCGTCCGGACAAGGGTTCCCAAAGCGAGATGGCGGTGCGTGCGGTCGCGGTAACGAGCCGATGGCCATCGGGCGAAAACGCCAGCGTGACCGGAAACCCGATGCCCAGATCGCCAAACGTTCTGACCAACGAGCCGCGTTTCGCGTTTCGCAAGTGAATGGTACCGTCGCCACGGCTGGTCGCCAACAGGCTGCCGTCCGGGCTAAATGCAACGTTCCAGATGCGACTCGCGAGCTTTCCCGTCTTGGTCCACAACGCGGCACCCGAGTCGATGTCGAAAACGGTGACAATACCCCGGGCTCCGCCAGCCGCAATCCGCTTGCCATCGGGATGGAAAGCCACACTCCGAATCGATGGCCCCATCATTCGAAAAGAGTGTCGCACCTGTCCCGTCACGACATCTCGCAATTCAATAACTCCACCCAGACCAGCCAGCGCCATCAGCGTGCCGTCCGGAGAATAGGCGACACAACGCAGTGGCTTGGCCCGGCCGGTAAAACACCGCATCAATGTACCATCTTTGGCCGCGTAGACGCGCAAATCGGGCGAGTCGGTGGCAATCGCCAACTCACAGCCATCGGAAGAAAAGGTTAGCGACCGAACCGCCTTACCCGAGTCGTCGATACTCCAGACGACTTCACCGGTCGCTCGCTCCCAGACTTTCACAACCCCGTTATTGAACCCAGCCGCCAGCAAATCGCCATCGGGGCTAACCGCCAGTGTCTGTACGGACGTGCTGCCCCCGGTGAATGCGATGCTCCCTTGCTCGGTCGTCACATCCCATATACAGACTTCGTTCCGGCCGACGCCCGCCGCCAGTTCCGTCCCATCAGGACTGAATACGAGGTCGTAGACGGGGCGCCGGTGGCCCCTTAGCGTCAGTAAGGTCTGCCCGCGCTCAAGACCCCATACACAAATTGTGCCGTCTAACGCCTCGGCCGCGACACGTTGCCCAGTGGCATCGAAGACCACGCTGCTCTTTTCGCTCACCGGTCCGGCGATCGTCGCCAGCAGTTTGACAGTTGGATCGAGTTGCCAGATGCGTATGGCACGGCGCACCTCCCCGACCGCAAGCCGTTTACCATCAGGCGAATAGGCCAGGCTGCCCGTCGTGGCCTGGAAAGTGGGGATTTTCGTGACCAGTTCGTTCGTCTCGTAATCGTAAATCGACAGTTCCGCGTGTGCACCACGACGACTTGCCACGGCAAAATGATGCGTGGCGGGCGAGAACGCTACGGCACGGACGCGTCGTACGGCGAAGCGTTTTTCACTCAGCAGCCTGCGCGAGGCGACATCCCACACTCGGAGATTGCTACCATCGTCAAACGAAGCGACCTTCGTCCCGTCGAGGCTGAATGTGCAGTACTGAACAGGTTGCGTTGCGCCGCGCAACACGTGAAGACGCAGCCCATTGACCGCGTCCCAAATGCGCACCGTGCCGTCGCGTCGGCCGGCCGACACAATCTTGGTGCCGGCGACGTTGTACTGAATCGCCAGCAGCGAGTCTGTGTGCCCCGTGAGCCGATGAATTCGCTGGTCAGTGCGAGTGTCCCAGATCTTCAAGAATGGCTCACTACCACCACTGGTCGCCAATCGCGCACCGTCGGGATGATACGCCAACACGCCACCGGCGTTATGCAATCGGCGCAGTGGCGCGCGCACGACCCGTTTCAAGAACCCCCATTCGAAATCACGGAACTCGGGGGGGCATTCGTCAAGAACCTCATTCGCCACGTACCCATCGTTGGCCAGCCATTTCTGTTGGGCAGCCCCAATACTGTTAAAATAAAGGTTGCGTTGTGCGTTGTTCAGAGCCGTCATCGTCTGCCAACGCCCGATCTAGAGTGCGGCAATGGTACTGGCCAGCAGCACCACGGCAATCATCGAGACGGCTGCCAATGCCGGTCGGCGCCGCGTCCAGCGCCAAAAACGGCCCAGTTGCGTGACGGGGCGCGCGTGAATCGGTTTCCCGTCCAGAAACAGCCCCAGGTCGGTCGCTAGTTCCGTCGCACTCTGGTACCGTTGGCTCGCCTTTTTCTCCAGGCACTTGAGGCAAATGGTCTCCAAGTCACGTGGCAGACTCTCGTTGAGCGCCCGCGGCCGTAGCGGCGGCTCGACAAGGATCCGCGCAACGAGCACATGAATGTCGCCTTCAAACGGTGGCCGCCCGGTAAGCACCCGGTAGAGGATAACGCCAAGCGAGTAGATATCACTCCGCTGGTCAACCTCGGTGACACTGCCGCGCGCCTGTTCCGGTGACATGTAGACCGGAGTTCCAAAGATATGCCCTTCCACGGAAACGACCACATCGATCGCAGCGTGAATAGCCAAGCCGAAATCGGCGATGCGTGGGGTCCCGGCCCGATCGAGTAGAATATTGGACGGCTTGAGGTCACGATGTACGGCTCCCGCCCGGTGCGCGGCGTCAAGTGCCTCGGCAACAGCAAGACAAAGCCGCGCGGCCTCTCCCACCGAATACCGCTGCTGGCTCAGGAGCGTCTCGAGACTGCTTCCGTCCACCAACTCGTTGGCCATAAAGACCGTATTATCCTCGACCCCGATCTCGTAAACACTTACGATTCCTGGGTGGCGAATCTGCGCCAACACGCGGGCTTCATGGAGCAAGTTCTCAACGTGCCCCTCACGAAATCGCTCTTTGCGCGGCAGTTTCAAAGCCACCATGCGCTGCAGCACCGTGTCCCACGCTTTCCAAACCGTCCCGAAACTGCCTCCGCCGAGTCGTTCCAAGAGTTCGAAATGGGCGATGCGCGTGCCCGGCCCCGCCTCGTCATCGTCCGCCTCGTCCATGATCAGGCCGAATTGCCCACCACATTTGGAGCAGACCATCGTGCCGGCGCCAATCGGTTCGCTAACCGAACTCAATTCGTGACAAAACGGGCAGCGGATCTGGAGCCGAGAATCGAGAGTCGGAGCGTCGGTGCCAGGCATAGCTTCCGAGGGCGACGCGTCATCGCAATCGCTGCCTTGAACCAGTTCGATCCGCGCCGCCACACGCGCGAATTCTTCGTCAGAAAATGGCTGGTTGCCGTGGGCATCTCGCAATTGCCCGACAATCGAATCGTCGTCTTGGCCAAGTTCGTCCAGGATCCCCTGGCAATCACCGCAGCGCCCAATATGAGCGGCGATAGCATCCGTAGCCACGTTCGCCATCTTGCCCGTCGAGAAATCGGCCAGATCCTGCCGCGACGGGCAGTTTGACGGTCCAGCTGATTCCTCGTCTCGCTTCATGGCTCCGCCTCGCAACCGACCCAATACTCCGTGCTACTAACGGCAAGCAACTTGTTCTCTCGCGCAGAATTCAGCGACCAACGGAAGCGGGGGGAGTGCTGGCCGAGCGGTAGCTCATCGTCGGTTGAGGGCCCTGCCGCCCAGGAGTCTCGCCAACACAAGCGTACGACTGCTGTGACAACGACCCGAGAGAGAATGAGAAGCCCCAAGACAACTCATCTAAGATAACGTGAGCGATGCCGCCGTGCCAGTATCGCAGCGTGGTTTCTTGGATCAATCTCTGACCAGTCACGTTAATACGCGTCGTCCACAATCCGCTCGCTCCCACGCCGCGTTGCCAATGCGCGCCACACCCTTAACGCGATCGTCTCTTGGATCGACTGTACCGAGCCATCGACAAGCACCGCATTCACACTGCTGGCATGGTAACTGCGCGACGTGACAATCGCATAGGTCGGCGCGCCGGCCGAACCGTTCTTGCCTTCCTGCCACGAGTTGTAATCGACATCCAACAGTTTCCCATTGATCGTCAAGGGAACCACCGTATTAGGAGTCAATGTGGCGGTAAAACCGCTGTGATGAACACGGCCATCAGGCCATTCGGTGTGCCCGGTCGATTTGAATTGAACACCCGTCGCGGCCACAGCCGCCGCAGCCGCCGCGTCGTTGGGGATTGCCGTGTTGGGCGGCCCGCCGTTGCGCATGTAAGGCTGCCAAGCTTTCACCTCCGCCGCCAGCAGCGTGTGCGAAGTCCCATCCAGAAACGCAGCCAGACTCAAATGGCTATTTGGAAAAAAAGCCCCGTCGCCGCCGTGCCCCCGGCTCGGATCGAACACGAACCACGTGCCAAGATTGAACCCATAGCTGGTTGGGACCAGGCGGACTTTCCCTCTCCCAGGATCGCGAATCTCACGCGTTCCCGGATCACTTGGACACTGGTAAGCAGGCACGCCGATCCCGTCAATCGCCGCCTGGTAGTCCCAAGCTAAGTTGATATCCACGTTTTCATACAGATTGCCCTGCTCCAAGTACTGCAGAATTCGCCCATGCACACCCCACGAGCCGTTATTGCCCGTCTGCGTCACGCTCAGGTCTAACACGACACTTGCCGGAATTCGGCCATAGGTGGACTCGTAGTTCAGTACGGCCAACCCCATCTGCTTCAAATTGTTCTTGCACTGCATGCGTCGCGCCGCCTCACGTGCGGCTTGCACCGCCGGCAGCAACAAGGCCACGAGGATCCCGATGATCGTGATGACCACTAACAGTTCGACCAGTGTGAACGCGGAGCGACGAGAGTGTCTGTGGACGGGGTGCGTCATGCATAAGAGCCTGTAAGAAAGGTTCCTGAAAACGAGCGGCTGAAGATCGCCGACGAAAACGTCGCGGCGTGCTCTTGTGAAATGCAAATGGCATGCCAACGCCATAAACGAGCGAAAACTGCGGGAAAGAGGGTAGGCGGCATGCCCCGCAGGTCGAAAACATCGACAGGCGTGTCGAATAAACCGACAGGCGATTCGTGCTACGAGAAAATAGATCGTCATTCGGAATTAGCCGTTCATTCATCATTGCGTATTTCGTCATTGAGCCCCCGGCATTCTCTCCCGACCGTGCTCGTCAGGCGGGCCACCGTGGCTTGGCGAGCCATGTCAAGCCGCGTATGATTACGGCTCGCGCGATCGTTTGGAGCAAATTCGCATGCGCTGGCCGCTGAAATACCAGATCATGGTGCCGATGACTGTGATCATGCTGGGAACCGTTGTCGCGGTGAGTGCCATTCAGGCCTACTTGGCGGCTGAGCAGATGCGCGAGCGCACGGCAACGCGTATCGTCAATGTCAGCCAGACGCTGGCGGGGTCCACCTATCCAATGACGCGCGCGGTCTTGGTGCAAATGAAAGGCCTGGCCGAGGCCGACTTCGTGCTGGTCGATGCACAGGGTAAGCTGATCGCGTCGACGCGAGACGACTGGAACGAGGCAGATATCGAGAAGGGGCTCGGCAGAGACGGGTTCGGCGAAAATGGGCATGCGTTTGGTAATGCAACCGGTTTTCAACTTGCCGCACCAGTGACGATCAAGGGCCAGCGGTTGTTCCATGCGGCCGTGGCCATGCGACCGCGGGGCATAGACCAGCGTGCTGACACGTTGCACGTGTTTTATGCCGAGGACATCTATTTGCGGGAGCGCCGCCGAGCGGCGTTGCCAGCCTTAGGTATCGGTGCCATCGCAGTCGTATTGGTCATCTTACTTGCCTTACTAACAGCGTTGCGGGTCAGTCGCCCGATGGGGCGGCTACGTGCCCAAGTCCAGCGTATTGGAGATGGAGACTTTCAACCCATTCCGCTACCGCAGCGTGACGACGAGGTTCGCGACCTTGGCTGCGCCGTCAATCACCTGGCCGCGAAGCTAACTCAATACGAACAACAGATCCGACGGACGGAACAGGGCCGGTTGCTGGCCCAACTCGGTAGCGGTTTGGCTCACCAACTGCGCAACTCCGCCACCGGAGCCCGCATGGCACTCGATATCCACCGCGACGAGTGCGTGGCGGCAGCATCTTCCGAGAGCCTCGAGGTGGCAACGCACCAGTTAGTCTTGATGGAAAAGTACCTGGCACGGTTTCTCTCTTCCAACACACCACCTCCCGAGGAATTCCAACAACTCGACTTTGTCCAACTCGTCAGCACACTCTTTCCGCTCGTTCAGCCAACGGCACATCACACGGGCGTCGCATTGCATGCCGATCTCGCTCAAGAGCCACTGATTATCGACGGCGATTCCGTTACACTGGAGCACATGGTCCTGAACCTGCTGATCAACGCCGTAGAAGCGGCGGGGCAAGTGCCGCCAGGCGCGTTAGGGCAACCTGACGACTCGCTTGGTACCGCACCACAAGTACGAGTAACTCTGGCCGCCATGGGTCTGGATGCCACAGGATCGGAACAGTGCATCTTAATGGTAGAAGACACGGGCGCGGGACCGCCGCCGCCAATCGCCAAGACGATGTTCGATCCGTTCGTGACTGCCAAGAAAGACGGAGTGGGGCTCGGGTTGGCGATTGTCCGGGAAGCCGTACTCGACCATCACGGGCATATCCGCTGGGAACGAGTTGGCGACGACAGTGGCGGCCGACAGCGGACGCGTTTCATCGTCGAGTTACCGATGGTTGGGAAAGGAAACGATTGTGCCAACACTGCTCGTGGTTGATGACGAACAATCGATCTGCTGGGGCCTGCGGCGCATTGGCGAGCAACTCGGTTGCGACGTGATCACCGCCTCATCGGCCGAGCAGGCGTTGCCACTGGCTGCGCGGCAACATCCCGACGCGATCATCCTGGACGTCCGTCTGCCGGGGATGGATGGGCTAACCGCCATCGAACGATTCCGCCAAGACCTGGGCGCCGTTCCGATCATCGTCATTACCGCTTACGGAGATCTGCAAACTGCAGTACGAGCCGTCCGGCTTGGTGCCTTTGAATACGTCGTCAAGCCGTTTGATGCGGGCAAGATCCAACAGGTCCTTCAACGCGCCTTGGCGGCACCCAACCTGGCAAGCTCCACCCGCATCAGTGCAGTCGACGGATTCGTCGGCGAAACGCCGACGATGCAAGAAGCCTTCAATCAAATCGCGTTAGCGGCAGCCTCAGACGCCTGTGTGTTGCTGCAGGGCGAGAGCGGCACGGGCAAGGAACTGGCCGCACGTGCCATTCACAAGCACAGCTACCGCGCTGATAAACCGTTTGTCGTGATCAACGTGGCGGCATTGAGCGAATCGCTAGCCGAAAGCGAGTTGTTCGGGCATGTCCGTGGCGCGTTCACCGGTGCCGAACAATCGCGGCAAGGTCTCTTGGCACACGCCGCCGGGGGTACCTTGTTTCTAGACGAAATCGCCGACATCCCGATGCCGATTCAGATCAAACTGTTGCGTGCATTGGAGCAACGTGAAGTGACGCCTATCGGTGCCAACGATCCCATCCAAACGGATTTCCGTATCATCTCGGCAACGCACCAAGACCTACTGACTCGCGTGCGCCAAGGCAGCTTTCGCCATGATCTCTATTTTCGCATCGCCACGTTCTGCATTTCGCTGCCGCCACTGCGCCAACGGACCGATGACATTATCCCATTAAGCCACTTTTTCCTCGACGCACTTGCTGACGCCAATGCGGCTCCCTTCCCGTTGTCAGCCGCGGCGGAATTGGAACTGCAACGCCGGCCATGGCATGGCAATGTGCGCGAACTGCGCAACGCCATCGAACATGCCGCTATCCTCGCACGCGGTGGCACCATTATGCCCGAACACCTGCCGCCCAGCGCGCCGTCGACCGTCATGCCACACCTGGAAGAGCCGGTCGACCTGCAAGCGCACATTCAAATGCTCCTCGAACGTTGGACGCTGCAGCAACTAACGGAAAGTGACCAGACAGAGCAATTGCACGAAGCGCTATTGGCGCTGGTCGAACCCCCCGTACTTCGCTCGGTCGTGAACCACCAAGCCGGTCAACTTGCCCCGGCTGCGCGCATCCTCGGCCTGCACCGCACCACGTTGCGAAAGAAAATCGACCAATACGAAGACACTGAACGAGACGGCAAACAAAAAGGAACCAACTCGTGAGATACGTCGTTGCGTTCGCGTTCGTGGCCTTTGCCCGTCAACTAGCTGGACAGCGCCACTTTGGACGCAAACTCCAGACCCCAACGGCCTTGTGCCGTTGGTGAATCAGTTTGCATGCCTAGCCGGGGCACCGCCGAAAATCATCTCGATTGCGATCTAGCTTGGCAAACTGATTCACCTGCCTGACAAGCAGGCAGGGGCCTTAAGGCCAATAACCTATTACCTAGTCCGCACTCTCCAGATTTGTACCACGGGAAGAAACAGGGTAGGAGTAATGATCCGAGCAGGCTCGTCGTGAATTGGATGAGCGAACGACCAGGTAACTCAGGCGTGAATTTCGGCCCGACCACCGGTTCAGGATACGATGCTAAACGGGCTGAAGTCGATCCGTTTTCGTATTACAATACGCCCCTCAATGGTACCGAGGACCGGTACCCAGATTCACATTCGCCGTTCCTCGCCGGCCAGGACAATGACATCCTCCTGACGATCGTTCACCTGCGGGGCAGGCCCACAGGGGTCCCCGGCTCAGCCCATGGCTGCAAGCGGCTAAACAGCTTTCATTTTCCTTCTCGATTCCGTTAACAGAATTCAGGTAGTGGATATGCAGTCCATCGATGCGAAAACGAAGGTGTGCGGTATTTTTGGACACCCCGTGGGCCATTCGCTCTCACCCGAGATCCACAACGCCGCCTTTGCGGCACGTGATCTACCTTATGTGTACGTCGCCCACGACGTGCAACCAGACGATGTAACACAAGCCATGACAGGAATCCGCGTGCTCGGATACCGCGGCTTGAGCATCACGATCCCCCACAAAGTGGCCGCGATGCAGTGCATGGACGAAGTCGACGAGACGGCGCGGGTGATCGGCTGTATCAATACGGTCGTCAATGACAACGGCCGACTCGTGGGCTCGAATTCCGACGGACTAGGAGCATTAGCCGCGCTGCGCGAAGCCGGCGCCGATCCCCAAGGGAGCCGCACCGTCGTGCTCGGGTCAGGCGGCGCCGCTCGCGCGATTGCCGTCACCCTGTCGCGTGAAGCGCCACCAAAACACCTCGCGTTGTTGGGTGTCGACAAGGAGGAACTTGCACACTTGGCCCAGGATGTGAAAAGCAAGGGTCGTTCGCACGTCACGTCAAGCATCCTCACACCCGATACACTCCGCGTCGAACTGGAACAAGCTGACGTTCTGCTGCACTGCTCGCCGATCGGCATGCATCCGCGCGAGGGCCAGAGCCTGGTACCGCCCGAGTTACTGAGGGAATCGCTGGCCGTGTTCGACGCCGTTTACAATCCACGCCGCACCAAGCTGATCCAAGACGCCCAAGAAGCCGGCTGCGAGACGATTCTGGGAATGGAAATGTTTCTCGGACAGGCATTTGTGCAATTTGAACTTTGGACCGGCCAAGAAGCTCCGCGCGATGTGATGCGCAAGATTGTGGAAGAAAAACTATGAACATTGTGTTAGTCGGATATCGTGGAACGGGCAAGAGTGCCGTCGCACACCAATTGGCCGAAGTGTTCGGGTTACGAGTCGTCTCGTTGGATCAGGAAATCGAACGCCAAACCGGATCGACGATACCGGAAATCGTCGACCAGCGCGGCTGGTCCGGCTTTCGCGACCTGGAAACCGAGGTGGTTAGTGCCGCCGCTGCGCGCGATGGCCAGATCATTGACTGCGGAGGGGGTGTCATCGAACGTGAAGCGAATTTCGACCTGCTGCGCGCGGCCGGGCAAGTCGTCTGGTTGCGCGCGTCAACCGATACCATCGTCCAACGTATCGGCGGAGATACGCAACGTCCGTCGCTAACCGGCGTGAAGAGCTTCACGGACGAGGTGGATGAGGTGCTCGAGCGACGCACGCCACTGTACGAACGGATCGCTCACCTGCAAGTCGATACCGACGACCGCACGATCGAAGAGGTGGCGACGGCAGTGCAAAACCTGTTAGCCGGATGAAAAGTGGTGTCACGGTTCACATAGCTTTTCGTATTCCTTGATGCAAGCTGCCCCGTCGTGCCCGCCGGGCCGAGACAAATCCGTTGGAGGGCTTTGCCATTAGCCGTCTATCAGCGTTGATTAGCGGTTCCCTTCCAGGATGCGGCGTTCGCGCCGCCCCGTTATCTCTTGAACGGCCAAATGGCAAGGACGCAATGGCAAGGACGCAATGGCAAGGACGCAGAATCGACCGCGAGTGGTTACGGTCAAGCTGCGTCCCCCGATGCCCGGGACGACGTCCCGGGCCGCCAATCATCATCCGTCCGATTAGAACCCAAGCGAGAACTGGGTCCACAGGAAGGAGGCGTCACCATCGTACGGCGCGTTCGCCGTCGTGCTATAGTAGTCGCCCGAGAAGAAATACGAGTAACCGATTGTCAAGTTGGCGCGGTCGGTCAACGTCATCGATACGAACGAATCGATTTCCGTTCCGAGGTCCTTGCTTCCTGGCAGGTTGCCCGGATTAAAGGGGCTCATGTTGACGTTGTACGGTACGTCGTTGCCGTCTTGCAGTCGGAAAACGTGGCCCCACAACAGCAGCTTGACACGTTGGTGCGGCTTGAGTGTCAGCAGCACATTGGCGTCCGTGATGTTACGACGTCCAAAAAGGTCCATAAAACCGAGGTACTTATGGGCCAATGGGAACATGTGGTCGTAACCATTGCCTTGGATCGCATCGCCCGAAGCCCAGTCGTAGTAGGCCCACAACGTTGGCGTCCATTTGACGCACTCAAAATTACGGCCCAAACCAGCGGTATAGAAGGAGGCATCGTGGTTGTTGCCTTCAAAATTACCCGACTGATAGGCACCTTCAAAGTCCCACATCCAGACTTCCCAATCGCCTTTCAATCGCGCGCCGAAAGTGTCGTAGTTGAAGTCACCACCGTTGTCGACGTTGTTGTTGTAGCCCAGGTAGTAGAGGTCGAGTTTGTTGTTCTGGAGCTTCTTGTAGGTCAAGTATGTACCCATAAACTCCTTGTCGCGATTCGGGCTGTCGAATTTCGTCCGATTCAGACGCATGGGATTGGTGTAGAAGAAGTCCGCGTCCCACGCTTCGCCGCTCCAAAGCATCTTGTAGCCCTCGAACGTGCGCCGCGTATTGGCCCAATCGAGTGGCGAAATCACGCGTTCATCGCCGTACAACAACTCCTGCCGCCCAGCACGTGCCCACAAACTGCCTTGGTCGAGATCGAGTACGCGGAAATCAACAAACAGATTCAGCATATCCAAGCGGTTTTCTTCGATGGGACGTGGTTTGAAATCTTCAAACTCACTTGTGGCGTCGATCCCTTCGGCAAAAACGCGAACGGAATTGCCAAACTCGACGTTGCCGTAGAGACGGGTGCGGTAGAGCAGGAAATCGTCATCGACGCCGGTCAAACCGAGCCCACGCATGTTACGTTCAGAGTGCTGTCGAAAGCGGAGTTGGCCGCCAACGTCAACTGTGATCCAATCGCCAATCCCACGCCGTTTCATGCTGTCGCCCAAGTGCCACGCGTCGTAACCAGGGTCGCACAGATAATCAAAGTTATTGTTGTAATAGAGCGACTTATGCGACTTGAGCACTTTCGCGTTCAGCGCCTTGAGCTTCCTGTGGCCGCAGGACTGGGTCGGACTGGCCCCACACTGAGTACAGGGGCCCGCTTGTTCGGCGTACGTGACGTCGGTCGCTGTGGTATTCACAAACTCGCTCGACGAATCAAAGTCGGACAGGTCGTCCGACAGAGAATATGCCACGGCATCTGACGATCCGGCGGAGCCATAGTCCGACGACCGGTACTCGTCAGCAAGAGCTGGGGTTGTCACAATGAGTGCGATCGCAAGTGATCGCCAACAGACGGTCCATGACGGCATGTGGGGTGTCATCTTTCGTTTGCCTTTCCGTGTCAAAAACCTCGCGTTGAGCGACCATTGGTTTGGTGCGAGGACGCCTTCCCGACGCGACTTACCAGTCCACCTTGGCGCTGGAATCCACCCGTTACATCGACCTCGTGGAGTTCGCGTCATTAGGCAACCCCCCCGAACACGCGAACCCAACGTAATCCGCACAGATTAACATCGCGATGGTGCATGGCGGGAACGATGGCGCGTGGCGGGAACCTGCGAAAGGCGCTCAATGACGAATGACGAAACACCCAATGACCAAAAAATGCCGAAATCCGACGCCCAAAATCCGTGTACGGCGCGATCCTGTGCAAGTCGCCCGATCGGAAAGCATTCGACCTATGCTGAGCGACGTGACCAGTTTCGCAACGTGGAACGAGGAACATCCGCCAATTTGGCTGCTGTCCGCTCCGACGCGCCGCCAGTAACTGCACGCAGTGCGAACCGGCAAACCGTCTTCCAATGGTAGCTCGATTGACGCTTCACACTGCTCAACTCTGCGTTTGCGTGTATGCGTCGGTTTGTGACTTTGTTGGGGGA